>CAJXMR010000027.1 GCA_913056305.1 uncultured Ralstonia sp.
TCGACGACGTGATCCCCCGCACCGAGCTGGAAGGGATCGCGATGCGCTATAAAAAACTGGCCGGCTTCGATCCGCAATCGCTGCGCGACCAGCCGCCCATGCCCGGCCGCGCGCGCCAGGCCGCTTGACCTCACATCTGCACCCACGTCACCGGGAGGAGACCCATGACCATTCGCCGCGCCATCTGCGCCGCTGCCGCGCTGCTGCTTGCCACCGCTGCCCATGCCGAGATCGTCGTGGGCGTGAGCCTGTCGACCACCGGGCCATCGGCCTCGCTCGGCATTACGCAGAAGCATTCGCTCGCGTTCTATCCGGATGCCATCGGCGGCGAGAAGCTGCGCCTGGTGGTGGTGGACGACGCCTCCGACCCGGCCACCGGCACGCGCCTGGCACGCAAGCTGGTGACGGAGGATCACGTGGACCTGATCGTCGGTTCCTCCGCGGTGGCGCCCTCGATCGCGATTGCCGAGGTCGCCACCGAATCGCAGACGCCGCAACTGGCGCTCGCGCCCGTCGAGCTGAAGCCGGGCCGAGGCGACTGGACCTACCGCCTGGCCCAGCCCATCTCGCTGATGGCCGAGGCGATCACCGCGCGCATGGCCGCCAGCGGCGTCAAGACGGTCGGCTTCATTGGTTTTGCCGACGCGTATGGCGAGAGCTGGCTGAAGGATTTCACCGCCGCCGCCACGCCGCGCGGCCTGAAGGTGGTGGACGTGGAACGCTACGCGCGCGCCGATACCAACGTGACGGGGCAGGTGGCCAAGCTGGTCAGTCTCAAGCCCGACGCGGTCCTGGTGGCGGGCGCCGGCACCGGCGCGGCATTGCCGCACACCGCCCTGCGTGAGCGCGGCTATGCCGGGCCGATCTACCAGACCCATGGCGCCGCCACCAAGGACCTGATCCGCATCGGCGGCAAGACGGTCGACGGGGCCATCCTGCCGGCCGGGCCGGTGATCGTGGCCGAGCAGCTGCCCGACAGCCACCCGAGCAAGAAGACCGCGCTGGAGTACGTGACCCGCTATGAGAAGGCCAACGGCCCCGACACCCGCACGCAGTTCGGCGCCCACACGTGGGACGCGCTGCAGGTGCTGCAGCGGATCGTGCCGGTGGCGTTGAAGAAGGCCAAGCCCGGCACGCCCGAGTTCCGCCGGGCGCTGAAGGACGCGCTGGAGTCAGAGCGCGACATCGTCGTCTCGCACGGTGTGCTGAACTACACCGCGACCGATCATTTCGGCTTTGATGCGCGCGGCCGTGTGCTGCTGACCATCGACCACGGCAAGTGGAAGCTGCTTCCCACCGATCGAGACGTCGTGAAGAACTGAAGTTCTTCTCGGTTCATGGATGGCGGGCGTCCGGCCAACGATAATCGACGGATCCCGCAACCCCCACGTCACCATGCCGCGCTCCCCCAAAGCCGACGACCTGTACCCCGCCGTGGCCGAGTCCGGCCATTTCAACCCGCACGTGGCTGACGTGGAATATGGCGCGCTCGACGGGCTGGTCGGCTACGCGGTGCGCCGCGCCCAGTTGCATATCTACGAGGATTTCGTGCGCTCGCTGCAGGCGTGGAACATCACGCCGCCGCGCTTCTCGGCCATGACCGTGATCGCGCACAACCCCGATCTCAAGCTGACCGAGCTGGCCAATATCCTGGGCGTGGCACGCTCGGGCGCGGTGCTGCTGGTCGATACACTGGAACAGATGGGGATGGTCGAGCGGCATCCGTCGCCGGTCGATCGGCGCGCTTTCCGGCTGGTGCTGACGTCAAAGGGGGAGGCGACGCTGTGGGAGATCACGGACGCGGTGGTGGCTCACGACGCACGCGTCACGGCGCATCTGTCCACGGAAGAGCGACGGATGCTGCTGGGGCTGCTGAATAAAGTAGCAGTCGGGCCGGCCTAGGCGGCGCTAACGCTTGTCGGCGTCCAGGGCCTGTTGCCAGGCGTCCTTTGGCGGTGGGTAGAGCGTATCGAAGTACTCGCGCAGCGCGCAGATCTCCTGCACGATCACGAATTGAAAGCCCTGGCGGCCGCCGCGCTCGTCGATCTGCAGGCCGTTCAGGTAGAGCCGGCAGCCGTTGAAGTCCGCCCACTTGGCGGCGATGGTGTTGACGATGCGCGGGAATTCGCGGCCGAGTTCGATCGGCCGGACCTCATCGGGCAACTGCGCGAGCCAGCGGATGGCGTCGCGGTTGAGCGCGAAGTCATCGGCTTCAGTTTGCTTGCGTTGGGGCGAAGGATCGTGTGGCATGTCGAGCGAGCATCATACGAGCGCGTCATGACCCTGACACGCCCACAACCTAGTGTACGCCGCCATTGCCCCGCCGGCAGCCCGCCCGGCGAGGGTCTTGACGCGCATCCCGCTGATGGCGTCCCCGTTCGCGGCAGCTGGAGTGCTGCCAGCCGATCTTTTTCTCAAGTTTCCCTCAAGGCTGCCGATTAGCCAAGCGCGACATCTTCGCGAGTGGCATCGAGCACCCACTCTCCGTAGCGCAGATCGTGCCAGTGTCGGCTGGCGTGTCGCATTCCATTCCATCAAAACGGACATTGAGCCGAGGCGGGCAGGGTATGAAGCGAATCGAGGCGAACCAATTGCGGGTCGGTATGTTTGTGATGAAGCTGGGCGGGTCCTGGCTGAAGCATCCGTTCTGGCGTTCGCAGTTCCAGCTGTCGCATCAGGGACAGGTGGATGACATCCTCAAGGCAGGCATCACCGAGATCTGGATCGACCCGGAACGCGGCGACGACGTCATTGCCAAGGCCCTGATGCCCGCGCCGGCACCCGCGCCGGCGCCCGAGCCCCTGACCCGCGAGACGGTGCGCGCGCTCCCACCCGTCACGCCCACCTCCCTCAAGGAGGAGTGGCAGCACGCCCAGAAGCTGATGCAGAGCGGCAAGGCGACGCTCGGCCACATGTTTGCCGAAGCCCGCATGGGCCGGGCTCTGGAGACCGACAAGGCGCTGCTGCTGGTGGACGATGTGTCCAACTCGCTGGCGCGCAACTCGTACGCACTGATTGCCCTGGCGCGGCTGAAAAACAAGGACGACTACACCTACCTGCACTCGTTCGCTGTCTGCGCGCTGATGGTGGCGCTGGGACGCACGCTGGGCCTGTCTGAAGATGAGATCCGCGAATGCGGCCTGGGCGGGCTGGTGCACGACATCGGCAAGTCGTCCATGCCGCGCACCCTGCTCGACAAGAGCACGGCGCTGACCAAGGACGAGCTGGCGCTGCTGCAGACCCACGCGGTGGGCGGTCACCACCTGCTGGTCGGCACCGGCCAGTTCAGCGAGATCGCGCGCGAGGTCTGCCTGCACCACCATGAGCGCATCGACGGCAGCGGCTACCCCGACGCCCAAAAGGCCGAGGCGATCAGCCTGTGGGCCAAGATGGGCGCCATCTGCGACGTGTACGACACGCTCACCTCCAGCAGCCCGTACCACCACGCGTGGTCGCCGGCGCAGGCGCTCAAGTACATGATGGCGCGCACCGACACGCAGTTCGATCGCACCGTGTTCCAGGCCTTCACGCGCAGCGTGGGCATCTACCCGGTGGGCACGCTGGTCAAGCTGCGCACCAACCGGCTGGGCGTGGTGGTCAACCAGAGCGAGACTTCGGCGCTCAAGCCAGACGTGGTGGTCTTCTACTCCGGCAACACCAAGACCCGCGTGCGCCCCGAGCGCATCAGCCTGGGCAAGTCGGACGACGCCATCGTCAGCGTGGAAGACACCGCTACCTGGGGCCTGTCGGACGAAGAGGTCTCCGACATGTGCCTGGTCTGAGCCGGGCGGCAGGCTGCCATGCCAAGCAGCTCGCCGTGTGACTGGAAAGTCCCTACGTGTTATGTGTATTTTTATTAACACGGACTTCAATAAACTTCATGGCACACCCCACTAAAGTGGGGTACCGTTCAGTCGTTGATCTCAACTTTGCCGACTGATCGCCACATAGAGCGGCGGCGGCAACCTTACCAACGAACGATTCGGTCTACCGGGGGGTGGCATGAACGTTTCCACGATGCTGCAATCGGTCTCGGACTGGGTGATCCAGTCGCGGGCCTTTAATGTCACGCAATCGGTTGCGCACCATCGCACCGAGAGCGACGCGCTTTCACACTGGAAGCTCGATATCTGGCACAAGAGTGTGCCGGCCATCCTCGAAGGCGGTCTCACCGAGCCCGCCCATCAACTGTTTCCCAAGCACCTGCCGGGCGCCGAGTGGGTCGACGAGCTGCACCACCATCTGAGCCAGCTGGTGGGCATGCGCCGCGAGCGCCGCAAGGTCGATATCCGCGCGGTGACGGGACTGGCGCAGTCGCCGTGCTCGGTGCATTCGTTCCCGAGCATGCTGGTGTTCGCGCACCAGCACTGCCGCCGCATTCCGCACAGCACGGATGCAGACTTCGCCGCCAACGCGCGCCATGTGTTCCGCTATGCCGATCAGGCCAACGTGTTCCGCGCCTATGACTTTGCCGGCGGCGAGCTGTTCTATATGAACGAGTGGGGCGCGCACCATTTCGCCGCGCTCGTGCTGCAGGCGCGCACGCAGAACCGTGAATTCCTGGTCGACGCGGAGATCTGCCATGCGCGTTCGGCGCTGGGCGTGCGTCGGCTGCTGGACAGCTTCCACGTGATCGGTGCGCGGCGCCAGGCGCAGCAGCGCTATGGCACGCGGCTGTCGGAGGCGTTGACCAGCCACCAGGTGCCGCATCGCTGGATGCATGGCCGGCGCGAGTCCGAAGGCTTCGAGCTGTGTTTCCTGCCCAAGTCCGACCGCTTTGCCAACCGGGTGGGCGAGCAACTCGTGCGCGACGGCTGGTTCGACTACGGTGCGTGGCTCGCCAGCCTGCACGATGCCAGCGAGGTCGAGGCGCCGGCGCAACGCGCGGTGGCGCGCAAGACGCGCGCGAGCTGGAAGCGCGTGTCGGTGCCGGCCCTGGGCGTGCCGACTGGCTTCGCGCCGGGTTTCGCGCACACGCGGGTGTAATACCCACGGCATAGGATCAGGGCCGCATTTTGCTGCCCCCGGGATAGGTGGATTGCCGAACCGGGCGGCTGGTGTCAGAATTCGCAACTTAGTTGCATTCAGGCGCGCGATGTCCTAAGGTCGCGCCGACACCTTTCCTCGCCCCTGATCCATTCGTGCGTTCGTTCCGCGCTTCTTTCCTGCATCTGCGCTGGCTGGCCTGCCTGCTGGCGGTGCTGCTGCTGTTTGGTCAGCAGGGCGCGCTGCGGCATGCGCTGTCGCACTGGAGCGAGGGCGGCAGCGAGATTGGCGCCGCGTTGCAGCCGGCCGGCAAGACCGCCGCCGAGCGCAGCGGCAATCCGGCCGGGCAGGAGCACGCCTGCCTGCAGTGCGCGGCCTTCGCGGCGCTTGCCGCAGCGCTGCCGGTGCTGGTGGTGCTGCGCCTGCGCACGACGCGGCGCTGGCATTTTCCGCACGTTGGCGTGTGGGCCGGTACGCCGGTCTTTCCTGTCGCGGTCTGCTCCCGCGATCCCCCGTTCGGCCTTTGACGTTTGTTTTGCCCACCGCTCGCCGCGTTGATGCGCGGCGTGCCGTTTGACGCATCCACACGATTCAAAGGCCTTTCATGATTCCGTTCCAGCCCCGCGCGCTGGTGCTGGCGCTTGCCGCCGCCCTGCCATCCCTGGTCAGCGTTTCTGCCCTGGCGCAGGAAGCCGCCAGCCCTGCCGCGCCCGCAACCCAGCCCGCCGCAGCGCCGGCCTCCGCCACCAACGTGCGTGACCTGAGCGAAACGCGCGTCACCGCCAAGCGTCTGGACGCGGCGCGCAATGCGCTGTCGCCCGATACTGGCAGCTCGGTCTACAAGTTCGACACCGACGACATCACCCGCCTGCCGCAGGGCGAGAACACACCGCTGAACCAGGTGCTGCTGCAGGCGCCGGGTGTGGTGCAGGATTCGTTCGGCCAGCTGCACGTGCGCGGCGACCACTCCAACCTGCAATACCGCATCAACGGCGTCATCATCCCCGAGCCGATCAGCGGGTTCGGGCAGATGCTCGACACGCGCTTTGCCAACCAGATCAACTTCATCACCGGTGCCTTGCCGGCGCAGTACGGCTACCGCACCGCCGGCGTGGTCGACATCCAGACCAAGGGCGCCACCACCGACGAGGCCGGCGAGCCCAAGGCCGTCAGCGGCGAGATCGGCACGGTGCTCGGCAGCAACGCCACGCATGAGGTCAACGCGCAGCTGCAGGGCACCAAGGACCGCTTCAGCTACTACCTCTCGGGCGTGTTTGCCGAGAACAACCTCGGCATCGAGAACCCGACGGGCAACCGCAACGCCACGCACGACCACACCACGCAGAACAAGTCGTTCGGCATGCTGTCGTACCTGCTCGACAATGACAGCCGCGTGAGCTTCATGTTCGGCACCGCCAACAGCCGCTTCCAGATCCCGACGCGGCCGGGCCTGCAGCCGCAGTTCACGCTCGACGGCGCGACGCCGCCCGATTCGACGGCGCTCAATGCCAACCAGCGTGAGAAGACCGACTTCCAGATCCTGACGTACCAGCAGACGGTGTCGCCCAAGCTGGACTACCAGGTCTCGCTGTTCCGCCGCGCCAGCCGCATCGACTACATGCCGGATCCGATCGGCGACCTGGTCTACAACGGCGTGGCCGCCAACATCATGCGCCGCAACGAAGCCTATGGCGTGCAGGGCGACGCCAGCTACAAGCTGACCGACCGCCACACGCTGCGCGCGGGCGTGTTCGTGCAGCGCGAGCGCTTTAACGTCGACAACAGCTCCAGCGTGTTCCCGGCCGACAGCACCGGCGCGCAGGCCAGCGGCACGCCGTTCACCATCGTCGACAACACCAGCGGCAGCGGCACCACGCTGGGCGTCTACCTGCAGGACGAATGGAAGCCGACCGACCGGCTCACCGTCAACTACGGCGCGCGCTACGACCACGTCAACACCATCGTCAGCGAGCAGCAGCTCAGCCCCCGTCTGGGCCTGACCTACGACCTGACCAGCCAGACCCGCGTGCACGCCGGCTACGCGCGCTACTTCACGCCGCCGCCCACCGAGAAGTTCGATCCGGTCACGGTGCAGAAATTCGTCGGCACCACCAACGCGCTGCCCTCGGATGCCAACACCGCCGTCAAGTCGGAGCGCTCGAACTACTTCGACCTGGGCATCTCGCACCAGCTCACGCCGCACCTGACGCTGGGCCTGGACGCCTATTACCGCGATGTGCGCCACCTGCAGGACGAAGGCCAGTTCGGCAACGCGCTGCTGTTCTCCGCCTTCAACTACGAGCGCGGCCGCATCTATGGTCTCGAAGGCTCGGCCAACTATCGCGAAGGCAACTTCGGCGCATACCTGAACGTGGGCATCTCGCGCGCACAGGGCAAGGGCATCGAGACCGGCCAGTTCAACTTTGGCGACGCGGAACTCGCCTACATCAACAGCCACTGGGTCAACCTCGACCACGATCAGCGCGTGGCCGCCTCCGCCGGCGTGTCATACAAATATTCGGGCACGACCTACATGGCCGACGCGCTGTTCGGTACCGGCCTGCGCCGTGGCTTCGTCAACTCCGACCACCTGCCGGCGTACTGGCAACTGAACCTGGGCGCCGCGCATGACTTCACGCTGCCGATGGTCGGCAAGCTGAAGACGCGTCTGACCGTGCTCAACGTGTTCGACCGCAGCTACCAGCTGCGCGACGGCACGGGCATCGGCGTGGGGGCACCGCAGTTCGCGCCGCGCCGCACTTTCTACGTGGCGATCAGCAAGCCGTTCTGACGCAGGGGGGATGGGCCGGCGCGCGATGGCCGGCTCATCCGAGCACGGCAAGCCGGCTGCGGTGCGTGTCCATGTATTCGCGCACGCGCCGGATGCGGCCGTCGGTCAGTTCAAAGATGAAGCAGTAGTCGTTGTCGTAGGGGCGGCCGTTGGCGAGCGTCGCCTGCATGCGCTCTTCAAGGATGACGACGTCGCCCTCGGCGTACAGGCCGCGAAAATCGACCTGGACATCGGCCACGAACAGCTTGCCAACATCCTCCGCGATGAAACGCGCGATCTGCGCACGCCCCACCATGTGATGCGGGATACCCAGGCCGACGGCGGTGCCGTTGCCGGCGGGCGCCAGCCATTGCGCGTCTTCGGTGAAGCACGCGCCGATGCGCGCCGCATCGCGGCTGGCGAAGGCGCGCCACGCCGCTACGATGCACTGCTTGTTGTGTTCCGAACCCATGTCGCCTCCCATTGCGCGGAGCGAGTTTAGGCGCGGACACCCGCGGGCGCTGGCCGTTTCCGGACAGGATCGTCCGAAGCCGCCAGCGGCCCGCGGTCCAGCCTCACATCGGCGGGGTCAGCCCGTCCTTGCCGACCAGTACGCGTTGCGCGATCAGGCTGCCTTGGGCATCTGCGCGCACGATCAGGATCACGTGTGCGCCGGCCTTCAGTTCGTCGCGCGTGCCCGGTGCAAACGCGACGATGGGCACCTCCTGAGGCACCACGATGCGCTGCTCGCCACCCTGGTATTTGACCGACAGCGTGCGGCCCTGCGCGCCCGTCACGGCGCCGGCCCGCTCGACGGTGCCGTTGGTCATCGAGCTGTCCGCGCCGAGGTCGTACGGGTGGTGACCATCGCCGGTGCCGCGCATCGATTCCGGAAAGACATGCACCTCCAGCGCGCGCAACGTGCCGTCAGGCTGCTTGACGGCGGCCGTGCCGATGTAGCTGCCGGCCTGGATGGCATTGGGCGCGACGGTGGCCACTTCGGATACGGTGGCATCGGGTGGCAGGCTGACCGTGGCCTTGTTGCCTGCGCGGTCGGTCACGTCGAGGTGGTCGGCATAAGCGGCGGTAATGGTGGCACGTACCCGTGCCGGGGTACTGCCGGCCGTGGCGCCTTGGGCAAAGGCTGTAGAGGGCAGGGCAGCGCAGAGCGCGATCGCCAGCGCAGCGACAGTGGTGGCAGGTGAGGGCAGTCGTGTCATGGGGGAGGGCAGAGGATGCGCCCACAGTGGGCGCGGCTGGCCGGGATACCGCCAGACGGGGCGACCGGTCCGCCGCCAGTGTAGAGCGACGCACGCCAGCGTGCAGGGCCGGTTTGCGGCACGTTGATTGCTACGTCTTCTTCCGGCAGCGCAGGCATGCGCGCGCCGCAAGGAGAGCCGCCATGAAGCACCACAAGCAACCGGTCGACAAGCCAACCCCGATGCAGGAGCGCGCGCAGCACGGCGGTGTTGCCGCGCGGCTCGGCCAGCAGCCGCAGAACCAGCAACGCCTGGGACAGCACCAGAACAGCCGCAAGCAGCCCTGAGGCGCGCGCACATCGCCATGTCTCAAGACAAGCCGTCCGTCCCGGCGCAGCCGATACCGCATCACCACGTCAAGCACCCGACGGTGCCGGCCCTGCCCGGCGAGAGCGTGGCCGGCGAGGAAGACCCGGGCGATTTCGAGAATGCCTCCCTGCCGCATGACCCGGGCAGGGAGCAGCAAGCGCCGTCGCCTGGGCCGGAACGCAAACGCTAGCCCTGCGAGGTGCCGCGCAACGGCAGCGCCGCAAGCAGCCACCGGCGTGCCCGTCCCAGCGCAGCGGACCAGCGTGCGACCGCCGTCGCCGGCACCTGCAGGCGCAACCTTGCGCCGGCGGCATTATCGGCATGCAGGCCCCACCAGCCGGTCGTCTCCAGCGGCTGGGCATGACCCTCCGTGAGCACGTGACGCAGCCTGACCGTCTCCCCCGCCAGCCAGCGCGGCGGGTGCTGCAAGGTCAGCCGGCCCTCCGTCACCACGACGAGGGTGCCGGCCGGCAGCCAGTGCAGACGGCTCTGCCGGGGCGGCAGGGTAAGCCAGCCAGATTCAGGTGTCGAAGCGGTCATGTCGGTCTCCAATGCAGGGAACATGACCGCAGCGTAGGGTGCACCGGGGCGCCGAAACAGGCACAGGCGCCGGCATTCGCACCGCAACAGCGCGCGCTGCGCGGCCATCTGTTACGGTACGCTTTCGACTTGTCTGTATCTGTTCTGATGCGGGAGGCCGCTGCATGATCCGTCAAGACGCCCCTCCCGCCTCGCCCACCATGTCCGTGCTCGAACTGTCTCCCGCCCCCGCTGTCCCCGCTGCGCGTGGTGTGCGCGCGTCGGCCGCGCAGCCGCTGTACCGCATGCTGGCCGACCACTACCTCGGCGCCATGCGCAGCGGCGTGCTGACCCCCGGCCAGCGCATGCCGTCGGTGCGCTCGCTGATGCGCACGCACGGCGTGAGCCTGTCGACCGCGCTGCAGGTCTGCCGCCACCTGGAGGCCGAAGGCTGGCTGGAAGCGCGCGAGCGCTCGGGCTACTTCGTGCGCCAGCCGCGCCGCGCACTGCTGGCGCCGGTCAAGGAGCCGGAGGTGGCCACGCCTGACCCGGCGGCCTACGTGGGCGTGCACGCGCGTGTGTCGTCGATCGTCGCGCGCGGGCAGCAGGCCAAGGTGCGCGTGGACTTCTCGGGGGCCAGCGGGGCCGCCGCGCTGTACCCGGCCGCTGCGCTCAACCGCATCGCCACGCAACTGCTGCGCACGCGTCCGCTGCTGTTCGCGCAGGCCGTCACGCCCAATGGGCATCCGGAGCTGCAGACCGCCGTGGCGCGCCGCGCGCTCGACATGGGCGTGCAGATCGCCCCGGACGATGTGGTGGTCACGCATGGCTGCATCGAGGCGGTGAACCTGGCGCTGCGCGCGGTGGCGCAGCCCGGCGACACGGTGGCGGTGGAGTCGCCCACGTACTACGGCCTGCTGCAGGTGCTGGAAAGCCTGGGCATGCGCGCGGTGGAGATCCCGACCAGCCCGCGCACTGGCATGTCACTGGAAGCACTGGAGATGGCGGTGCAGGCCTACGGCAACATCCGCGCCGTGGTGGTGGTGCCCAACCTGCAGAACCCGCTGGGCAGCATCATGCCGGACGCGGTCAAGCGGCGCATGGCGGCCTTTTGCGAGGCACACCAGATCGCCCTGATCGAAGACGACACCTATAGCCCGCTGGCCGACAGCCCCACGCCGCTCAAGGCGCTCAAGGCCTGGGACCGCACGGGCAACGTGATTTACTGTGCGTCGTTGAGCAAGACGGTGGCGCCGGGCCTGCGCCTGGGTTGGATGGCGGCCGGGCGCTGGCACGAACGCGTGCAGATGCTGAAGTTCGCGCAGTCGCGGCCGAACGAATCGTGGTCGCAGGTGATGGCCGGGCGCTTTATCGCCTCAGGTGCGTACGACCGGCATATCCGTGCGCTGCGCCAGACCCTGCGCGAGCAGCGCGAGCGCATGGCCGAGGCGATTGCAGGATGCTTTCCGGCCGGCACGCGGCTGTCGGTGCCGGCGGGTGGCCTGGCGATGTGGGTGGAGCTGCCGCCCAATGTGTCGGCGACGGCCTTGTTCGACGTGGCGCTGGCGGAGGGCATCCGCATCGCACCCGGCACGATGTTCTCCAACCTCAACCGGTTCGACCACTACTTCCGCATCTGCTTCGGACTGCCGTACACGGCCGAGGTGGAGGCGGCGCTGGCGCAGCTTGGAGAGCTAGCGCGCCAGCTGGCGGAAAGCTAACGGCACCACGCCGGCGCGCCCGCGCCCGGCGCTTCCAGGCTCTGCACGCTCTGCGCGATGCGCTGCGACCACTGCTGCACCACGCGCTGCGTGGCGGCGACCACCGCGTCGACCTCGTTGCCGGCGGGCTCGGTGAGCGTGGTCTGGCAGGTCAGCGCGCCGGCAGGCTTGCCGGCATCGCGCGCTACGCGCCAGGTCACCAGCGCCGAGACGTTCTGGCCCGGCCACGCATCGAAGGCCTGCACATCCGCGCCGATGCGGTAGAGCGGCACGCCAGCCGGCGCCGCCGCATCGTTCAGGTCTACCGCCGACAGCGTGCTGGCCAGATTGGCCGACAGCGCGTCACGCAGCTCCGTGCCGAACGGTGCCGCCCAGCGTTGCTGCTCCAGTTCCTGCACCTGGCTGTCGGAGGTGCGCAGCACGATCTGCGGCTTGTCGAGCCGGTCGGGCACGCGCACAGCGGACAGGCGGAAGGCGCGCTGGAAGCGCCCGGCGTCCGCCACCGGCGCCTCCGCGCGCAGCGACAGCGTATGCAGGGTCGGCTCCGGCGAAGCGCAGGCGCCCATCAGCGCGGCGGCGCCGATCACGCACGTCAGTCGCAGGAGGGCGTGTTGGTTGGCTCGCTTCATTGGGCATCCTTTGCCTTGCCCCGGATCAGGGCTTCGGGGTGGCGGTCGAGATAGTCGGTGAGCACGCGCACGGAGGCGGCGGCCTTGCCCACCTGCTCCAGCGTGTCACGCGCGTTGCGCTGCAGGGGCGCGTCTTCGGAGAAGGTCTGGCGCGCGGTCTCCAGGGTGCGGCGGGCCTCGGCCAGCGTTTCCTTCATCTGCGGGGCAAGGTCGCTGTTGACGGTCTTGGCCAGCTGCTCGGTCTGCTTGAGCGTGGCGTCGAGCGTGTTCAGGGTGCGATGCACGTCTTGGCCGATCTGGTCGAACGGCACCTGGTTGAGCTTCTTCACGATGCCGGCGATCTGCGTCTCGATGTCGTCGGTGGCATTGTCGGCGGTCGGGAAGAGGTAGGCGTTCTCGTTGCCGTTGAGACTGTCGCGCGGGCCGAAGCGGGCGGCCTTGCCCGGTTCGACAAAATCGAGCTGCACGAACTGCTGGCCGGTCAGCAGGCTGGCACTCTTGAGCTGCGCGCGCATGCCCTTGCCCACCAGCGCGTCGAGCAGCTCGCGCGTGTCTTGCTCCGCGTGCTGTGGTGTGTCGTCGCGCACCGGTAGCCCGAATCGGGTCGGGTAGATCGTGGCCGTGACGGGCAGCACGAATTCCTGGCGCTTCTTGCTGTAGTGGATGCCGATCGACTTGATCTCGCCCACGTTGATGCCCTTGAACTCCACCGGTGCGCCGACTGCCAGCCCGCGCAGCGAGCGGTGGAAGTACATCACCACCGTTTGCGAGATGCGTTCCGGATCCTTGAGCGCAGTGCTTTCGTTGCGTACGAGTTCGAAGTCGGCGTTTTCCGCCACCGGTTCGCGATCAGCTTCTTCCGTCGACTGGAACGCGATGCCGCCCAGCGCCAGCGTCAGCAGCGATTGCATGTCGACCTTCAGGCCGCTCGCGTCGAGCTTCAAGTCGAGCCCGCTGGCATTCCAGAAGCGCGTGCTGTGCGTGACGAACTTGTCGAACGGCGCGTTGACGAAGACGTGCAGCGTCACGCCCTTGCCGTCCACGTCGATGTCGTAGGCGGTGACCTGGCCCACGCGCACGCGGCGGAAGTACACCGGCGCGCCGATGTCGAGCGAGCCCAGGTCGGCGGCGTGCAGGCGGAACTGGCGCCCGGGCGTATCCGCGTAGATGGCGGGCGGCGAATCCAGCCCGCGGAAGGTCGAGCGCTCCTTGATCGAGCGGCCGCCGTCAACGCCAATGTACGCGCCGGAGAGCAGCGTGGACAGGCCCGACACCGTGCCGGCCGCCACGCGCGGGCGCACCACCCAAAAGCGCGTGTCGTCCACGGCAAAGCTCTTGCCGTCGCGCGTGAGTTCGATGCTGACCACCGCGCCGGAGCGGTCGTTGGTCAGGCCCACGTCCTTGACCACGCCGATGTCGACGCTCTTGTACTTGACGCGCGTCTTGCCGGCCTCGATCCCCTCGGCCGAACTGAAGGTGACGGTGATGAGCGCGCCGCGCTCCAGGATCACGCGCGTCATCAGCGTGACGCCCACCGCCAGCGCGACGATCGGCACCAGCCAGATCAGCGAGGGCAGCCAGCGCTTGCGCTTCATGCGGCGCGGCGGCGGGATGTCTTGGTCGTCGGCGGGGGTGGTCATGCAGTTTCCTCTTGGTATTCCTCGTCATCCGGCGCGTCGGCGGCATCCCAGATCAGGCGCGGATCAAAACAGCGTGCGGCAAACATGGTCAGCACCACCACCGCCGCGAATGGGCCGACACCCGGCCCGGGCCGGATCACGGCCAGCGTGGAGAGGTGCACCAGCCCGGCCAGCAGGGTCACGACAAACACGTCGAGCATTGACCAGCGGCCGATCGCCTCGACCACCACGTACAAGCGTGTGCGGGCGCGCGGGCTCCACTGCCAGCGCTGGTGCACCGACATGCACAGCACCGCCATGATCCCCAGCTTGGCCAGCGGCACGAAAAAGCTGGCGATGAAGACGATGATGGCCAGGTGCCACGAGCCCGACGTCCATAGGTAGACGATGCCGCTCATGATGGTGTCCTGCTGCGTGCCGAGCAGCGTCTCGGTGATCATCACCGGCAGCACGTTGGCCGGCAGGTACATGGCCGCGGCGGCGATCAGCAGCGCCCAGCAACGCATCAGGCTGTCGGGCTTGCGCGCGTGGATGGGGCCGAGGCAGCGCGGGCACATGGGCGCGAGCGTGGCGCCGTGTTCGCCGTCGTCACCATCGTGCGTGCGCTTGGGCAGGCGTGCCAGCAGGCCGCAGCGCTCGCACGTGGCCAGGCCGCGCGTGATGGCGCGGATGGGCGGTGGCGCCGGCTGGGTCGGTGGGGTGGGGGAGGTGCTGGCGCTCGTCATGGGCGGGCGGCGTCGGCCGCTGCAGCGGCGTCGGTGGTATCGGGTGGTGCCTCGGCCGGCGCGGGCAGGGCCATGCCGGCCTCGCGCCAGAACGGCCGCAGGTCGATCGACAGTGCGAGGGTCATGAACACGGTCAGCACGCAGAAGGCCCACAGGCCGGCATCCGCCGCGAGCGGCACCATGTGCGCCACCTTGATGAGCGCCACGATCACGCCCAGCATGAAGATCTCGATCATCGCCCACGGGCGGATCATGCCCGCCACGCGCAGCATCAGCGCGGCACGCGGCACGGTGCGCCCACGCAGGCGCGCGACCAGCAGCGGCGTGAGCATGGCCAGGTACAGCAGCGGGAACAGCACCGTGGTCAGCCCGACCAGCACGCCGGCAAACAGCATGTCGTTGTCGAACAGCGCCAGCACCGCCTGCCACAGCGTGGTGGCATGGGTGGCGCCGGGGGCTTCCATCTCGGCAATCGGGAAGGCGTTGGCAACCACGTAGACGATCAGCCCCGTCACCACCAGCGGCAGCAGCACCGATAACCGCTCGCTCTGGTTGCGGTAGAGCTTGACGCCGCAGCGCGTGCAGCGCGCTTCCTCATCCAGCGCGATGACTTCGTTCCGGTGCAGCGTGTCGCAATGCTCGCACGCGATCCACGCGTCGGGATCGCCGGGCAGCGGCGTGGCCACTGGCACCGCGTGATCCGCGTCGCGCGGGTCACCGTCGTCGTGCGCCTTGAACGGCAAGGGAAACGAAAAGAAGGATTTCACGTAGGAAATGTTGCGTCGGCAGGGTTTCGTCGGCAGGCGCCTCGCACCGTGCCGCGAGGTGGGCGCCATTATACATTCGCACGTGAATGTATAAGGCCGGGGCGCCGTCAGCCTGGGAGGCCCTTGGACGTGCCCCCGGCTGCTGGAAATCCCACCGTAGCGAATCTTGACGACTGGCGGCAGGTCTTGGCGCCGACGTTACACCGCGTCCGCCAGCGCACGCAATTGTGTGGCGTGATGTTTCAAGTGATCTTCCAAAAAGCTGGCGATGAAGTAGTAGCCGTGGTCGTAGCCGGGGTGGCGGCGCAGTTGCAGCGGCTGCCCGGCGGCCTCGCACGCGGCGGCGAAGGCGTCGGGGTAGAGCTGCTCGGCGAGGAATTTGTCGGCCTCGCCCTGATCGATCAGGATGCCGCCAGGGAACGGGCAGCGCGCCTGCTGCATCAGCAGCGTGGCATCGTGCGCCGCCCAGGCGGCACGGTCGTCGCCCAGGTAGCCGGTGAAGGCCTTGATGCCCCACGGGCAGACCGACGGATGCGCGATCGGCGCAAATGCCGACACCGAGCGGAAGCGCTCCGGATGCCGCAGCGCCAGCGTGAGCGCGCCGTGCCCGCCCATCGAGTGGCCGAAGATGCCGATACGCTGCGCGTCGATGGGCAGTGCGGCCGTCGCCGTCGTGAACAGCTCGTCGACGAGGTAGGTCTCCATGCGGTAGTGCGTGCGCCACGGTGCCTGCGTCGCGTCCAGGTAGAAACCGGCGGCGACGCCGAAGTCCCAGTGGTCCGTCTCGCCGGGCACGTTGGCGCCGCGCGGGCTGGTGTCTGGCGCGATCAGGATGAGGCCTTCGCGCGCGGCCACGCGCTGGGCGCCTGCCTTGATCGGGAAGGTCTCTTCGGAGGCGGTCAGGCCGGCCAGGTAGAACAACGCAGGGCAGTGCGCGCCCGCCAGCGCCTGCGGCGGCAGGTAGACCGAGAAGCGCATCGGCAGCCCGATGGCTGATGAGGCATGCCGGTAGAAGCGCTGCACGCCGCCAAAGCTGGCGTGCTCCGAGAGCAGTTCGAGTGCCGGTGCTTGGGTCATCGCAGGCGCCTCAGTACAGCACGACCGAACGGATCGACTCGCCGCGCTTCATCAGCTCGAAGCCCTCGTTGATGCGCTCCAGCGGCAGCGTGTGCGTGATCAGGTCGTCGATGTTGAGCTTGCCTTCCATGTACCAGTCGACGATCTTCGGTACGTCGGTGCGGCCGCGCGCGCCGCCAAAGGCTGACCCCTTCCACTGCCGCCCGGTGACGAGCTGGAACGGGCGCGTGCTGATCTCCGCGCCGGCCTCGGCCACGCCGATGATGATCGACTGGCCCCAGCCCTTGTGGCAGCACTCCAGCGCCTGGCGCATGACCTGCGTGTTGCCGATGCATTCGAAGGAGTAATCCGCGCCGCCGTCGGTGAGTTGCACGATGTGGTCGACCACGTTGTCGACGTCTTTCGGGTTGATGAAATGCGTCATCCCAAACTTGCGCGCCATCGCTTCGCGCGCGGGGTTCAGGTCGACGCCGATGATCTTGTCCGCGCCGACCATCTTGGCGCCCTGGATCACGTTCAGCCCGATGCCGCCCAGGCCGAACACCACCACATTGGCGCCGGCCTCCACCTTGGCCGTGTAGACCACCGCGCCCACGCCGGTGGTGACGCCGCAGCCGATGTAGCAGACTTTGTCGAACGGCGCGTCCGGGCGGATCTTCGCCAGCGCGATCTCCGGCACCACGATGTGGTTGGCAAACGTGGACGTGCCCATGTAGTGGAACAGCGGCTTGCCGTCGAGCGAGAAGCGCGACGTGCCATCCGGCATCAGCCCCTTGCCCTGCGTGGCGCGGATCGCCTGGCACAGGTTGGTCTTGCGCGACAGGCAGAACTTGCACTGGCGGCACTCGGGCGTGTACAGCGGGATCACGTGGTCGCCCGCCTTGAGCGACGTGACGCCCGCACCCACCTCCAGCACCACGCCCGCGCCCTCATGGCCGAGGATGGCCGGGAAGATGCCCTCCGGGTCGGCGCCCGACAGCGTGTAGTAATCGGTATGGCAGATGCCCGTGGCCTTGATCTCGACCAGCACCTCGCCGGCGCGCGGGCCTTGCAGGTCGACTTCTTCAACGGTGAGCGGGGCACCGGCTTTCCAGGCGATGGCGGCTTTGGTTTTCATGCGCATTCCTTTGCTATTGAAGTGGAGCCTGCCCGAGGGGCAGCGTGTTGAGCGACGGGCGATTGTAGTGCGTTGTCTGCCACGGCAACGTGTCGTGTCCATCACTGGCGACAGACCAGACTTCAGTTTTTCTTACGACAGCCGTTTCTTGTGCGACGGCAGGGCTGATCAGGCCCGTGTGCCGCATGCCTTACATGGCGGAACCGCCGCCATGGCTTCGTAGGAAACCATACTGTGCTTGCTTCCATCCGTACCCGCATTCTGCTGACCTGCGTCGCCATCGTGGTCGGCGCGCTGACGTTCGCCGGCGGCCTCAACTACCTCGTCACCCGCTCGTACAACGACGAGTCGATCCGCCAGAACCTGCAGTCCGTCGCGCGCGGCCATATCGCCGGCATCGACGACTGGGTGGCCTCCAAGACGCAGATGGTGGTCGCGCTGCAGGATGCGGCGCTGTCGGCCGATCCGATCCCGGTGTTCAAGGCTGTGCACCAGGCCGGCGGTTTCATCAACGTGTATGTCGGCTACCCTGACAAGACGTACAAATTCTCCAACCCCGAAGGCATTCCGCCCACCTACGATCCGACCGCGCGCCCCTGGTACAAGCAGGCCGTGGACGCCGGCAAGCCGGTGGTGACGCCGCCGTACGTGAGCGCGAGCACGGGCCAACTGGTCGTCACCTTCGCCGTGCCCATCCTGCGCGACGGCGGCCTCAAGGGCGTGATCGGCGGCGACTTTGCGATGGACAGCGTGATCGCCAACGTGAAGGCCATCCACCCGACACAGGCCAGCTTCGGCTTCCTCGTCAACGCGGCCGGCAAGATCGTTGCGCACCCGAATGACAAACTCACGCTCAAGCCGGCAACTGAGCTGGCGGCAGGGTTGAACGAAGCCACGCTGGCATCGCTGGCACAAGCCGAGAAGCCCGTGGAAGTGCCGGTGGATGGGGCGTCCAAGCTGCTCTACCGCCAGGGCGTGAAGGGCACCGACTGGGGCCTGGTGGTGGCGCTGGACAAGTCTGACGCCACCGCTGGCATGCGCTCGCTTGTGATGACGTCGATTGGCGCGCTGGTGGGCGTGGCCATCGTTGCAGCACTCATCGTCGGTGCAATGACGGCACGCGCGTTCCGCCGCCTGTCGATGATCCGCGATGCCATGGACGACATCGGCTCGGGCAGCGGCGACCTCACCAAGCGTCTGCCGTCGGACGGCGAAGACGAAGTCGCGCAGATCGCCCGTTCGTTCAATGCGTTTGCCGACAAGCTCACGGCGGTGATGCAGCAGATCCGCCTGGGCAGCGATTCGGTGCGCTCGGCAGCGCAGGAAATTGCCGCCGGCAACGCAGACCTGTCGCAGCGCACGGAAGAGCAGGCCAGCTCGCTGGAAGAAACGGCGTCGAGCATGGAAGAACTGACGAGCATCGTGAAGCAGAACGCCGACAACGCGCGTCAGGCCAGCCAGCTTGCCGTCACGGCGTCGGACGTGGCCACGCGCGGCGGCAACGTGGTCGGCCAGGTTGTGCAGACCATGGGCGGCATCAACGACAGCAGCAAGAAGATCGCCGACATCATCGGTGTGATCGAGAGCATCGCCTTCCAGACCAACATCCTGGCGCTGAACGCCGCGGTGGAAGCTGCACGTGCCGGCGAGCAGGGCCGCGGCTTTGCGGTGGTGGCCAGCGAAGTGCGCAGCCTGGCGCAGCGCTCGGCGGGTGCCGCCAAGGAGATCAAGGCGCTGATCAGCGACTCGGTGGGCCGCGTCAGCAACGGCACGGCGCTGGTCGACCAGGCCGGCGTGACCATGGCCGAGATCGTCGAAGCCGTGAAGCGCGTGACCGACATCATGGGCGAGATCTCGGCCGCGTCGGAAGAGCAGAGCAGCGGCATCGAGCAAGTCAACCAGGCCGTCAACCAGATGGACCAGGTGACGCAGCAGAACGCCGCGCTGGTGGAGCAGGCCGCCGCCGCCGCCGAATCGCTGGAAGAGCAGGCGCACAACCTGAACGAGGCGGTTGGGTCGTTCCGCCTCTCGCATTGAGCGCCCGCTGAACGCTACGCGGCCGGGGCCGCCGCCGCCCGGGCCTTGTCATACTCGGCAGCCAGCGCCGCATCCGCCGCCTGTGCGCGCTGGATGGCCGGGCGCGCCAGGATGCGGTCGATATAGGCGCGCACCACGGGCGTCTCCGGCACGAGCTTGAACATCGTGGTCCAGTTCAGCGCCGCGCCCCACAGTACATCCGCCGCCGTGAAGCGCTCGCCCAGCAGGTAGGGGCCCCTGGCCAGCTGCGCGCTGATCGTGTTGATGACGGTCTCGAAGTCACCGTATGGCGAGGTGGAATACGCCGCCGGCGGGCGGTTCAGCGAGCGGTCGACGATGGCTGGCTCCAAGCACGAGCCGTAGAACACCATCCAGCGCAGGTAAGGCCCACGCAGCGGGTCGCCCACGGCCGGCGCCAGACCGGCTTCTGGATACAGCTCCGCCGCATACATGTAGACCGCCGCCTGCTCGGTGATGACTGCATCGCCATGCCGTAGCGCGGGCACTTTGCCCATCGGGTTGGTGCTCAGGTAATCGGGCAGGTGGTGCTTGCCGGCGGGCAGGTCGAACGCATGCAGTTCGTAGTCGGCGTTCAGCTCTTCGAGCAGCATGCGGGCCCCGGCCGAGCGGCTGCGCGGGGCGTGGTAGAAGATCAGGTGGCGGTCTTGTGGCATCGTCGGCTCCGGGGCAGGGTTGGGAAGCGAGCGTTTCAATGTAGGACGGCTGCGCGTTGCCGTCTTGGAAAAATCCGCTGCGGCGGCGCATCATCGCGGCATCGCCTCCGCTGCCTGCCGCATGACCCCTCATGACCGACTTGCGTGACGTCGCCGATACGCCCAAGGGCGTGGTCGATCCGCTGGCCTTCCACCAGCGCTTCCGCCTGAATCGCTACCACCCGTGCGCGGCGCTGGCCGGCGTGCTGGACCACCACTGGATCGTCGAATGGGACCTGCGCGGCCAGCCGCCCTACGTGCAGCGCACGCTGCCGTATCCGTGTGTGAACCTGGTGTTCGACCGGCGGCAGACCGGCGTCTTCGGGGTGGTGTCGGGCGCGTTCGAGACCACACTGGCGGAGGCCGGCCGGGTGATTGGTCTACGTTTCCGGCCCGGCGCCTTCCGTGCGTTCTTCGGCAAGCCGGTGCATGGGCTGACGGACAAGGTGCTGCCGGTGTCCACGCTGCTCGGCGGCGACGATGCCGAAGCCGAAGCGATCGTGCTGGGCGCGCCGGATGATGCCGGCATGGTCGCCGCAGCCGAGACGCTGCTGCTGCGCGTGCTGCCGCCGCCCGATCCGCAGGTCGAGCGCATCCACGCCATCCTGCAGATGCTGCAGCAGGACATCGGCCTCACGCAGGTGCGCGACCTGGCCGAACGTGCCGGCCTGAGCGAGCGCACCCTGCAGCAGCTCTTCTCCGATTACGTGGGCGTGACGCCCAAGTGGGTGATCTGCCGCTACCGCCTGCACGAAGCCGCCGACAAGCTCGCCGGCGGCGAGCCGATCGACCTGGCGGAACTGGCGCACGCACTCGGCTATTTCGACTAGGCGCATTTCACGCGCGACTTCCGCAAGCTGGTGGGCAAGGCGCCGGCGGAGTACCGGCGCGGCGCGGGTCAGGCCTGACGTCGTGGGGCCCCGGCTGCGGGCGCTTCGGTGGTGCCGTCGGCCAGCACGCGATTGCGCCCGGACTGCTTGGCCGCATAGAGCCGGTGGTCGGCGCGCTTGAGCAGCGCTTCCAGGTCGGGCGCATCCGCCATCGAGGCCACGGCCACGCCGAAGCTGGCGGTCATGCGATGGCCGGCGTCCTCGCCGGTTGGCACGCGCGCCTCGGCAATCGCCTCGCGCATGCGTTCGGCCAGGGCGTACGCCTGGGCGGCCGTGTCCACCTGCGCCATCACCGCAAATTCCTCGCCGCCGATGCGCGCGACGATGTCGGATTGGCGCCAGCGCGCGCGGCACAGCTCGGCGACGATGCGCAGGGCGTCGTCGCCGACGGCGTGGCCGTAGGTGTCGTTGATCTGCTTGAAGTGGTCGATGTCGAACATCACGAGCGCGACCAGCCGCGCGTCGGTGCTGCGCGGCTGGCCGCGTGTTTCGCCGCGTGTTTCGCCGCGTGTCTCGCCGTATGTCTCACAGACGACGCGGGCGCGGCTCTCGAAGGCGCGCCGGTTCAGCAGGCGGGTGAGCGAATCGGTTTCCGCCATCGTCGCCAGTTCTTCCATCAGCTGCGCGCGCTCGCGTTCCAGCCGCCGGCGCTCGAGGCTGTTGGTGCGCAGCACGCCGATGGCCGCGAACATCGCGCGCGTCTCCCGGTGCGGGAAGGCGGTTGGGATGGGCTCGGTCAGGTCGCCCTTGGCGATGGCGTCGATGCTGCGCGTGGCGTTGACGAAGGGGCTGACCACGTGCCGGCGGAACGAGCCGACCATCCACGCCAGCGCCGCCAGCAACAACCCCACGGCCGCCGCGGTGCCGGTCAGGACCAGCAGCATGGTCTGCCGGTGCTGGCGCAATTCGTCTTCCGCCAGCCGCAACACGCCGTCGCGGAAATCGGTGATGGCGCGCATGGTCGGCACGTAGTGCTCGGCAAACTCGCCGGTGGTGATGCCAGCGCCGCCCGGGTGGCCGGTCAGCGCCTGCACCTGGTCGACGTAGCGCAGGCCGTCGCCGAAGTACTGCGTATTGAGCCGCGCCAGCGGCACGGGGCTGAGGCTGAACTGGTTGGTGATGCGCGAGTCGATCAGCGCGCGCAGCTGGTCGATGCGGCCGCGCGTGCGCTCCACGGCATAGCGTTCGGTGTCGGTCAGCGATCGGCGCATGGCCAGCGCGGCGGTCAAGCGCGAGCCGAGCTGACCCGCGTGCTCGCGCAGGTCGGCTGCCAGCCGGGCGAGGATCAGGCAGTTGAGCGCGTCGGCATCGCCGCGGATGACGCCCGAGGTGCGGGCGGTCACGATCGGATCGAATTCAGGGATGACCGCGATCATCCGGACCACCGCATGCTGGAGCATGTGATCGTCGCGTTGCGGCAGGGGCAGGGCGACCAGCTGGTCGACTTGACTGCGGGCGGCGGCCAGGTCGGCCTGCATGCGGCGGGCGGTGTCAAGGTCGGCCGTGCAATGGGCGCAGTGCTCGGGGCGCAGCGTGTCGAGCAACTGCGCGATGCGGCGGTCGCTCTCTTCACGGGCGTGCTGCAGCGCGGTCTGGCGGGCGGCGGGAAGCGGTACGTCCTCGCCCAGCACGCCGTTGGCCGGGCCGCGTTCGGCCGAGACCTTTTCCATCGCCAGCAAGGCGGCGCGCAGCGACTGGAAGCTGCGCGAGGCTTCATCGGCGCGCACGTAGGCGAGCCACTCATAGGTGAGTAGCCAGCACGACAGCAGCAGGATCGGGATCAGGACGATGGCGACGCTGAAGCCAAAACGCCTGTCCATCGACATTTCTGAGGACATGGTCCGAAGCATGGGGTCTTGGCGAGCGGGCCGGCACGACATGACGTCTCGGCCGGCATGGCAGGCCGGCGTCATCCCAGGCTAACGGCAAGACGAGGGGCATCTTTACCTGCACATTGGACGCGTCTCTACGCCTCTGATTGTTAACAATTGAAAGGTGATTGTTAAGCAACTCAAAAGCATGCGGCGAGTCGGCTACGCCGCCAGCGGATGGCGAGTCCCGCAGATTCCGCTGTTTACGGCAGCGCACGGTCCCACAGGCGCCGACCGAGGTTGGCCCGTGAAGATTGTGTGAAGGCAAAGTCAAGCCTCACCTGAGCGTCGCTAAGTGAATTGTAATGATAGTGATTTTCATTTACGATTCCGGCCTGCGCTTTCGGGGAGGGAAATCACACATGGGCTTTTTGCGACGGTTTTGGGGCTTGCTCGGCTTGGCTGCCCTCGGTTTGGGGGGCATGTCTGTCGCGAAGGCGGAAGAGAGCCAGTTCGCGTACGTGTACACGACGGACCTGCTGCCCAAGGGGGCCAAGGAAATCGAGCAATGGATGACCTGGCGCCATCAGAAGATCGGCGGGGCGTATGACCAGATCGAAGGGCGGACGGAGGTCGAGTACGGCCTGACCGACCGTCTTCAGGTGGCGTTGTATGGCAACTACGCGTGGTCGCGTGCTTACCAGAACGGCCCATTTGGCGCCACGACGCCGCCAGAGCAGTTTGCCGACAAGGATGTGGATCCGAACGCGCTGTGGACCGGCCGGCGTTTCGTCGGCGTCTCGGGCGAAGCGATCTACCGCGTGCTCAGCCCCTACACCGACGGCGTGGGGCTGGCGCTGTACGTCGAACCGACGATCGGCCCCAAGTTCAAGGAGCTGGAGACCAAGATCATCCTGCAGAAGAACTTCCTCGATGATCGGCTGACGACGGCGTTCAACTTCACTTACGCACCTGAGTGGCGCTACCTGGACGACACCAGTGCGGTGTCGGGCAAGAGCTGGCAGGAAGAGACCGACATCAACTACAACTTCGCCGTCTCCTACCGCTTCGCGCCCAAATGGTCGGCCGGCGTCGAGTTCGTCAACGAACACGAATACAACAGCTACCGCTACAAGAATCAATCCAACAACGGCTACTTCATCGGCCCGACGCTCCACTACGGCGGTAAGAACTTCTTCGTGACGGCCACCTTCCTGGAGCAGCTCCCCTGGGCGCATGCGCACTCCGATACCGTCGACGGCACCCTGGTGGGCGGCCGCACCTTCGACAACGATTTTGAGAAATATCGCGTGCGCATCAAGGCGGGCTACTACTTCTGATCACGAGGACGTCCAATGAACAAGGCTCAATGGCTGTGGGTCCCGCTCGCAGCGATCTCGACCTCGGTGTACGCGACGACGTACTTCACCACGGAGCAGGCGCAGCAGGCGCTGTTCCCCGGCGAGAAGTTGACTGCGGCCTTCGTCACGCTCACCGACGAGCAGGCCAGGCAGATCGAGAAGGCCACCGACGTCAACGTCCGCCACAAGGAGATCCACGCGTGGAAGGCCGAGCACGGCGGCTGGTTCATCCTCGACGAGGTGGTGGGCAAGCATGAGTTCATCACCTACGCCGTGGCCTTGCATGCCAACGGCAGCGTGCGCCAGATCGAGATCATGGACTACCGCGAATCGTACGGCTACGAGGTGCGCAACCCGGAATGGCGCAAGCAGTTCGTCGGCAAAACGGCGGCGGACCCGCTGCGCCTCAATGCGGACATCCGCAACATCAGCGGTGCGACGCTGTCGTCCCGGCATGTCACCGACGGTGTGAAGCGGGTGCTGGCCACGTATGCGGTCGCCCTCCGTTAAGTTGCGCCGCGCCAAGCCGTTGCTTGGCACGCTGGTCGAGATCACGGCCAGCGGGCCCGAGGCCGCCCTGCAGCCTGCACTCGATGCGGCGTTCGCGTCCATCGAGCGCGTGCACCGGCTGATGAGCTTCCATGCGAGCGACAGCGACGTCTCCCGCATCAACGCCGCGGAGACCGGCAGCGTGGTCAGCGTGGAAGCGGACACCTTTCGTGTACTGACGCGGGCGCTCGAGCTGGGGGAGCTGTCCGGCGGCGTCTTTGACATTGCGACGGCCGGCGCGCTGGTGGAGCAGGGCTTCCTGCCCGCGCCCGCCGGGGCGCAGCGCCCGGAACCACAGGCAAGCTTTCGCGATCTGGTGCTGATGGACGGCCATCGCGTGCAATGGCACCGCAAGGGATGGATCGACCTCGGTGGTATCGCCAAGGGGTACGCGGTCGACTGCGCCATCGCGACACTGCACTCGCACGGCGTCGATGCCGCCGTCGTCAATGCCGGTGGCGATCTGCGCTGCTACGGCAGGGCCGAGCCGATCCACGTGCGTCGCCCCGATGCGCCGGCTGTGCTGGTGCCGCTCGGGTGGCTCAACAACCTGGCGATCGCGACCTCCGGCGGCTATTTCGCCGGCGTCGAACGCGATGGCCGGCAGGTCGATCCGCTGGTCGACCCGGGCAGCCATGCGTGCACGGCGTGGCACGAGAGCATCAGTGTGGTGGCATCGGACTGCATGACGGCGGATGCGTTGACCAAGATCGTGCGCCTTGCCCGCGCACGCGCGCCGGGGATACTCGATTGCCTTCACGCGCAAGCGGTGGTGGTGGATGCGCAGGCCGTCGGCACGTGCGGCCCCACGCTGCTGCAACGGACGGACACGCGATGACCTCGCCCCAGGTTGTTCGGCTGCCGGTACGGCTGAGCCTGCGGCACAAGCGCTGGCTGTATGTGACGGCGGTGGTGCTGCTGGCTTCCGGCCTCGGCTGGCTGGTCGCTCACGATCTACTGGGCGGGCGAGGCGAATTCGGCGATGCGCCGCATCCATCCGAGCCATGGTGGCTGCGCATCCACGGCGCGGCGGCGATGGGTTTCCTGATCGGCCTGGGGTCCCTGCTGCCCGGCCATATCAGCCGTGCATGGCAGATGCGCAGGAACCATCGCTCAGGCCTGTCGATTCTGGGAATGGTGGCGCTGCTGATCGCGACCGGCTATGGCCTGTACTACGTCGGCGACGAGCAGGCCCGCCCGTGGATCAGCTGCGTCCACTGGCTGATCGGCCTGGCCGCCGCCGGCATGGCGCCACTGCATGTGGTTCTAGGCCGGCGCAGGACGGCGGGCAATCTGGCCACCGGGCGTGCCTGAGCCCGGGGCACCCTTCCTTCAGACCTAGGTCGTCGCGACCAGCAGCTCTTCCGCGTTGCTCGGTGGGCGAAAGCCATCGGTCCTGCCCGCGAAATAGCGCTGGGTCAGATCGGCCGCCGATACGTGCCGCGCTTCTCCAAAGCCGGTCTCGTGGGCCAGGGCCAGGATCTCTTTCGGCGTGAAGAAGCTGAGAAACGGTGTGCCGCTCGCGCGCGCCCCTTTCTCCGCCATCTCGAGGCCGGGACGCACCTCCGGGTCGGACAGCTCCAGCGGGAGCAGGAATGTCATGGCGAGCGTCGAGCCGCGGGCAAGCCCCGCGACCTGGCGCAGGGTGGCTGCGTTCGCCTCCTTGGTGAGATACATGCTGACGCCCGTTGAGACCACGATGGCCGGCTTGCTTTCATCGAAGCCCGCTGCCACGAGCCCGTCCCGCCACGACCCGCCCGCCTCGAAATCGACCGGCACGAAGCGCAGCCAGTCCGGAACCCCGAAGCCGAGTTCGATCAGGCGCTGGCGTTTCCATGCCTGCGGACCTGGCTGGTCGACCTCGAACACCCTGAGCCGGGACGCGATCTCCGGCCGCCGCTGCGCGAAGCTGTCGAGCCCCGCACCGAGGATGACGTATTGACTCAGCCCGCGGCCGGCCTGGTCGATGACGAGGTCCTCGATGAAGCGGGCGCGGCCCACGATGGAGGCGCGAAACGGGCGCGTGAACTGCGGGTCCATGTCGCCGCGCAGGTGCCAGTCTTCCTGCGGGGCCAGCAGCTTGATGCCGATCTCGTCTTCCAGCACGTGCGGAGGCGGATCGATCCGAACATGCAGCGCGCGCCACAAGGCGACCCGTGCCGCGGTGCTGTCGGGTGCTGCATCCAGTTGCTCGTCTCGCATGGTCGTGAACTCACTTGTTTGCCTTGGCTGGAATCTGAGCCTACCAGAGATGCCGATCGGGGGTACGACCGGGCCACCTCTTCAGAAAGCAGGCAAACCGCCGTAGTAGTCCAACGGGGGAGTTTTTCGACAGTGTGGTCCTGAGGTGCTGTTGCAGCAGGGCTCGGCGCTGAAGGATGCGCGCGGGGACGGGGCGGCACGAAGATGAGAACAATGGACGAGCGCAACGGAACCACAGACTCGCAGCTTGCTGCGGCGAATGCCTGCGAACACGCCGGAAAGGCCGCGTCATGCACGCCGGCGCCTCCGGGGCTGCTCGACCACGCGATCAATCTGTCCGCTGACGCCGTCTTCCTGGTCGATGCGCAGTTGCGCATGCACTACGTGAACGATGCGGCTTGCCGTCTGCTGGGTCATCCGCGCGAAGCGCTGCTGCGGATGACGCTGCTGGACACGGGCGCGGATTGCACGCCGGACGCCTTTGCAGACTGGAAGCGCAAGCTGCAGGAAGGATTCGCGGGCTTCATCACGTCATGGCAACGACACAGCAGCGGCCGCCGGTTCCCGGTGGAAATCAGCGCCTCGACGGTGGAGCACGCCGGCGCGAGGCTTGGGGTTTGCATCGTCCGCGATGTGAGCGAACGCCGGCGCATCGAACAGCGGCTGCGCGAACGCGAGGCACAGTTTCGCAAGCTCTCGGAGAACAGTCCCGACGCGATCGTCCGCTATGACCGCGACTTCCGTCGCCTGTACGTCAATCCCAAGTACGCCGCAGTCACTGGCGTGGCCGCTGAAGCCATTCTCGGCAAAACGCCTGCCGAGCAGTGGCTGATCCCGACCATGCCGGCGCATGCTTTCGAGCGCCTGCTGCGGCAAGTTCTGGATTCTGGTGACGCGGCCAACATCGAGCTGGACTGGACCCGCCCAGACGGCGAGCGCGTCTGCTTCGCGCTCACGGCGGTACCCGAACACGACGCCGAGGAGGGGGTGACCAGCGTCCTGTCGATCAGTCGGGACATCACCGCGCTGAAGCTGGCGCAGGAGGCGCTGTATCGGCGCGAGCAGGAGTTCCGCACACTGGTGGAGAACTCACCCGACACGATTGCCCGCTACGACCGCGATTGCCGGCGCACCTACGCCAACCCGAAGCTCCTGCACGACATGGGCGGCGATGTCTCGCGCATCCTGGGCAGCACGCCGTCCCAGTTTCCGGGTGGCGCCTCCGCCCTCCTATACGAGAGCACGCTGCGCGAAGTCATGGCCACCGGGCAGCCGCGCAATTTCGAGCTGCGCTGGAAACGGGAGAGCACCGAGTTCTGCTCCCACATCCGCATGGCGCCGGAATTCTCCCCGGTAGGGGAGGTGGTCCATGTGCTGGCCGTCGGCCGCGACATTACGGAAATCGACCGGTACCGTCGCGACATTCACCATCAGGCCTTTTACGACAGCCTGACCGGTTTGCCGAACCGGGCGCTGCTGTTCGAGTCCATCTCGCGCCTGAGCCGCGAGCATGCCGATCGCGGCCATCCTGGCTTCGCCCTGATGTTGTTGGACATCGACAACTTCAAGGAAATCAACGACGCGCTCGGGCATGGCGCCGGCGATCACGTGCTGCAGGAGACCGGCCGGCGGATGCTGTCCTGCGTGCCGCAGGCGGTGACGGTGGCGCGCCTGGGCGGGGACGAGTTCTCCGTGTTGCTGCCGGACGCCGGCGACGACGCGATGCTGGCCACCACTGCGGGCGACATCCTGAAGGCGCTGGCGGCACCTCTCATGGTTGAGGGGCATGAACTCTTCGTGTCGGGAAGCATTGGGATTGCCCGCTACCCGCGAGACACCGCCGACATTGAAGCGCTGTACAAGTTTGCCGATTCGGCCATGTATCTCGCCAAGCGGATGGGACGCAACAACGCGCAGTTCTACGTGCGGGAGCTCACCACGCGGTCGGTCAGTCGGATGGAGCTGGAAGTCGCCTTGCGCAAGGCACTGCGCAGCGGCGAGTTGACCCTCCACTACCAGCCGCAGATCGACTTGGCGACGCGACGGCTGACCGGTGCGGAGGCGCTGTTGCGCTGGTACCGGCCAGGTCATGACGTAGTACCGCCCGGCGAGTTCATCCCCGTTGCCGAGGCTGCGGGGCTGATCACGGAAATCGGCGAGTGGGTGCTGAGGACGGCATGCCAGACCGTTGCGGGCTGGAATCGCGCGTGGCCCCACAACATCCGGATCGCCGTCAATCTGTCCACCCGGCAATTCGCCTCGGCCGGGCTCGTCGACACCGTTCAAGCGATTCTGCAGGAAACGGGGTGCCGGGCCGAGTGGCTCGAGCTTGAGATTACCGAGAGCCTGCTCCTCGAAGACAACAGCCTGGTCGGGTCCATGCTCAGCGCGCTGCGCGACCTTGGCCTATCGATCTCGATCGACGACTTCGGGACGGGTTACTCGGCGTTGAGCTATCTGCACCGATTCCCGGTCCGCCAGATCAAGATCGATCGCTCATTCATCAGCGACATGCTGGAGCAGCGCGACAAGCGCGAACTCGTCAAGGCGATGCTTTCCATCGGTGCGGCCCTGGAGTTGGAGACCGTGGCGGAAGGCGTCGAGACCTCGGCGCAGGCCGCGTACCTGGCCGAGCATGGCTGCAAGTTGGCGCAGGGGTATTTCTTTGGCAAGCCCATGACGCAGGCCGACTTCGAGTCGCTGCTGGGTTCCGGAGCCGGTGCGTCGCAAGACGTGCTGCTGACGTTGTGATGGCAAGTTGGCGATCCGCATCGATGGCAGCAAAGCATCCCTCCGAAGCCGCGCGCGACACCCTCAAGCTCCTGGCCTCGCGCAAGCTCGCGCCCACGCCCGCCAACTTCGCCTCGATCTACCATGAGATCGCCGGCAGCAAGCCCAATGAAGACGCCCTGGAGGCATTCAAGGCAAGCTTCTCGGGGGCGGATGCCTTCGACCCGCACGAGGCGCGCCGGATGGTCGAATGGATCCAGGAGGGCAAGTGGGACAGGCTGTTCGACGCCCTGCGCCAGGCCCAGGATCGCGCCAGACCAGCCGGCACGCACGCCCAGCCGGAAGCGGCCTCCGCAGGGCGTTCAGGGCAGATGGCGTTGGTGCACGAACTGCGCGAGCAGATCGCACGCACGATCGAGTTCTGCCTGCCGGCCCTGGGGGAAGACGACGCCAGGATCGGGCCCGACGCCGCGGCCCTGGCCGAGGCCTGCCGCGCAGAATCAGAATGTCTCGCGAGTCTGAATACCAAGCTCGCTGCATTCAACCATCGGCTGTCGTTCGCGGCGGAGGACCAAAGCGAAATTCGCCAATCGCTGCTGGGGATGCTCCGGCTCGTCTTTGAGAACATCGGCGAGCTGTCGCTGGACGACCGCTGGCTGCACGGCCAGATCGAAGCGTTGATGAAGGCCAGCGAAGCGCCGGTGAGCCTGCGCCGGCTCGACGACGTGCGTAGCCGGCTCAAGGATGTGATCCTCAAGCAAAGCGAGCTGAAGGCCAGGACGATCGAAGCCCAGGAAGACATGAAGCGGCTGCTGGCCTCCTTCATGGAGCGACTCTCCTCGCTGGCGGAGCTCTCTGGCGAGCACCACTGCCACATGGAGGCCTGCGCCAAGAAGATCGAGTCGGCCACCATGATCTCGGAGATCGCCCCGGCCATCCAGGAGGCACTCTCCGCCACCCGCTGGATCTCTCTGGAGGCGGCGCGCAACCGGGACGAGCTCTCGGCGATGAAACGGAAGGCGGAAGAGGCCGCGACCGAGGCCGCAAGGCTGCGCAAGGAGCTTGACCTGGCCTCGGCGTCGGCCCGCCACGATCTTCAGACCGGAGCGCTCAACCGCAAGGGGCTCGAAGAAGCGCTGGAGCGAGAGGTCGCTGGCGTCGCGCGCAAAGGCTCGCCGCTGTCGATCGCTTTCCTGGACGTCGACAACTTCAAGTCGATCAATGACCTCCACGGGCACCTTGCCGGCGATGACGCGCTGGCACACCTGGCGCAGGTCGCGCGCGAATCGATGCGCCCCCAGGACACGCTCGCGCGTTTTGGCGGCGAGGAGTTCGTGGTCCTGATGCCGGATACGGCCCTGGAGGATGGGGTGCGGGCGATGACCCGGCTGCAACGCGCGCTGACCCGGCGCTTCTTCATGACCGGCAGCGCCAAGCTGGTGATCACCTTCTCGGCCGGCGTGACCGAGCTTGGCAGGGACGAGAGCCCGATGGCCGCGATCCAGCGCGCTGACCGCGGCATGTATCAGGCCAAGCGTGCCGGCAAGAACAAGGTGGTTGGCGTCTGAGGCCCAACCCGCTTTGCCAGGGTCACGCCTTTGCGGCCTGGGTGCCCTGAGCGGGGTAGGCCTCCTCCAGCGCGATGGCGCCGGTCTCCAGCAGCGACTTGAGGTTGGAGAGGATCTTCGGCCAGCCGCCGGACACCGCCTCGATCAGCTTCGACGGTTCGCGCTCGATGCTGTGGGTGATGGAGAGCTTGACCGCGCCTGCGGCGGGTTCCAGTTCCATCGTGCACAGCGATGGGCCTTCGGCCTTGAGCTCGGGCTTGTTCTGGTGGTGCCAGCGGATCACCAGGCGTCGTGGCGGCTCGGCCTCGACGATCTCGCCAGCGTCGAAAACCTGGCCGTCTCCGGACACCAGCTGCCATGACGATCCCGCCGTCCACTGGCTTTCACAGTGCATGCCGAACCAGTACTGGCGCATGAACGCTGCGTCGGTCAGGGCCGACCACAGCTGCTCCGGCGTGGTGCGGATGTAGGTCACGTAGACAAAGGTCGATCTAGCCATCGTCTTTCTCCAGTCGTTGTTTCAGATCCCCCAGCGCCTTGAGGCGCGGTGCTTCGAACTTGGCGATCCAGCGCTCGTAGATCTCCTGCAGCGGCACCGGATTGAGGAAGTGCAGCTTCTCGCGGCCGCGCCATGTGGTGGCCACGAGGTTGGCCGCCTCCAGCACGCCCAGGTGCTGCGTCACGCCTTGCCGCGTCATGTCCAGGTGCTCGCACAGCTCGTTGAGGGTGCGGCCATCGTGGGCGTGCAGCAAGTCCAGCAGCTTGCGCCGGCTGGGATCGGCGAGGGCCTTGAACAGCAGGTCGGTGTCATTGGGGCGCTCGGCCATGGGCGGCGATAGGCAAGTCATCTGTTGCATGAAGAATAGGCAAGCAGGTTATTGCATGTCAAGGACGAGGCAGCGGTCATTGCCGACGGTCAGCGAACAGGTGTCGAGATTCACTGAATTTTGAACCGCTGGAGCGCGATATATAGCCATTCCCAGCGAAGTTGTTCAGCGAACTTGGAACTCTTGGTTCACTTAACTTGGAACTATCTGGGGCCCGGGTCGTTGAATTTGGAACTTTCTGCGCGCCGGGTACCGAATCTGTTCGAAGATTTGCTCTGCTCGCATGACAAGGGGGGCTCGTCAGTGCGGATTCACCGAGCGATCACCATCTGGGCTCGAGCGTAAGGATATGGCCTTTATACGTGCCATCGTCTTTGTCGGCGATGCGTACATGGACCTTCGACAGAAACTGGGCCGGTGTTGCGAGCCACTTCAGCACCGCCAGTTTTTCCTCCCCGCCGGGGAGGTCGTTTCCTGTGTCTTGCGCCGTCAGGAGGGAATGACAAGCGCTTGGTGGCTCATTGTTTCCCAGATTTTGGTTACGAACTGGATCATCGATGGGGCGATATTGGTTAGGACCGCAACCTTCCTGCCACGCAGCATTGAGAGCCTCGGCCCGGACTAGGCATCAACGAGGCGAAGCCACTTCATGAAGGCGGTGGTGACCGCGACAGGTTGCTCCAAGGTCGACATGTGGCCGCATTCCGGGATCTGAACGAGATCCACGTGGCCTGCAAGCAGTTGTGCTGTCTCCGCGCTTAATGATGGCGGAGTGATCTGGTCCTGTTCACCGCAGATGACCAACGCTGGGCAGCGAATCGTCTTTAACAGTTCGCGGCTGTCTTGACGACTCATCGCTGCAGCCTGCTGCCGCGCGAACCCAGCCGCGCCGATGCGGCGAGCCATGTCGGTCAGAACTTGGAGGATAGAAGGATCTTCGGCATGGGTCGGGTGCAGCAGTCTAGGCGCAAAGGCACCAGCCACTTGTGCGAAGCTCGACTTGCCCGAGGCGATAGCGTCGACCATTTTCTGACGACTCGCTCTTGCTTCATCGGAATCGGCCCGAGCACTTGTGTCGAGCAGTGCGAGTCCGGCGACCCGCTCAGGGACCTGGCGACACACCTCCAGCGCCACGAAACCACCCAGAGAAAAGCCTCCCACGGCAAAGCTGCCGGAAGGCATGGACTTGATCGCCCTGACCGCGAGCTCCGATATCTCCGAAACCTGGTGCGTCGGGCTTACGCCTATTGTCCGTCCGGTTGGCAGTGCATCCTGGATCGGCTTCCAGATTCGATCATCGTTCATGAGTCCTGGCAGGAGCAGCAGCGGAACTTGGCTCGACATTTTTGATTGGTCCGATGGGGGTTGTCTGCGATTTCGTGGTTATCCTAACTATGAAGTTCAGTTCATAGTCAAGCTTCCCGGAGATCACCAATGTGGATAAGCCAGTTCGCGGAAGAAGCAAAACTGAGTACGTCGACCGTGCGGTTCTATGTACGAGAGGGGCTCCTTCAGCCAAGGACAGGGCGGGCCGGCGGCAGCCGTCCCTATCTCGAATTCTCAGAGCGCGATCTGCGCCGTGCGGCTGTGATCCGCATGGGGCAGGCCATAGGTCTGTCACTGACGGAGATTCGCCTCCTGGCCGATGAGAGGCGGGTGGGCGGGCGAGACAGGATGTTGCAGACCATGACTGGGCAGCGCGCCCAGCTTCGCAAGAGGGCCGCCGAGATTGCCGCGCTGAGTCGCTTCCTAGACTTGAAGATCCATTGGCTGACACATGGATGCATGGGGTCGCCGCCTGAGCCTCCGGCAATCGAGGTCTCTGGCAGCTGCATACCAAAAGCACGCAGTCGACGCCGGGATTAGTGAGCGATACTGAAAGGCGCAGCCAGCTCGCAGGTGGTTGCTATGCCACTTCAAGATTGGCGGCGCTAATATTGATAAATTTGCGTATCGGAAGCCGACAACCCTCCCTGCGTCATCGTCGGCTGCTGATTCCAGGGGCCTTGTGAATGAAGTCGCGGTTGGATATTTGATCAAACATGAATGCGACCAGATCCTCGCGGGAGACGGTCAACGAATGCTTGGTATGGCCGTACAAGCCTACGTTGAGGTGTTCTGAGGCGGGGCGATTCTTCAATACCGCTGCCCGGACCATTGTCCAATCAAGTTGTGAAGCACGGATGGTGTTTGCAAGTCCGATCATGTCTTGGTAGGCGTTGGGCATCGCGAGCTTGATCAGTGCGGCAGGGAGCCAGATCTTCAGATCAAAGCCGTCACCTGGATCAACGGCTGTACCTGTTGAGACCGCGATTAGCCGTTTCACCTGCTCCCATTCCATTGCGGAGATGATTGCTTTGGTTGCTGCGGTGATCGGCAGACCTTTTGGGTGGGGCTGCTTTGCTGGGCCGAGCTCTGAAATTACCGAATCAGATCCACGGATGGCCTCTCGCAACAAGGCGATGTCATTGAGTTCGCCTCGGACGACCCGGACATCGGCGTTTGCAAATCTGCTGTTTGGCCGCGCAAAGACAGTGAGTTCGAAGCCGCGCCGCAACCCCTCACTTATCAGGTATGGTCCGGTTTTTCCGGTCGCTCCGAAAAGAGTCACTTTCATACTTTCCTCGATTTGCGCTTTACGGCTTCAGACAGATGGCTCGATTCTGTGCTGATCGCTGCGCAACGGATCGGGCCACACGTAGTGACTGCCAGTCATCGAGCACTGTCGATGATCGAGCCGCCGTCAGGAGTGAGGCTGTAACCCGTGAGGAATTGCGCATCCTTGCTCGCCAGGAACAGAACAACGGGCGCGACGTCATCCTCCGGCGATCCATAGCGACCGAGCGGATTGCTGGGGGCGGGCACGTTGACGTCCTTGCCCCACGTTTCCGCAACCGGCAAAACATTGTTCACGGTGATCTTGTCGGAGCCCCATTCTTTCGCTGCGGTGCGTGTTAATGCGCGCACGGCTTCTTTCGCCATGTTGTACGGGCCGTAGCCTGTCAGACCGACGACGCCGGCCATCGAGCCAAAGTTGATGACGCGGCCTGCGCCGCTCGCCTTGAGGTGGGGGTAGCAAGCCTGCATTGTGCGCAGATAGGCAATGGGACCGACCTCGAAATTGCGCTGCAACTGCTCCACTGAGAGGTCGATGATGGATGAGAATGGTGCAGCGGGATCGAAGGCGTTGTTCACCAGGATGTCGATGCCGCCGTAGGCTTCGACCACCTTTTCAACCGCGGCTTTGATTTGCGCGGCGTCGCTGATGTCGTATGGCACGCCGATGGCTGTGCCGCCGGCGGTTCTGATGTTCGCGACGACAGCATCCACATTTGAGGGAGTGAGGGAGAGAACCGCGACCTTCGCGCCTTCAGCTGCGAACAGCTTTGCGGTGGCTCGACCGATGCCTCGGCCGGCACCCGTGACGATGGCTACCTTTCCGTTAAGTCGGCCCATGAATATCTCCATTCAGTTGAGGGGTTGGTGGATTGGCTGTGCCAGACTCGGCGCATAGGGCGACGGAACCTCGCGTGCAGCGTTTTGCGTGACAAATGATGTAACGAGGAGCACGAGGCCCACTGCCGCCGGGACGGCAGCTTTCGGCTGGCGAACACCTAGGTGTGCCATGCCGGACAAGATGAGGTGATAGAAGAGCCCGGCATACGCGAGGTCGCTGAGCGGGACACTGAACCGCGACAGGATTGCGACGGGCCCCAGAATCTTCACGATGATCATGAATGGCACCAGATGCGCGGCAGAGTAGCCAAGCGCGGCCTGGGCCTGCCTAACGTAATCCCGTTTGGTCACATACAGACTCACCGAGGCTAGGTACAGCAGCGACAACAGCACAGTGCTGCTCCAATACACATAGTTCGCAACCATGAAGTTCTCCTTTGCGAGTAATCCAATCGACTTGGCGTGAGGATGTCGTCTAAGATGAATCATCGCAAGTAGGATGAAAAAACTGTGCTTAGTATGGAAAACCAGACTAATGGCGAGCAAGAGGTCAACATGCACGAAGAGATGCGGCGCGCCTTTGCGCTGCTCTCGGGCAAGTGGAAGTTGGAAATCATGTGGTTGCTCAACCAGCGGGTCTATCGCTTCGGCGAGTTGAGAAAGGCAATTCCAGGCATCACACAGCACATGCTGACCGCGCAACTTCGTGAACTTGAGGCGGATGGCCTGGTGTCACGTACTGTCTTTGCGGAAGTGCCTCCGCGAGTTGAGTACGAGATCACTAAAAAGGCGCGCGGGCTTGGACCCACGATGGAAGCACTTACGGCGTGGTGGACCGAGTACGGGCGCACGGTCCCTGCAAAGCCGGCTTCGCGCGGGCGCAAAGCCAACGTGACCAAGTCGAAGGCGAGTTGATGAGGCGCAAGTCAGCTCGCCAGTCGACTCGGTGTCCAGTGGTCAGCAACATGAGTTCGATTGAGCAAGACATTGACCGAGCCGCTGCGCTGGTGTCCCAGGGAGACGCCATCATTAAGTCGTCGTGAACGATGCTAGGCCATCAATTGCGCTGCGCCAATGGAGCGTCTGACCTCCGTTCGCGCCGTAACCAGAGAAGGCTGGCCGCTGCCATCAGCACCGGAGGAAGAATTAGGCTACATACCAAGGCCCATCCGTACGTTGCTAGCAGGCCGCCCGACGCGAACGAGCCGATGACCATCGCCCCGAACACCACGAAGTCATAGATGGACTGCACACGCGGCCCTTCTGCCGGCGTACGACACGCCAGCACCATGGCCGACGCGCCAAGGAAGCCGAAATTCCAACCCAGGCCGAGCAGCATCAGCGCAATCCAGAAGTGGTTCACTGACACGCCGCTCATGCCAATAACGGCCGCCAGCGCAATCAGCACCAGCCCCGCCAGGCTGACGACCGGCGCGCCAAGGCGGGCAATCAGCCGCCCCGTGAAAAAGCTCGGCGCGTACATGGCAATGACGTGGATCTCGATGCCGTAGTTGGCATGCACGCGCGGGATGCCGCACAACTCCATGGCCAGCGGCGCGGAGGTCATCATGAAGTTCATCATCATGTAGCTCACCACGCCGCAGAGCATCGCCACCACAAAGCGCGGCTGCCGCACGATGGCGATGCTCGGTCGCCCCTGTGCTTGGGCCGACACCGGCGGCTGATGCTCGAACCGCACGCCCCGCAGTACGTTGGCCGAGAGCACCGCCGCGCCGGCAGAGGCCAGATAGGTCACCGCGTACGCGTGCGGTGACCACAAATTCATCGTGGCCGTCACCAACTGCGGGCCGAGCACACCTGCGGCCACGCCCCCGGCAAGCACCGTCGACATGGCCCGCGCACGTTGCTCCGCCGGCACGCATTCGGCCGCTGCAAACCGGAAGGTCAGCACTGCCGCCGCATACGCGCCACCAAACAGCATGGCGGCGCAGAACAGGTTGAACGACTGGATCACCAGCGCCAGCGCCGCCAGCAGCCCGAGCACCACACCGCACGCATTGCCGAACAAAGCGGAGGCTTTGCGGCCATAGCGCCGGGTTATCACGCCGACGGGAAGCGTCGCGGCTGCCATCCCTACGACAAAGATCGAGACGGGCACTGTGGCCAGCGCAGGTCTTGGAGCGAGCATGTGGCCGATGATCGCGCCGGTAGCGTAGACGACGGTGGAGTCTGCTCCGGCCAGCGCTTGCGCCATGGCCAACCGCAAGACGTCGCTGTTGATCCGCGAAGTGGACATCAGAATTGGGCTCCGTGAACCTGAACGCCTCGGAAAAAACCAGCCAAGGTGAGCTTTGATGGCCTACGTTGAGATCTCGGCCTCGTTGGAATAGCCGGAGATGAAAGTCTTTCGCGCGCCTGTTTGCGGATCGAACACGTGCCGCGAAATTCGCCCGATGTTCCCACCGTAGATGTGAACGCTGATCGAGACGCGATCTTCGTACGCGTTGGATACCCTGTGGATGTCGCCGGTGCGCGGCGAGATGCATTCGACAGTTCCTGGGGTGAGATAGTCGATCCCGAGCGACCGCATCGGCTGGTCGGGCTCCCCGACTTCAAAGACTTCGGCTCGCTCGCCACCCCGCAACATACCGATCAGTGCCCAAACCGTGTGGTTGTGGATGGGAGTCTTTTGACCAGGCCCCCAAACAAAGCTGGCAACCGAGAAGCGATCGGCTGGGTCGGCATGTAGCAGGTACTGCTGGTAGTACTGGGGGTGTGCCTGCGAATACTCCTGCGGCAGCCAGTCATCGTGCCGGACAAGGTCCGTGAGAAGCGCGCGCCCCTTGCTCAGAATCTGCGCTTCATCCCCTGAAGAGTTGTCAACAAGTTGCGTAAATTCGCGCACGAACTCATTGAAAAGCGTAGCCGGAACGCGCATTAGATGTCTCCAATAGCTGGGTGTTGTTCTAGTCGTCAGCTCGTGCCGAGCGGTCGGCCGAGGTGAGCTACACCAATTGTTGACTCAGGGCGCTTCTTGCTCAATTGAAATTATTTTCAAGTGCTGCATGCACTTCGGGAAGTTTGATCAGGCATGGTCCCAATGCTATCGAGCGGTGGACTTGATCTCAGCACGATACCGACGAGCCTCCTGCCAAAATGCTTGAGCCACCGGGGAAAGGCGATTCTCATTCAGGCAGACCAATCCAATACGTCTGGATGTACCAGGGGAAAGAGGACGGAC
>CAJXMR010000028.1 GCA_913056305.1 uncultured Ralstonia sp.
TGATGAACCACAGCACCACGAACATCAGGATGATGGGCAGGAAGCTCATCAGGCCGCCAGCTGCACCACCTGCCGGCGCGGTTTGCGCGTAAGCGTCGGAAATCAAGAACACGGTCAAACTCCGTAATGGTTCGTCAATCGGTCAAAAATCGGACCGGATATTCTACCATTCCGGCCCTGTCGCAAATGGGCTTGCCTAAGGGTTTGTCAAGCCCTGTCAAAGTGCGCCACGGGCACGATCTGCGGCGAAGCGCGCCTGGAATGCAGTGAAGCTGTGCGACTCAATGGCGGCGCGCATTTCGGCCATCAGCTCCAGGTAGTAATAGAGGTTGTGGATGGTGTTCAGGCGCGCGCCCAGGATCTCGCCCACGCGCTGCAGGTGGTGCAGGTAGGCGCGCGAGAAGTTGCGGCAGGTGTAGCAGCCGCAGCTCTCGTCCAGCGGGCGCGGATCGTTGCGGTGCACGGCGTTCTTGATCTTGATGTCGCCGAAGCGCGTGAACAGCCAGCCGTTGCGCGCGTTGCGGGTCGGCATCACGCAATCGAACATGTCGATGCCGGTGGCGACGCCCGCCACCAGGTCTTCCGGCGTGCCCACGCCCATCAGGTAGTGCGGCTTGTTAGCAGGCAGTCGCGGGGCCACGTGCTGCAGCACGCGCATCATGTCTTCCTTGGGCTCACCGACTGACAGGCCGCCGATGGCATAGCCGCCAAAGCCCTGGCCGCCTGCGTTGTCGTCGATGGCCTGTAGACCGGCCAGCGATTCATCACGCAGGTTTTCGAACATGCCGCCCTGCACGATGCCGAACAGCGCGTTCGGGTTGCTCTCGCGCTCGAACTCGTTGCGCGAGCGCTGCGCCCAGCGCAGGCTCATGCGCATCGACGCGGCGGCTTCGGCCTCGGTGGCCGGGCGGCCGTCGATCTGGTACGGCGTGCATTCGTCGAACTGCATGACGATGTCGGAGTTCAGCCGGCGCTGGATCTGCATCGAGATCTCGGGCGACAGGAACAGCCGGTCGCCGTTGATGGGCGAGGCAAAATGCACGCCTTCCTCGGTGATCTTGCGCAGATCGCCCAGCGAAAACACCTGGAAACCGCCCGAATCGGTCAGGATGGGCTTGTCCCAGCCATTGAAACCGTGCAGGCCCTTGTGCGCATCCATCACTTCCAGCCCCGGACGCAGCCAGAGGTGGAAGGTGTTGCCGAGGATGATCTGCGAGCCGATCTCCTTCAACTCCACCGGCGACATCGCCTTGACCGCGCCGTAGGTGCCCACCGGCATGAAGATGGGCGTTTCCACCACGCCGTGGTTCAGGGTCATGCGGCCGCGCCGGGCGAGGCCATCGGTGGTGAGCAGTTCGTACTTGAGCATGGTCAGGCGGATTGGGTGGGTTCGGCGCGCGTGAGGAACATGGCGTCGCCGTAACTGAAGAAGCGGTAGCGCTGGGCGATGGCGTGCTGGTAGGCCGCGCGGATGGCGTCCAGGCCCGCAAACGCCGACACCAGCATCAGCAGCGTCGACTTGGGCAGGTGGAAGTTGGTCACCAGCGCGTCGACCAGGCGGAAGCGGTAGCCCGGGGTGATGAAGATATCGGTCTCGCCACTGCCGGCAGGGAGCGTGCCGTCTGGCTGCGCGGCCGATTCCAGCGCGCGCATGGATGTCGTGCCCACGGCGATCACGCGCCCGCCCGCCGCGCGCGTGGCGCGGATGGCCTCGGCCAGCTCGGGCGTGATGGCGTACCACTCGCTGTGCATGCGGTGTTCGGCGATGTTTTCAACGCGCACCGGCTGGAAGGTGCCGGCACCCACGTGCAGCGTCAGGAAGCCGCGCTTGACGCCCATGGCATCGAGCTTGGCGAACAGCGCATCGTCGAAATGCAGGCCGGCCGTGGGTGCAGCGACCGCCCCCGGATTGCGCGCGTAGACGGTCTGGTAGCGCGTCTCGTCGAAGCTGTCAGGGTCGTGCTCGATATACGGCGGCAGCGGCAGGCGGCCGTACTGCTCGATCAGGTCCAGCGCCGGTTGCGGGAAGCGCAGCGTGAAGAACGGCTCGGCGCGCGGCCCCACCGTCACGTCGAAGGCGTCGGCCAGGCGCAGCGTAGTGCCCTCCACGGGCGACTTGCTGGAGCGGATCTGCGCCAGCACCGTGTGTTCGTCCAGCAGGCGCTCGACCAGCACCTCGACCTTGCCGCCGCTGGCCTTGTGGCCGAAGAAGCGGGCCTTGATGACGCGTGTGTCGTTGAAGACCAGCAGGTCGCCGGGGCGCAGGTAGTCGACCAGGTCGGCGAACTGGCGGTCGTCAAAGTGAATGCCATCGTCCGCACGGCGGACTGCCAGCAGGCGGCTCGCGGTGCGGTCGGGCAGGGCGGTTTGCGCGATCAGCTCGGGCGGCAGATCGAAATCGAAATCGGACAGCGTCAGCATGAATGGGGCGCGGATGACGAATCGCGCCAAGTGATGGAGGCGGCGCCGGTACAATCGACGGCGAATCCGCAAAGTTCGCCATTGTAAACGTCCTGTGCCGCCTCGCGCCCGCTCCGCTACCGCTGCCGTTTCTGTACCCGACGCTGCGCCCGACGCCGATGAGGTGCCGGCCGCCAAGCCGAAGCGCGCGGCGGCAGCCGATAAGCCGGCCAAGACCGCCCGCCCCGCCGACAAACTCGCCAAGCTCGGCCTGCACCGCGACGTCGATCTCGTGCTGCACCTGCCGATGCGCTACGAGGACGAAACCACGCTCTTGACCATCGCCGAGGCCATCGCCCGCGCCAACACCGGCTGGGCCGCGCAGGTGGAAGGCACGGTCACGCGCAACGAAGTGGCGTTCCGGCCGCGCCGGCAACTGGTCGTGCACATTGCCGACGATTCCGGCGAACTCGTGCTGCGCTTCCTCAATTTCTACGGCAGCCAGGTCAAGCAGATGGCCGAAGGCGTGCGGCTGCGCGTGCGCGGCGAGGTGCGTGGCGGCTTCTTCGGCGCGGAGATGGTGCACCCGACCGTGCGCGCCGTGGCACCCGACGAGCCGCTGCCGGATCGCCTGACGCCGGTGTATCCGAGCACGGCGGGGGTGGCGCAGGCGTACTTGCGCAAGGCGATCCTCAACGCGCTGACGCGTACGCCGCTGCCGGAAACGCTGCCGAACAGCCTGATCACCGGACCGCTTGCGCCGCTCAAGCTGATGGCGCCTGCCGAGGCCGTGCGACTGCTGCATCAGCCCACGCCCGACGTGGACGAGTACAGCCTGGTCGAGCGCACGCACCCGGCGTGGCTGCGCATCAAGTTCGACGAGCTGTTGTCGCAGCAACTCTCGCTCAAGCGCGCCCAGGCCGCGCGCCGCACGCGCAATGCGCCTATCTTGCGCACCAGCGGCAAGGACGGTCTGCTCGCGCGCTTCATGGCTGCGTTGCCGTTCAAGCTGACCGGCGCCCAGGCCCGCGTGTGGGAGGAGATCCGCGCCGACCTCGCGCACCCGTACCCGATGCAGCGGCTGCTGCAGGGCGACGTGGGCAGCGGCAAGACCGTGATCGCCGCGCTGGCCGCGTGCCAGGCCATCGACGCCGGCTGGCAGGCCGCGCTGATGGCGCCGACCGAACTGCTGGCCGAGCAGCACTACCGCAAGCTATCGGCGTGGCTAGTGCCGCTGGGCGTGGACATCGTCTGGCTGGCCGGCAGCCTTAAGCGTAAGCAGAAGGACGAGGCCGCCGCGCGCGTTGCGGCCGGGACTGCGCAGCTGGTGATCGGCACGCATGCGCTGATCCAGGATGCGGTGACGTTCGCGCGCCTGGGGCTGGCCGTGGTGGACGAGCAGCACCGCTTTGGCGTGGCGCAGCGCTTGGCTTTACGTGGCAAGGCGAACGGTGGCGAGGCCCCGGTCGCCGCCAACGCCCAGGTGCCGCACCAGCTGATGATGTCCGCCACGCCGATCCCCCGCACGCTGGCGATGACGTATTACGCCGACCTCGACGTCTCCGCCATCGACGAGCTGCCGCCCGGCCGCACGCCGGTGGTCACGCGGCTGGTGAACGATGCACGCCGCGAGGAGGTGATCGAGCGCATCCACGCCGCCGCGCGTGAGGGGCGGCAGGTCTACTGGGTCTGCCCCCTCATCGAAGAGAGCGAGGCGCTGCAATTGCAGACCGCGGTGGAGACCTTCGAGACGCTCTCGCAAAGCCTGGCCGGCCTGAAGGTCGGCCTTGTGCATGGCCGGCTGCCGTCCGCCGACAAGGCTGCCGTCATGTCCGCCTTCGCCACCGGCGAGCTGCACGTGCTGGTCGCCACCACCGTCATCGAGGTGGGTGTGGATGTGCCGAACGCTTCGCTGATGGTGATCGAGCACGCCGAGCGCTTCGGCCTCGCGCAGCTGCACCAGTTGCGCGGGCGGGTGGGGCGCGGCACGGCGGAATCGGTGTGCATCCTGTTGTACCAGGCGCCGCTGTCGCCCACGGCCAAGCAGCGCCTGCAGACCATGCGCGAGACCACCGACGGCTTCGAGATCGCCCGGCGCGATCTGGACATCCGCGGCCCGGGCGAATTCCTCGGCGCGCGGCAATCGGGCGAGGCGATGCTACGTTTCGCTGATCTGAACCACGATGCGTGGCTGGTGGAGTTTGCGCAGGGCGCGGCGGACCAGATGCTGGCCCGCTTTCCCGAGGCGGTGGACGCCCACCTCAAGCGCTGGCTCGGCGAGCGCGAGCACTACCTGCGGGTCTAGCCGCCTAGCCGCAACAGCCGCGCTGCTGCTGCACCGGCGGGCACTTGACCGAGCCGTACGAGCAGAACACGCAGCAGTCGCCCGGCCTGGGGCGCAGCAGCGCGTGGCAAGCCGGGCATTCATGGAAGAAGACACAGGCGTCGGTCGGCATGGTTTCCTGCCGGGCGAAGCCGCAATGCGGACAGGTCAGGACCGATTCGAGGATCACGTCGCCCATCGGGCCTCCTTGCAATCAGCAGATGGGCGGCCAGTATTCAGGTATCGGCCCGTTGCCGTCAATGATGCATGCCGCCGCCATGCATGCCGCCGTGGCCGCCGTCATGGCCCCCATCATGCCCGCCATGGAATCCGCCGCGGAAACCGCTTCCCCGGACAAAGCCCCGGCCGTCGTGGTGGAAGAACGCGTTGTGCATGTGGTGGTGATGGTGGAAGCGGTCGATGAAGACAAAACCACCAACGAACACCGGCGGCGCCCAGTACCACGTGTCATCCACATAGTACGGCGGGCCGACGTAGGTGACGGGCGTGCCGTCGGTGTCCACCATCTGCCATGTGCCGTCCGGCTGCAGGCATGCCGTGCCCGAAACCTGCTGCACCACACCGTCGATCTCGGCCTGCCCCACCATCGGCTCGCAGGTGCCCACCGGTACGTTTTGCGCCGTCGCGCACGCACAGACGCCAAAACCCATCAGTGCCATCGTCAAGGCTGTCAGACGCTTGCTCATGATCGTCACCTGCCGCTAGGGCGAGTGCTGCCCGACGTCTCAATACGGCACTTCAGTGACCTGTCCGGTCGTATCGCTCGGCACATCGGTTTGCCTGCGAGGAGCACACCGGCATGAGCGTCGGCGTGCTTTCGCATACTGGATAGACACGTCAGACGCGCGGTTTATTCCAGGGCGGGCGCGGGCATGTGTAACCATTCATTTCAGTAGCCGCCACCTCCGCCGCGCGTGAAGCTGTTGCTCGTGCCCTGACTATTGCTGCTGGAGGAGGGCATGCTGCCGGTGGTGCATGCTGCTGCAAACAGCACGGCGAGCACCACAGCGCAAACCAGACGAAGCGCTTTCATTGGGGGTCTCCTGGGGCATGCGACCGTGCATGGACGACGTGCGTCGCGCCCGTCTCTCGGCCGCCGGTTGGCTCCTCCCGCTACCGTAGTAAACGCGCGGTGGCGGCCGTTTATTCCGCAGGGGCTGGCGCCGACGCGTCGCCGCACGCGCGCAAGAAGCCGCGCACCAGCGCGAACAGGCTGTCTTCGAAGTCCGCGCTGGCGAGCCAGCGTTCGTCGTACGACAACGCGCTGCCGATCGCGCCCATGATGGCGCGCGTGAGCACAAAGGCCTGGATGGCCGTGAGCGTCACGCGCCGCCCGTCGGTGTCGCGCAGCCCGGTCGAACTCAGGAAGGTCGACACATGCCCGGGCGTGATCAACGGATTGCGCCCGCGTGCGATGGCCTGCTCCAGCACGATGCGACGCACCTTGTGCCGGCCGCCGAATGCGCCGAGCAGGGTACGGATGACCTGCCGCAGCCGCGCATCCGGCGCCTGCAGCTCGGGTGCGGTCAAGACCGCCAGCAGCTCGGCCGTCAGGTGCTCGCTTTCGCGCTGGGCCAGGTCGTCGAGCACCTGCCGCTTGTCGCCGAAATACTGGTAGAGCGTGCCGATACTGATGCCGGCCACCTCGGCGATGCGGTTGGTGGTGAGCGCGTCCAGCCCCTCCTGGTCGAGGATCTGCTGCGTCGCTTCCAAGATGAGTTCGACCTTTTCGCGCGAGCGCGCCTGGCGCGGCTGGCGTCGTACAAGTGCTTGATCCGTATCGAGTTTTTCCTTTGCTTGCGGGGCCATGGAATGCGAGTGGCAGGATATGAGCTGGGCTCATATTATGGGCGCCACACCCAAAATAAACATCAGGAGACGACCGATGTTGCCCAGCCAACGACGCCCCGCCGTAGCCAAACGCCTGCTTGCCTTCACCGCCGCAGCGCTCTGCACCAGCCTGGCCACCGCTGCCGCGCAGGACTGGAACCCGACCGGTGCTGCGCCATCGCAGGAAGTCACGCTGCACCAGGCCTTCGACTACGCCTTCCCGCTGGTAGCGATGGGGCGCCTGCGTGCCAGCATGCTCGGCGCCGACGCCAAGCCGGGCCGCTCGCAGCTGAACACGTGGCTGCATCAGCACAACCTGTCCGGCCCGGACGACCGCTGGGTGACCACACCGAACAGCGACACGGCCTATTCCACGCTATGGCTCGACCTGCGCCAAGGGCCCATCGCGCTGACGATCCCGGACATGGCGGGCCGCTACTACTCACTGGCCTTCCTCGACATGGCGACGAACAACTTCGAGATCCTCGGCCGGCGCGCCAGCGGCACGCGCGGCGGGACCTTTATTGTGGTCGGCCCGGATGCGACGCAGCCGCTGCCGCCCAATGCGCAGGTGATTCGCGCGCCGGCCAACGATGTGCTCGTGCTCGCGCGCACCCTCGTGGGCGGCGATGCGGACATGCCCGCCGTGGTGGCCCTGCAAGATCAGTTCAAGGTCGAGCCGCTCGGCGCCGGCAAGATGCCGCCGCCGTGGCAGGCCGCGCCGCCGCTCGAGCAGCGCCCGCAGGCCTTCGTCGACATGGCCAACCTGATGCTGGCCCGCAACCCCGCGCCGCGCTATGAAGACGTGCTGATCCAGCGGCTGGCGTCGGTCGGCATCTGCGGTGCCGCGTGCGGGTGGGATGCGCTGTCGCCGGAGGTCAAGGCGCTGTGGGCTCAGCAGCTGCCGGGCATGCTGGCCTCGCTCAAGGGTGGGCTGTCCGGAACCGGGCCGAAGACCGACGGCTGGTCGTATTCCAAGGACAACCTCGGCGATTTCGGCACCGACTATGCGTACCGCGCGCAAGTCGCCCTGGGTGGCCTGCTCGCGCTCAAGACGGTGGAGGCGATGTACCCGATCACCTTTGCCGACCAGCAGAAGCAGCGGCTGTCCGGCGCGCACCGGTATCGCCTGCACCTGCCGGCGGGCGCGCTGCCGGTCAACGCGTTCTGGTCGCTGTCGATGTACGAGGTGGAGCCGGATGGCAAGCTGTTCTTCACGCCCAACCCGATCGCGCGCTACGCCATCGGCGACCGCACCACCGGGCTCAAGACCGGCGCGGATGGTGCGATCGATATCGTGATCCAGCGGGATGCGCCGGCGGACCCGGCCCAGCGCGCCAACTGGCTGCCGACGCCGGCCGGCGACTTCGCCCTGGTGCTGCGCGCCTACGAGCCCAAGGCTGAATTGCGCGATGGGCGCGTGCGCGTGCCCGCTGTCGAGCGGCTCGACTGAGGGGCTGAGCGCCCTCAGTGCGCGTGGCGGTGGCGGTGGTGGATGTCGGGGTAGTGCGGGTGCTTGTGGGTCAGGGCCGCATGCTCATGCGCGTGCACATGCGGCTCCTTGCCGTCCCACGGGAAGTCGTGTCGGTGCTGGTGGTGTTCGTCGTGGCGGTGGGCGTGGGTATGTGCCAACGGCTCGTGGGCATGTTCATGCTCATGCCGCTCGCGCAGGTGCAGCCACACGCCCAGCGCCATCAGCGCGGCAGCGAGCCAGAACAGCACGCCCGGCAGCTCGGGCCAGATCAGCAGCGCGATCACCACGCCAAATAGCGGCGCCACCGAGAAGTACGCCCCCGTGCGCGCCGTCCCCAGGTGCCGCAGCGCGATCACGAACAGCGCCAGGCTGACGCCGTAGCCGGCAAAGCCGATCAGCATGGCCGCCAGCACCGGCAGCGCGCCCGGCATCGCGCTGCCCGCCGCCAGCGCGAACGCGGTATTGCACGTGCCCGCCACCAGGCCTTTCAGGCAGGCGATCAGCACCGCATCGTTGGACGAGACATTGCGGGTCAAGTTGTTGTCGATGGCCCAGCACGCGCAGGCCGCAACGATCAGCAGCGCACTGGGCGACAGCCGCGCCGCATCCGGCTGCCATGACAGCAACACGCCCCCGGCCACGATGACAACCATGCCCAGCACGATCTGCCGGTCGGTGTTCTCCTTGAAGACGATCCAGGCGATCAGCGCGGTGAACACGCCTTCGACGTTGAGCAGCAGCGAAGCGGGCGCCGCGCCCGTCGTCGCCAGGCCCGTCATCAGGAGTGCCGGCCCCGCCACGCCGCCGGCCAGGATCGCGCCCAGCAGCCACGGGATCTCGCGACGCGGGATGGAGGTCAGGCCGGTGTCGGCACCACCGGCGGCGCCGGTCAGCTTCCTGAACAGCAGGACCGCGCTCAGGCCGAGTCCGCTGCCGAGATACAGCAGCCCGGCCAGCAGCACGGGGGAGATGGCCCCGGTCAGCGTCTTGGCCAGGGGCGTGCTTGCGCCGAACAGCAGGGCGGCGATCAGGGCGGGGGCGGCGGAACGAACGGACATGTCGGCAAGGCGAGAAGGTCAGCCATCCATTGTCGCGCGTTCACTGCGCGACGCCCAGTACCACGCCTGCCACGGGGCCGCATACGCACATTGACGCCCCCGCTGTGCGCGACCTACACTTTTTCTATCTCCACAGAAGGGGCTGACGCCTTGGACAGCTGCAGTAGTCGACCTTCCAGTCGTTTTCCTGCCTGACCGGCAGGACGTCCGCGCCCCAAAACAGCCGCCGTCCTGCCACAGGCAGGCGGTGCGCGCCGTAGCAACACCCTCCGTGCACCACATTTGAAGCGCCATTCGGACGCCGCGTTGGCGTGCGTGTGGCATGTCGCCGTGAACACGACTTCACGGTGCGTTGGTTCGCGCCCGTCACAACGGGGGCGAGGCGCGCACGCGTGCCATCGATGAGGAGTTGTTGATGACCTTCGGCCTGCTTCTGCAGCACCTGCCGCACATCCAGGAATCGCGTGCCAACTACGACGCGATGCTGTCGTTGCGGCCGGCCCATCTGTACCACGCGCACCATCTGGCCGATTGGTGGCGGGGTCTGAGGAAGTTCGTGTCGTAGCCGGGTGCGCAGCCGTGCCGGTCGGCGTGATTTGGGGAATGACCATGCCAACACCATCGAATGTTTCGGCAGCCAGCGTGGCCATGGAGCCGATCGAGCGCAGTGCCGCGCTCGACAGCGCGCACCAAGGCGATATCACCGGTGCGCTGGGCACCATTGCGCACCACGATGTCGCGCCGCGTACGGGCTGGGGGGCACGCTTGCGCACGCTGCTGGCCATCCTCGGCCCGGGGCTGATCGTGATGGTGGGTGACAACGATGCAGGCGCCTTCGGCACCTACACCCAGGCCGGGCAGAACTATGGCACCACGCTGCTGTGGACGCTGTTGCTGCTGGTGCCGGTGCTGTTCGTCAACCAGGAGATGGTGCTGCGCCTGGGCGCCGTCACGCGCGTCGGCCACGCGCGGCTGATCTTCGCGCGCTTCGGTAAGTTCTGGGGCGCGTTCAGCATCATCGACCTGTTCCTGCTGAATGCGCTGACGATTGCGACCGAGTTCATCGGCATCATGTTCGCGCTCGATTTCTTCGGGGTCTCACGGGTGACGGGGGTTTGCCTGGCGGCGGCGCTCATCATGGCGGCGGCCAGCACAGGCAACTTCCGGCGCTTCGAGCGGTTTGCGGTCGGTCTGTGCGTGCTCAGCCTGGCGCTGGTGCCGGTGCTGGTGTCGATCCATCCGCCGGCCGGCCAGATCGCGCGGGACTTCTTCGTGCCGAACTGGCCCACGCATGCCCGGCTGAGCGACGTGATGCTGCTGGTGATCGGCATCGTCGGCACCACGGTCGCGCCATGGCAGCTGTTCTTCCAGCAGAGCTACGTGATCGACAAGCGCATTACGCCGCGCTTCATTCCGTATGAGAAGGCCGACCTGTGGATCGGCATCGTGCTGGTGATGATCGGCGCGGTGGCGATGATGTCGTTCTGCGCGGCGCTGTTCGGTGGCAAGCCGGAGTTCGGCGCCTTTACCGATGCCGGCGGGGTCATGGCCGGCCTGGAACGCTATGCAGGGCGCGCCTCGGCGGTGTTCTTTGCCATCGCGCTGCTGGATGCCTCGATCATCGGCGCGGCGGCGGTGTCGCTGGCCACGGCCTACGCCATCGGCGATGTGTTCCAGATCCGCCACTCGCTGCATCGCAAGGTGTCGGACGCCGGCGGCTTCTATCTCGTCTATTTCGGCATCGTCGCCGGGGCGGCAGCGCTGGTGCTGATTCCGGGCAGCCCGCTCGGCCTGCTGACCGAGGCGGTGCAGACCCTGGCGGGGGTGCTGCTGCCGAGCGCCACGGTCTTCCTGCTGCTGTTGTGCAATGACCGCGCGGTGCTGGGGCCGTGGGTCAACTCACAGCGGCTGAACCTCTTCACGGGCGCGGTGATCTGGGTGCTGGTGATGCTCTCGGTCGTGCTCACGACGTCGGTCATGTATCCGAACCTCTCGGGCAAGACCATGATCGAGCTGCTGGCCGGCGGCACGCTGCTGGCACTGGCCGGTTATCTCGCCAGCGTGGGCTTGCGCCAAATCCGCCGCGGCTCGGTCGAGGATGAGCTCGCCGGCATGCCCGCCTACGCGGACAACGCGCGCGACACCTGGCGCATGCCGCCGCTGGACCAACTCCCGCCGCCGAATCTCACGCTCGCCAAGCGGGTCTGGATGGGCGTACTGCGCGCCTATCTGGTGTTCGCGGTGATCCTGGTGGTGGTGAAGGTGTTGCAGCTGACCGTCTTCAAATAGCGATGACGGCCCCCGTGGCTCAACCGCCGAACGTCCACACCGCAACCGAAGCGACCAGGCAGTAGCAGCCGAACAGATACCAGCGCCCTTGCTCCAGCCAGCGCGACAACCAGCGCAACGCCACCAGCCCGGCGACGAAGCTCGCCGCCATGCCCAGCAGGCTTGGCGCCAGCATGGGCAGCAGGCTATCGGTGGCGCCCGCGTAGGCCTGGTAGAAGCGGTAGCCTTCCTTGGCGATCACCGCCGGCGTCAGCACCACGGCGAGCGCGAAGCTGAACTCCTCGGCGCGGCGGCGCTGCACGCCCAGTAGCATCCCACTCGAGATGGTGGCGCCCGAGCGCGACAGGCCGCGGAACGGCAGGCACAGCCCCTGCACGGCGCCGATCCACAGCGCGCGCTTGCCGGTCAGGTCTTCGGCGGCAGTCACCGCGCGCCTGGACGACACGATGATCAACACGCCGGCCACGGCCAGGCTCACCGCCATCAGCTTGGTGTTGCCGAACAGGTGCTCCACCTCGAAGCTTGCTGCACCGCGCATCACCGTGTGCTTGATCACATAGAGCAGGGTCAGCCCGACGATGCCGGTGGCAACCGTGGCCACCGCCACGTACACGCCGTTGTCCCACAGCGCCTTGGCCGAGGAGAAATACGTCTGCCGCCACGAGCGCCAGAAATAGACGATGACCGCGAACATGGTGCCGGTGTGCAGCATGACCAGCAGCAGCGTCATGTCCGGCGAGGTCGGGTCGAGCCCCAGCCATTTTTCGGCCAGGATGACGTGGGCCGAACTGGACACCGGCAGCAGCTCGGCGATGCCCTGGACGCAGGCGAGGATGAGGATGTGGAGCGTATTCATACGATGTGAGCAGGTGATCGAAACGTCGTCCGGATGCCCCCGGGGATGCAGGGGGGCACGGTCCGCTAGCGGCTGAGCAAGGGTTTGCCAAACAGAGACGGTACCAGATCGTCGAGAAAGAGCAGCAACTGGAGGTTCGCGCCCACGCCGCGCGTCGATCCGTGGGTCAACGGCAGCACGAGTTCTGCCGCGACCTGCCACGTGTCCTTGACGTAGGCGATGCCGGGGTTGATCGTGCCGCGCGTACGCTGCCCCCGTGGCGAATCGAACGCGAACTCCACCAGCGGAATGAATTGGTGCAGCGGCTCCTCCTTGGGCAGCTCGCCCGGCACGAACCGGTCGGTCAGGTAGAGCGTGCTGTACTCCAGCGCGAAGCCCCAGTGGACGGTTGTGACATTGGGGGTGCGCGCGGGGGTGAGCTGCCGTGTCACCGGGTCGTAAGCGAGGTTGTCGGACGCCTTGCTGGTGGGCACGGCCACGCTGACGCCCGCCGTGACACCTAACGGCCGCAGCCAGGACAAGGCATCGGGCAGCGCACCGAATCCTTGCCCCAGGTAGAGGCTGGGGGCGATCGTGGCGGAGGTACTGGCGCCGAGCCGTTTGGCCCCGCTCTGCGGCAGCCCGTAGATCAGCGAGGCGGCAACCAGGGTTTCATTCAGGTCGTCTTCGTAGAGCCTGGATTTGAGCACCAGATCGGAGCCGGTCGCGCCGGGCTGACGTGTGCTGTCCCAATCGCGGCGGATGAACCCGCTGTCAAAGCCGATCGACATATTGGGCGTCAGCAGCCGCGCGAACGAGACTGTCGCGCCGCGATCCGTAACGTTGCCGCTGTCGTCCGGGTGTTGCACGGCGCCAGCGGTGATCGAAAGCTCGTCGGCAACAGCGGGGTCGTCGAAATTGAGCGTGCCGGGAAAGAAGCGGTTGCCGGCAATGCCGTGCGCCCACGAGGGCGTGGAAATGGACGCTGCGAGCGCGAGCGCGGCCGCGCACATGCGAACAAATGCGGATGGGTGGAACATGGTCGGGAGAGGCCCCGCGGTCAGACCGCGAAGGGTTTTCTTCTTGTTGTAGTCGACTGGCGGCGGACGCCCTTGGGGCGCCGCGCGTTGTACTTGAGGTCAGGACAAGCGATATGGAATGGCCGTTGCGTTATCTCGCCGGCAACGGATGCACTTCCACCGTGATGTGCGACAGCGCGTTGAACCGCCGCAGCAGCGCGTGATAGAACTGCGGCCCGCGCTGGCCCTGACGTGTGCCCACCGACACCACCGCCCCAAGATGCCCGGGGCCGATGCGCCAGACGTGCAGGTCGAGCAGGGTGTCGCCGTCGGCCTCCAGTGCACTCTTGATGCGCCCGCCGATGTGCTGGTCCGGCGTCATGTCGACCAGGATGCCGCCGGTGTCGCGCATCAGCCCGTATGACCAGTTGGCGATGACCAGCGCGCCCACCACGCCCGCCAGCGGGTCCATCCACAGCCAGCCGAACGCCTTGGCCAGCAGCAGGCCGATGATGGCGAGCACCGAGACGAAGGCGTCCGCCAGCACGTGCACATAGGCGGCACGCATGTTGTGGTCACGGTGGTGGGCGTCGTGGCCGTCGTGTCCATCGGCGTGGTCGTGCTCGGCGAAGACTACGGTGTGCTCCTGCGTGCCAATGTTGATCACGGCAGTGAAGGCGTGCGGCTCGGGAATCTCCGTGGTGGATTCCAGATAGCCGGCCTTGCGCGTCAGCACGAATTCCTGGCGGGCGCCATCGGGGCGGAGGGTGGTGACCGTCGCCACGTCGTTCGGCAGCACGGCGGTTTCGCCGGCCAGGCGGAAGACCGGCGGCACGCCATCTTCGAAGATCGACAGCGCCAGCACGCCTGCCGGCGTGGCGATGTGCTGGACTTCGTCGTCATGGTCGTGCGCCTCGTCGTGACCGTGACCATGACCGTGGGAATGTCCGTGCCCATGGCTGTGGCCGTGGTGGTCGCCGCCGCTGAGCAGCCACGCGCTGGCGATGTTCACCAGCAGACCCACGACTGCAATCGGGATCGCCTCGCCAAAGCGGATCGGCACCGGCGCGAAGAAGCGCGCCACCGCTTCGTAGCCGATCAGCAGCGCGATCATCGCCAGGATGATGGCGCTGGTGAAGCCGGCCAGATCGCCCAGCTTGCCGGTGCCGAACACGAAGCGCGGGTCTTTCGCGTGGCGCCGCGCATAGGTGTAGGCCAGCGCCGCGATCAGCATGGCGCCGGCGTGCGTCGACATGTGCAGCCCGTCGGCCACCAGCGCCAGCGAGCCGAACACGCTGCCGCCGATGATCTCGGCCGCCATCATGAGCGTGCACAGCACGATCACGGCCCAGGTCTTGCGCTCGTTCTTCTCGTGCCCGGTGCCCAGGAACACGTGGTCATGGTCGACGCCGAACGGCGTGTCGTAGAAATCGCTCATGGCAGGCTCACTTGAAATAGCTGTGCACGACTTCGATCAGCTGCTCTTTGGCGCTGCCGTCGGCGTGGTCATGTTCGTCATCCACCTCGGTCAGGTGGGTGCGGATGTGGTCTTCCAGCACCACCGCCAGCAGGCCATTCATGGCGCCGCGGCAGCTCGTGATCTGCTGCAGGACGGAGACGCAGCCTTGCTCCTCTTCCAGTGCGCGCTCGATGGCATCGAGTTGGCCGCGAATGCGGCGCACACGGTTGAGCAGCTTCTGCTTTTCGCGAACGGTGTGGCTCATGGGTTGAGGTATTTAAATAGGGTAGGGGGGTATATTACCTTGCGCAGATCAAGATGCAACCCTGTGCTGTGTAGGGGTGACGGCGCGGCGCATCGGATGTGCCACGGCGCCCGTCTTCGCCAGCGGCGGCTTGGCTTGCAGGCAATCCAGGCACGCGCAAAGGTGATGTTTTGATCTCGCCTCTTCCTTAAAAAACAAACCAGCTGGACGGTTTACATCGTGCCGGGCCGGTGCTAGGCTGCGACCTCGCATGGATGGCCATGCGTGGACCTGGTCCCCAACGCGGCAGGTCCGAACCGGAACCGGAGATCGAGATGACCAAGTCAACCCACGCGTGGCGCCTGCTGATTGCGGTGGTCTGTGCAGCCTTGGCGGGCTGCGCGAGCGTGAAGCCTGTTGCGTATTCGGGGGTGGCCTCGACCCCCTACCTGAAGCCCAATCCGCAGGACGATTCGGGCCGCGTGCCGTACAGCTATGCAACGCAGACGGACTGGCGCAAGTACCGGCGCGTGATGATCGATCCGGTGGCGATCTACCGCGGTGCCGACAACCAGTTCGGCGATATGAGCGAACCGGACCGCGCCGCGCTCGCCAGCTACATGCAGACCACGTTTGCGCAAAGGCTGCAGCCGCGCTTCGAGCTCGCCGGCGATCCGAATCCGAGCACGCTGCGCCTGAAGCTCACGCTGACCGGCGCCGATACCACCACGCCCGTCCTGGGTCCGCTGTCGCGGTTCGATATCGCAGGCGGCATCTATAACGGCGTGCAGACGTTCCGGGGCAAGGAGGGCACCTTCACCGGCTTCGTCATCTACTCGGTCGAGGTCTACGACGCGTCGACCAATCGTCTGCTCAGCGCGTATGTGACCAAGCAATACCCCAGCCCGTGGAACATCGGGGCGAGCTTCGGCGCGCTCAGCGCGGCAAAGACCGGCATCGAGAAGGGCGCCGATGCCTTGGTCGCGCAACTGAAGTAACGGCGCGCGCGAGCGACGGAGGCAGGTGCTGCCATGGCGCGTTCGAAAAGCCGGTGGGTGTCGGTGTGTCTGTGGCTGATCCCGATCCTGATGGCGCTGATCAGCATCGGTTTGGTTGCCGGGCAGGTGGCGGAGCAGGGGCCGCAGATCACGGTCAGCTTTCTCGATGCGGACGGCATCGAGCCCGGCAGGACGCCTGTGAAATACAACGATGTTGAGGTCGGTGTGGTGACGGCGATCGGGCTTTCCGCGGATCGCAACCGGGTGCTGGCAACGGTGCGGCTGACCAAGGCGGCCGGCGACCTAGCGGTGCAGGACTCACGCTTCTGGATCGTGCGCCCGCGCGCGGATGCGCGCGGTGTCTCGGGATTCGGCGCACTCCTGTCGGGTGCGTATATCGGCGCGGATGCGGGGCATGTTCGCGAAACCCGGAACACGTTCATCGGCCTGGAAGTCCCGCCCGTTGTTACCGCTGCGCGGCAAGGCGCCAGCTACGTGTTGCGCAGCGGTTCGCTCGGCTCCATCCATGACGGGGCGCCCGTCTACTATCGCCATGTGGAGGTTGGACGGGTGACCGGTACAGCCCTCAACGCAGACGGCAAGGGCGTCACGATCGATGTCTTCGTCGACGCGCCCTATCACCGGTACATCGGTTTGAACACGCGCTGGTGGGACGCGAGTGGCGCCAATCTGTCGCTCGATTCGCGCGGGGGCAATTTCAGCATGCAGTCGCTGGAGGCGTTGCTGCTCGGCGGTGTCGCCTTCCGACCGTCGCCCGGACAGCCCGCCGGCGCGCCGGCGCCTGCCGGCACGGTGTTCGATCTGGCCAGCGACGGTATCGACGCGCCAGATCAACCCGATGGCACGCCGGCCGTTGTCGAGATGCGGTTCGCACAATCGCTGCGTGGACTGTCGGTTGGCGCGGCGGTGGATTTCCGGGGTGTCCCGCTAGGCGAGGTCACGCAGGTCAACCTCGAACGCAACCCCAGGGCGGGCGCCGTCGACATGCGTGTCACCTTGAATCTCTATCCGGATCGGCTCGGGCCGCAGTTTCGTGCGTCCGCCGAGCATGCTGACGGCACGGCCGGCAAGGCGCTGCTGCGCAAGCTGGTGGCGGATGGGCTGCGCGGGCAGCTGCGCACCGGCAACCTGCTGACCAACCAGCGCTATGTCGCGCTCGACCTGTTTCCGAATGCGCCGCAGGCGCGGGTCGATCTGAGCCGCACGCCGGTCGAGTTGCCCACCGTGCCGAATGCGCTCGACGATCTGCAGGCAGAGGTCGCGGATTTCGCGAAGAAGCTCGATGGCGTGCCGTACGCCAAGATCGACGCGGACCTGCAACGCACGTTCGCGCGGGTGCATCGCCTTTTTCAGCAAGCCGAGACCCAGTTGGCACCGCAGGCGCAGGAGTCGCTTGCCACGGCGCGGCAGGCTGTTGACGCCGCTGGCGAGGCGATGCAGACGCCATTGCTGCTGCAACGGGACGCGCGCCAAGCCCGCGAGCAGTTGGCGAGGGCGCTGACGGCCCTCGATGCGCTTGCCAACCTGGTCGAGCAGCGCCCTGCATCCCTTGTCTGGGGCAGCGCGGCGGCGTTTTAGGCGGAGGGATGCGCGGGCGTCCGGGAGCGCGCTTGTACAATGACCGCCGAACGATTTCCCGGCTGGCGGAAGCGCTCGCACTTGTCATCCTTGCCCCCGCGTTTGCCCCTGCAGACGCCCGCAATTGAACCCATGGATAACGCAACCCGTTCGGAACGCTCGCGCAAAGCGGGCATCGAGGCCGCACTCACCATCATCGCCCGCGACGGTCCGGGGCAGCTGACGTTCGACGCCATGGCGCGCGAGAGCGGCATCAGCAAAGGCGGGCTGATGCACCAGTTCCCGAACAAGGGCGCGGTGCTGAAGGCGCTGCTCGATCACCAGATCGACTATTTCGAGCGCTTTTCCAAGAACTATCTCGCCTCGGCCGGAGACGGGCTGCCCGAACCGACGCTCGCGGCGCAGATCGCCACGATACGCGAGGCCGTCGCCACGCCCGCTTCCGTCACCTCCGCGATTCTCGCGGCCCTGGTGGAAGACCCGGGTCTGCTCTCCGGCTCGCGGGAGCTTGCCGCACAGAACGCCCGATCCATCGAGGAAGAGGCAGCGGACCCGGACATGGCGCTGTTGCGCTGGACGGCAGCCAAAGGGCTGTTGTTCGGGGCCATGCTGGGGCTGTGCCCGTTCTCCGACGCGGAGCGCGAGCGCCTGTTTGCGCGCCTGCGGGACGACAGCCAGTGGCCAGCGGTTGGGAGCACGAAGACGTCGGCAACCGAACGCGCAACGCGCAAGCCCAAGGGACGCGCAAAGGGCGGTTGAGGGCGTTGGGCGCATGTTTGCGGTGAGCTGTCGATGCATGACGACTCCCACCGTTGCGCTGCGGCCAGTCAAACGAAGTCGGTCGAGCTGGTGACGGATTCCCAGGTGCTGATCTCGCGGTTCAACGTTTTCAGGCGCGCTTCCACCAGGCGCCGCGCGTCGTTGCCCAGCAGCAAGTGCGTTGGCGGATCGTGCGCATCGACGATGCGCAGGAGCGCGAGGGCCGCCTTGGCCGGATCACCGGCCTGATGGCCGCTGTAATCCTGCCGGCGCTTGCGCACCGGATCGAACACCGCGTCGTAGTCCGCAATGGAGCGCCCGGAGCGGACCATCGAGCGCCCGGCCCATTCCGTGCGGAAGGAGCCCGGCGCGACGGCCGTGACCTGGATGCCGAGGCCGCTCACCTCTTTGGACAGCGCCTCGCTGATGCCTTCGAGCGCGAACTTGCTGCCGCTGTAGTAGGCCACGCCGGGCAAGCCCACGTAGCCGGCCATCGACGTGATATTGATGATGTGCCCACGGCGGCGCTGGCGCATGGCGGGCAGCACGGCCTTGATCATGGCCACCGCCCCGAATACGTTGACCTCGAACTGACGGATCAGCTCGGCCAGCGGCGACTCCTCAAGAATGCCCTCATGGCCGTAGCCCGCGTTGTTGATCAGTACATCGATCGGGCCCCAGTCCGCCTCAATGCTGCGCACGGCGGGCTCGACGGTATCGAAGCCGCTGACGTCCAGGATGACCGCCTTGGCGCGTGTCGGGTGCAGCGATTCGAAGGCGGTGCGATCGTCCTCGCGCCGCACCGTGCCGACCACGCGGTGCCCGGCCTGCAGGGCCGCTTCGGCAAACGCGTGGCCCAGGCCGCCACTGGCACCGGTGATGAGGAATGTCTTCTGCGAGGTCTTCATGACGAACTCCGTGTAGAGACGGCACCAGCCGGGGTGGCTGGCGCGAGGCGTCGATGGGGAGGGCAGTGGGTGCGCGGCCGCGGCAGGAAGACCATTCCGGCCGTGGCCGACGCGCTCAACGGCCGGCGCTAAAGCCGCCGTCCACCGGCAGGACCGTGCCGGACACGAAGTCGGCCTTGGCCAGGTAGAGCACGGCGTCGCTGATCTCGGCGATGTTGGCGATGCGGCCCAGCGGGTGCAGGCTGCCGAGCGCCGCATGGGTTTCGGCGGCGTGCATCGGGGTGTCGACGACACCCGGGGCGACTGCATTGACCGTTACGCCATGGGGTGCCAGTTCCAGCGCCAGCGCGCGCGTGGCCTGGTTGATGCCGCCCTTGAGCGCCACCGCCAGCAGCGCCGGCACGCCGCCGTGCGGCTGCAGCGCCAGCGATGCGGTGATGTTGATGATCTTGCCGCGCTTGCGCTCGCTCATGTGCTTGGCCGCTTCCTGCGACGGGTACAGCACGCCCTTCAGGTTGGTGGAGATCTGCTCTTCCACTTCGTCGGGCGTGAACTGCACGAACGGCTTGGCGGTGAAGATGCCGGCGTTGTTGACCAGCACGTCAACCTTGCCGAACTTGGCAATGGCTTGCGCGAAGACTTGGCGGGCCGATTCCGGTTTGCCGACATCGCCCGCGACGCCCAGGAAGCGCTCGCCAGCGTTCAGGCGTGCGGCGGCGGCCTGCAGTCGCTCGGTGGAGCGGCCGGTGCCGACCACGTTGTAGCCCGCCTTGAGGAAGGCTTCGGCCAGGCCCAGGCCAATGCCGCTGCTGGCGCCGGTGATGATGACGGTGTTGGTTGCGTTGCTCATGATGGTGCTCCGTTGGATTCAGGTTCAAGTTCAGGGTCCGGTGTCGGACTTCAGGGCCGGCACCGGAGTGGAATCACTGTATTGCGGCAACGGAGCGCAAAAAACGGGGTTTGCTACACTTGTCCTATTACATGGCGTAAAGAATATGCACCGACAATTCGACGACATCCTGCTCGGCAGCATCGAGCTGTTCTGCCTGGCGGCCGAGGCCGGCAGCTTCACGGCCGCCGCCAATACCGCGGGCGTGACGCCTGCCGCCGTCAGCCGTTCGATCTCGCGCCTGGAAAAGCGGCTGGGCGTGCGCCTGTTCGTGCGCTCCACGCGCAGCATCCGGCTGACCGAGGGCGGCAAGGAGTATTTCGAGCAATGCCGCGCCGCGCTCACCCAGCTGATCGAAGCCGAGCGCAAAGTCACCGGCGAGCAGGTGCAGCCCTCGGGCACGATCCGCATCAGCGCGCCGACCACCTATGGGCACCACCGCCTGCTGCCGCTGCTGCCGGCGTTTCGCGCCAAGTACCCGCTGATCAAGGTGGAAGCGCATATCAGCAACCGCAACGTCGATTTCCACGAAGAGAACTTCGACGTAGCGATCCGCTTCCGCGCGCAGCCCGACTCGATGATGGTGTCGCGCCATCTTGAAGACGCGGCGCTCGTGGTGGTTGCGAGTCCCGCCTATCTGAAGCGGGCGGGCATGCCCAAGCGCTTGGCGGACCTGGAGCAGCACGAGTGCATCCAGTTCGACCTGCCGAGCAGCGGGCGGCAGATCGCGTGGCTATTCAAGGAGGATGGTCACGAGAAGGAGATCCTCTCCACCGGCAACTACATGTGCTCGGACGACGTGCTGGCCGGCGTGACCCTGGCCAAGGCGGGCGCGGGCCTGTTCCAGACCTACCGATTCATCGTCGAGAAGGACCTGGCCGAAGGTGGGCTGGTCGAGGTGCTGCAGGCGTTTGCGGGACGCTCGCGCCCGGCGAGCCTGATGTATCCGCACGGCCGTCTGCTGCCATCGCGCGTGCGCGCGTTCGTCGATTTCATGACGGAACACGCGCAATCGCTCACGACTGCACCAGACGGCACGCGTGCGGTCAGGCGCAAGCCTACGAAGTAGCGCGGCCGGTTTGCGGCTTCGGACATTGAGCCGGGCGACCTGATCGCGGTCGATTCTTCGCTACGCCCACAACGGATGTCGACGTAGCGAAGGAACTTACAAAAGGAGCCATCTTTCTTGAGAAAAATAGCGAAGTAGATTACAAAAAATAGCGAAGTTCGATGGAGTGGACGGCGTGGTTCGTGCTGAGTCTTCCGGCATGCTTCGCGCCTATCAGCACTGGCTTACTGCAGGCATGTTGGAGGGGCAAGCCATAGCCGAGCGTTGGTTTTCCTTGGCTGCGGAGGAGTTGGCTAGACGGGGCTGACCGTGCCTGGCAGGAGGCGTCAACCGAAAAAAAACGCCTGCCCCAAGGTCGAGAGAGAACGGAGGTAACACGGGCAGGCGGGAGCTAAAATTTGCCACTGCTTGCGCGGCAGACAACATCGGCGGCAACGAATTCAGGTCAAACTCGTACTTGGCAAATCGCGGCCGGTCGATCGCATGTCGGAGCCGGTACCGAACGTGTCGAGCACCTTGATCTTTGCGGTGTCCACATGTGGATCGGGTGTGCCAGTTCGCGTGCCGTCGCTGAATGGATCGAAGGTTCCCCACTTTGCCGCAGTACCTTTGGCGTCCAACTTGGTATGCCGCACAACGTCCACCCGCGGGCGCCGCTCTACGCCCTTGCTTCCAGCGGGCGTAATCGTTGTGAAGCTCGAGGCCGCAAACGCCGCGACGGCAAGGCCAAGCCCCCAATCTCTCGTCTCGTCAAGAAGACGCTTTAATGCAAGTGGATTGAAATCAAGGGCACCGTGGCGGGCACATGCCTTGCAAGTCGGCATTACTCGGGCACCAGTTGTCCGGCGGTCGGCGCTTGCTCACGCCGATCCCGCTGGGCGTCGGCCGCATTGCCGGGCCGGATCCTGAACCAAATGGAGTACATGGCCGGCAGGAACACCAGGGTCAAGATCGTCCCGGCAAACGTCCCGCCGATGAGCGTGTAAGCGAGCGCGCCCCAGAACACTGAATGGGTCAGCGGAATGAAGGCCAGGATGGCCGCCAGGGCGGTAAGAATCACCGGGCGTGCACGCTGGACAGTAGCCTCCACAACGGCTCTGAACGGATCCAACCCCTCGTCCTTGTTGTGCTGGATCTGCCCAATCAGGATCAGCGTGTTGCGCATCAAAATGCCCGACAGCGCAATCAGGCCAACCAGCGCGTTGATGCCAAATGGCTGCCCGAACAGAATCAGAGTGGGCACCACGCCAATCAGGCCCAGCGGGCTGGTCAGGAACACCATGACCATCGCCGGGATGGACCGCACCTGGAAGATGAGGATCAACAGGGTCACCGCCAGCATGATCGGGAACAGCGGCAGCATGGCCTTCGTCGCCTTGCCCGACTCTTCGATGGAGCCCGCCTGTTCAATGCGGTATCCGGCGGGCAGTTTCTCGATGATGGGCTGAAGCTGTTTGCTGATGGCGGTCGACACATCGGGCGGCTGCAGACCGTCGGCAATATCGCCGCGCACCGTGATGGTGGGCATGCGGTCGCGCCGGCGGATGATGGGCTCTTCCATGCGGACATCGATCTTGCCGACCTGCGAGAGCGGAATGCGCTGCCCGTTGGCACCGGCCAGCGTGAAGTCGCCGATCTTGGCGGGGTCGAGTCGAACGTTGCCGGCCGAGCGCGCAGTCACCTGCACGGTGCGGATATCCTCGCGCACAGCCGTCACGGGAATGCCGTTGAGCAGGAATTGCAGTTGCTGCGCGACGGCGCTGGAGGTCAGCCCCACGGCTTGCAAGCGGTCCTGCTGCACGGTGAAGTGCAGCGTAGGTACGCGCGTGCCCCAGTCGGTGTTGACGGTACGCATCATGGGGCTGGCGTCCATGACCTGCCGGACATCGGCCGCGATGCGGCGCAATGTCTCCGCATCCGGGCCGGTCACGCGGAAGGCCACCGGGAACGGCGAATACGGACCGAACACGAGCTGCGTGACCCGTACGCGTGCCTCGGGGGCAAGGCCGTCGGCAATGGCCTGGCGCAGGCGGAGCTTCAATGCCTCACGTTCTTCCTGGCTATCGGTGCGGATCACGATCTTGGCGAACGACGGATCCGGCAGTTCCGGCGCCATCGCCAGATAGAAGCGCGGCGCGCCCTGGCCAACGTAGGCCGTCACGATCTTGGCTTCCTTCTGTTTGGCGAGCCAGGCTTCCAGCTTTGCGGTCGCCGCGTCGGTCTGGTTGATCGACGTACCATAGGGCATCTGCACCTCGACCAGCACTTCGGGGCGGTCCGAAATCGGGAAGAACTGCTTCTTGACCACCGCCATGCCCGCGATGGCCAAGACGAAAAGGCCCACCACCGCGCCAGCGACCAGCCACTTCCGCGCAATCACACTCCCAAGCAGTGCACGGAAGCGGTTGTAGCGCGGTGTGTCGTAGATCGCATCGTGACCACCTTCGACCTTCTTGAAGTCGGGCAGCATCTTCACACCCAGGTAGGGCGTGAACACCACCGCCACCACCCACGACGCAATCAGCGCAATGCCGACAATCCAGAACATGTTGCTGGTGTATTCACCCGCGGTGGATCGCGCAAAGCCGTTGGGCATGAAGCCGACCGCAGTCACCAGGGTGCCCGACAGCATGGGGGCTGCAGTGTGGCTCCACGCATAGGCCGACGCGGCAACGCGGCTGTAGCCCGCTTCCATCTTCACCACCATCATTTCGATGGCGATGATGGCGTCGTCCACGAGCAGGCCCAGCGCCAGAATCAAAGACCCCAGCGTGATGCGGTCAAAGTTCTTGCCGGTTGCGGCCATCACAACGAACACAACGGCGAGCGTCAGCGGCACGGCTGCTGCCACCACCAGACCCGCGCGCCAACCCATGCTGACGAAACTCACCACCATGACCACCAGCAGCGCGACGAAGAACTTGAGCATGAACTCATCGACGGCAGCGGCGATATTGACGGCCTGGTCCGTCACCTTGGTCAGGCTCATGCCAAGCGGCATGTCCGCGTTGATGGCGCCGACCTCCTTGTCGAGCGCCTTGCCCAGGTCCAACCCGTTCCAGCCTTCGCGCATGACGATGCCCAGCAGCAAGGCGGGCTGCCCACCATTGCGCACCATGAACGTGGCCGGATCTTCATAACCGCGCTTGACCGTGGCAATGTCCGACAACTTCAACGTGCGGCCCTGTGACACGACCGGCGTATCTCGGATCTTCTGCAGCTCGTCGAACGCGCCATCCAGGCGGATGAACACCTGCGGGCCTTTCGTCTCAACCGAGCCGGCAGCCGTCAGCGCATTCTGGCTGTTGAGCGCAGCGAACACCTCCTGCGGACTCACACCCAGCGTCGCCAGCCGGTCATGTGAAAACTCGACGTAGATGCGCTCGGACTGCTCGCCGATGATGTTGACCTTCTTCACGCCGGGCACGTGCAGCAAGCGCTGACGCAGCGTCTCCGCATCGCGCACCAGCGCGCGTTGCGGCTCGCCCTGCGCCTTGAGCGCAAACAGGGCAAAGGTCACGTCCGAATATTCGTCATTGACGATCGGCCCGATCACGCCGGACGGCAGGTTGCCCACCTCGTCGCTGACCTTCTTGCGCGCCTGATAAAACTCTTCTTGGACTTCCGACGGCGGCGTGCTGTCGAGCAACGTCAACGTGGTGAACGCCAGGCCCGGCCGCGTGTACGTTTCCGTGCGGTCATACCAGCGCAACTCCTGCATGCGCTTTTCGAGCTTCTCGGCCACCTGGTCCTGCATTTCCTGCGCGGTGGCGCCGGGCCACACGGTGACGATGTTCATCACCTTGACCGTGAACGCCGGGTCTTCCGCACGCCCCAGCTTGAAGAAGGAAATGAGACCCGCCAGCGAGATCAGGAAGATGAGGAAGAGCGTGACGGCGCGCTCGCGCACGGCGAGCGCCGATAGGTTGAAACGACCTTGGCTCACAGACGCACCCCCGCGATGGCAGTACTGGCACCCTGACCCGCCACACGGACTTGCTGTCCTTCACGCAGCAGTTGTGCGCCAAGCGCGACGATCCGGTCGCCTTGTTTGACCTGGCCGGCAACCCGGGCACCTTCGTCACCGAGGCGCACGATGCTGATGGATCGCCACGACACCTTGGCCGGCTCCCCCTGAATGACCCACACGCCGGGGCCCTTGCCCGCATCGAACACGGCGCCCAGCGGCACCTGCAGATCGCTTTGCGCTGTCGCCAGCCGATCGGGAACCTGGATCGTGACGGTGGCGCCCAGCGGCGCATTGGCCAGTTCACCATCCAGCACATAACGCGCTTCGTACGTGCGGGTGAGCCGATCCGCGGCATCCGACAGTTGCCGCAGCTTGGCAAGCGTGCCATCGCTTTCCTTGCCGAACAACGTGGCCTGTGCGACCGAGCCGATCGCAGGCCGCAACGTTTCAGGCAACTGGACCACCGCTTCACGACGGCCGGCATGAGCCAAGCGCACAACCGCCTGCCCCGCATTGACGACCTGGCCAGGCTCGGCCAGTGTTTCCATGACCACGCCGTCGCCATCGGCAACGAGTTCTGCATAGCGACTGGCGTTGCGCGCAACGTCAGCCTGCGCTTCAGCGCCACTCAGTTGCGCTTTCGCTGCGTCCGCCGCGGCCTTGGCCTGGTCATAAGCGGAGGCGGAAATTGCGCCCGTCCCGCGCAGATCGCGGTAGCGCGCTTCATCTTCCGCCGTCTGCTGCGCGCGTGCCCGCGCGGCGGTCGCGGCTTCTTGCTGCGCATGCGCGGCGAGCTTCAGATCGACCGGGTCGATGCGCATGAGCGGCTGCCCGCGCTTGACGGTTTGCCCGGCGTCCACCAGCCGCTCCAGCACCTTGCCGGGCACACGGAACCCGAGGTCGCTCTGCACCCGGGCAGCCACGACCCCCGTGAACGAACGCGATGCGGAAGCCACTGGCTGAACGAACGCTGCGCGCACCAAGGGCGCCTCGGTGCGCGGATCGGCAGGGGCTTTTTCGCCGCAAGCGCTCAGCGCGAGCGGCAACGCAAGAACAACGGAAGAGGTAACAAAGCGACGCGAAAGCATGAAAGCCCCATCGACAGGATGATCTGGGCTTTCATTCTGGTTCTTGTGACCAATTTAGTCAATGGTCACAAAGAAAAAATCCGCGTGCTAGGGGGAAAGGCTTCGGAGCACGAGACTGGAAAGCAGTCCGGGTGCCATCTCCGTGTAGTCAAAGCTGTACTGCAAAAGCAACGGATTCATGTACGGGCGCATGACCAGGTAAATGGCCGTCGTGGCCTCGTCCAACGGCGTCTTGCGCTCGAAGTCTCCGGTCTCCCGCCCCTCCTGCAGCACATCGCGCAACACCTTCTGGATGCGCTCTTCGTAGGCGAGCACCGCCTGCCAGCGCTCAGTCGCTGCCGAGGCCGCGATTTCGTACAGCTTGCGGTCGTGGGAAAACAACCGAAGGCTGGCCTCAGTCAAGGCTTTGAACATGCGTCGGAGCTTCTCCGGCGGGGAGTTGGCCTCGGCCAGAGCGGCACTCACATCGGCCTCGATCTCGCGCAGGCAGTTGGCACAGATCATCTCGCCAATGGCCTGCTTGGACTCGAAGAACTTGTAGATGTAGGCCTTGGAAAAACCGATGGCCTTGGCCAGGTCGGACACGGCGGTCTTCTCGTAGCCGTAGCGGCTGAAGTGCTCGGTGGCGGCGGCAACGATCTGGTCTCGCACGTCGTGGTCCACCGGGCCGCGGGCGGAAACGGGGTAAGGAGTGGTCTTCATGGGCTCCAGCTTACGCGAGTCGAGATAGTTGAACAACTTGTGACCAATTTGTACTATAGTCACTAAAAATTTCGATGGAAGTCACCCATGTTGCCAAAACACTCCCTTGCGGCCCTCCTCGTTGCCAGCCTGGCAGCCGGGTGTGCCGTCGGCCCGGATTATGTGAAGCCCGATGCGTCGGTTCCCGAACGATTCCAGGGCCAGACGGCGGTCGAGCAGCGCACCGCCCATGCCGCAGCTGACCTGTCCGCGTGGTGGGCCGGTTTTGGTGATCCGCAACTCACGCAGTTCGTCCAGCTCGCGTTGGAACAGAATCTGGACCTCGCCCAGGCTTTCGCCCGCGTCACGCAAGCCCGCGCAGGCTTGGGCGCTGCCAATGCAGCGTTGCTGCCATCGGGCAATGTCACGGGCCAGGCCGCGCGTGCGTACCAGTCCGTCGAAACCCCATTGGGCCGCGTGTTGAACTCAAGGCCCGGCTTCGACCGCTACGGCAACGCGTTTGAAGCCGATGCAAACGCGAGCTGGGAGTTGGACGTATTCGGCGGTCTGCGCCGTGGCCGAGAGGCGGCACTGGCGGACTACCAGGCCTCCCAGGCGGGCGCAGTCGCCACACGGCTGGCCGTGGCCGCACAGACTGCCGATATCTACATCACCATCCGCGGCCTGCAGACGCGCCTGAAGGTGGCCCGTCACCAGGTACAGACGCAGGAGGAATTGCTCTCCACCATCAATCTGCTTTACGGCAAGGGGCTGGCGGCTGAACTTCAAGTCAGGCAGACCGAAGGCGCACTCGCTCAGGTTCGCGCTTCCATCCCACAGCTTGAGGCGGGCCTCGATGCCGCGATGAATGCGTTGGACGTGATGCTCGGCTCGCTGCCGGGCACGCACCGGACCGAACTGGCAGAAGACAAAGACATCCCGGCTGCTCCGCAGATTGCGATCAGCGGATCGCCGGGCGAGTTGCTGAGGCGCCGACCTGACCTCATCGTCGCCGAGCGTCGCCTGGCGGCCTCCAACGCACGCATCGGTGTCGCTATTGCGGAGTACTACCCGAAGTTCTCCCTTAGCGGCCTGCTGGGCAGCGCCACATCGGTAGGTGCCGGAAGCCTGTTCGGCAGCGGTGCCAGTCAATTTGCGGGCGTGCTCGGTCTGCGCTGGCGCCTGTTCGACTTCGGCCGTATCAACGCGCAGATCGATCAGGCCAAGGGGCAAGAGGCGGAGATGCTCGCGGCGTACCTGCTCGCCGTGCTGCGCGCCACGGAAGACGTGGAAGACGCGTTCTCCGCCCTGGTCAAGCGCGAGGAGCAGGCCGTCGTGCTCACACAAGGCGTGGATTCGCTCGGCCGCGCCCGAAACGCTTCGTTTGCCGCCTACCAGAAAGGCGTCGTCAGCCTGATCGAAGTCCTGCAAGCCGATGAAAGCCTGCTGCGCGCATCGGACGCGCGCGCCCAGGCGCAAACGGAATCGGCACGTGCTGCCGTCGCGGCATTCAAGGCGCTGGGCGGTGGCTGGCAACCCGACGAATCAGCCGCCATTGCAAGCAAATAGTCGCGCCGCGCTTCCAGCGCAGCGCGTCGCAGCAACCGATTTACCGCAGCTCCAACTCACCCATACAGAAAGAAACTGCCATGTCCAATTCCAAAGTTGTCGTCATCACCGGCGTGTCTTCGGGCATTGGCCGTGCGACCGCCGCAAAGTTTGCCCTGCGGGGCTGCCGGGTATTCGGCACCGTGCGCAACCTCGCAAAAGCGCGGCCGCTGCCAGGCGTTGAGCTGGTCGAGATGGATATCCGCGATGAAGTGTCGGTTCAGCAGGGAATCCAGACCATCATTGGGCAGGCCAAGCGCATCGATGTGCTCGTCAACAGTGCCGGCGTGACGCTGCTGGGCGCGACCGAAGAAACGTCGATCGCCGAAGCGCAGGCGCTATTCGACACCAACGTGTTTGGCATCTTGCGGACCACCCGAGCCGTATTGCCGCAGATGCGTGCGCAACGTTCGGGAAGAATCATCAACATCAGCTCGGTGCTCGGCTTTCTGCCGGCGCCGTACATGGGCCTCTATTCCGCATCCAAACACGCGGTGGAGGGGATGTCCGAGACGTTGGACCACGAGGTGCGCAAGTTCGGCATCCGTGTGGTGCTTGTTGAGCCCTCATTTACCAAGACCAGTCTGGATACCAACGCTCCCCATGCGGCTTCCAAGGTATCCGCCTACGACGACGAGCGCAGCGTTGTTTCGCAGTCAATTCAAAAAAGTGTCGAAAAAGCGCCGGAACCCGATGGTGTCGCGCGCACGATCGTCGATGCCGCCCTGGGTGCATGGAAGATGCGCCGCACCCCCAAAGGCGAGGCCTCCCTTCTGAGCAAGTTGCGCCGTTTCATGCCGGCAGGCCCGGTCGATACGAGTCTGCGCAAGACGTTTGGACTCTCCTGAAGCGTGTTACCAGAAACAGATCCGGCGCACACAGCATCGGAAGAGCCCCATGACGCATCCCGACAACTCCGCCACCACGGCGTCCGCCACGATGGTTCAGGCTTCACCCAACGTGCAACCTAACGCCACGTCACCTTGGCCGGTGTTCTGGGTTGTCAGCGTTGCGGTGTTTCTTGTCTCGATGGACGGCACGATGCTGTTCGCGGCATTCAGTGCCTTACGTGCGGGATTTCCTCGCGCTACCGCGGCGGACCTGTCCTGGGTGCTCAATGCCTACACCGTCGCCTATGCAGCAATGCTCATTCCCTCGGGCGGGCTGGCGGACAAACACGGGCGCAAAAAGGTGTTTCTGGCCGGCGTAGGGCTGTTTCTGGCGGCGTCGGTTGCGTGTGGTTTGGCGGTCAACGTTGGGTGGCTCGTTGCTGCACGCGTGCTTCAGGCCATTGGCGCTGCGTTGCTGACGCCCGCATCGCTCTCACTCGTGCTGGCGGCGTTCCCAATCAGCAAGCGTGCGGTGGCGATCAGTCTATGGGGAGCAGTCGGTGCTCTGGCTGCCGCGGTGGGGCCAAGCCTTGGGGCATTCGTGATCGCATCGATCGGCTGGCAGTGGGCCTTCTACCTGAATGTGCCTTTGGGCCTGGCTGCCATATGGCGCGGCGCGACACTGCTCACCGAGACAAAACAGCACGCCACCAACCGCCCGCTTGATCTGTTCGGGATGGGCCTGCTGATCATCGGGACGGGCGCTTTAGCACTGTCCATTGTGCAATCGGAATCGCATGGTTGGTCGCGCCATGAACTGCTCGGTATTGCCGGCATCGGGCTCTTGAGCATCCTCGGATTTGTGGCATGGGCGCGCGTTGCTCCCGCACCGCTGTTCGATTTGGGGTTGTTTCGCAACCCGACTTACCGGTACGTCAATCTCGCAACGTTGAGTTTCGGCACCGCGTTTTCGATGATGTTCTTCGGCTTCTTTTTCTATATGAAGTCGATCTGGCATTACTCGCTGCCATTGGCGGGGCTTGCCATCACGCCCGGGCCGCTGCTGGTGATTCCGGTGGCCACCCTCTCAGGCCGAATCGCGAGTCGACATGGCCACCGGCCACTGTTGGTGGTAGGTAGCCTGTTCTACGCGAGCAGTGCTGTGTGGTTCTTGCTGGTGCCCGGCATTACACCTGCTTATCTGACGCACTGGCTGCCGGGCATGCTGCTCAGCGGTGTGGGTGTAGGCATGGTGTTGCCGTCGCTGTCGGGGGCCGCAGTCAGCCGCTTGCCTGCAGACCACTACGCGGTTGGCGGTGCAATCAATCAGGCAATACGGCAAATCGGTTCTGTCATGGGAGTCGCTCTGACGGTGCTGCTGCTCGGAAGCGCTGGTTTGCAACGTACCGATTTCAATGCGCTCTACCTGTGCCATATGGGCTTGGCGCTGCTGACCGCAGTCCTATGTCTGCCCGTCAACACGGTGCCTCACGCCATCGCCAAAACTCGGTGACTCCCGCTGCAGCCTACAGGTCAAAGAGGAAATTCGTGCACACCCCGCTAGAGATGTCGATGGAAATTTCGCCATTCCATGCCCGCTGGCCCTGTCGATGCCAGCCTGAGGAAGGCACTCGGACTCCACTGAAATCGTTGCCCCGATTCCACATCACCACCAGAACTCGATGAGCCTTTGTTCTGGCGCCTCCGGTTGTCGGGTGAGTCCCATGACCGCTACAGCGATCAGTGACTCACCGACAAAGCTGCCGTATCCGCAGCGGTGCGGGAAGCGCACGAGCACTTCGGGCGGCTGGATGTCGTCGTCAACAACGCCGGCTTCGGTGTTTTCGGTTTTGTTGAGGAGCTTACTGAACACGACGTGCGCGCTCAGTTCGATACGAACGTGTTCGGTTCTCTGTGGGTGACGCAAGCGGTATTGCCCTACCTGCGCGCCCAAGGCAGTGGTCACATCATCATGCTGTCCAGCTTGCTCGGGCTTGCCGCCTTTCCTTCAACCGGTGTGTATAGCGCCTCGAAGGCGGCAATCGAGGGACTGGCTGATTCCCTGGCTCAGGAAGTTGCTGCCTTCGGCATCAAGGTCTCCATCATCGAACCCGGCCCCTTTGGCACGGATTTCGCCGGCTCCTCTACGTATTCTGAACCGCTGGCGCCCTACAACGGCGTGCGGGACGCGGTCAACGCCAGCTTTGCCTCTATGCCGATGGCAGAACCTGCCAGCGTGGGCCCGGCGCTACTGAAGATTGTCGATGCGGAAAAGCCGCCACTGAGAGTCTTCTTTGGTCCCCTCGCGAGCCAGGTCGTTCCGTACGTCTATGCGGAGCGGCTCAAGGCATGGCACGAATGGGCTCATGTCGGCACTGAAGGCGAGGCCGTACACAGCTAAGGCACAACCATCGGCCCGGTGCTCGCAGAACTCCCGCGCCTGGCTGATGAAATCATCAACTCGCACTCACGATAGGTGGAACATGAATATCGGCATCATTGGAACCGGCAGTATCGGCGGCACAATTGCGCGTCAGTTAGCGGCCGCCGGGCACAAGATTCGAGTCGCGAACTCAAGAGGGCCGGATAGCGTTCGAAGCTTTGCGGATGAAATCGGCGCGACAGCCGTTGACGTGAATGACGCAGTCAAAGGCGCGGATGTGATCATCTTGGCGGTGCCGTTGCCTGCCATGGCCCAGCTTCCCTCAGGTCTGTTTGATGCGCTTCCTGCAGATGTGTCGATCGTGGATACAAGCAACTACTATCCCGACTTGCGCGACCCACGAATCCCAGAAATCGACAGCGGCATGCCTGAAAGTGTGTGGGTGTCGAGGAAACTCGGCCGTCCCGTGATCAAAGCCTTTAACAACATTCTGGCGCACTCGCTCGCACAGCTTGGACGTCCAGAGGGGGCACCAGCTCGTTTAGCCGTCGCCGTAGCGGGTGACAATCTCCGGTCGAAGCAGATCGTCATGGCACTCGTGAACGAGACTGGATTCGATCCTGTCGATGCGGGCGCGCTGGAAGAGTCCTGGCGGCAGCAGCCGTCGACACCCGCCTATTGCTGTGACTATGGCGTGGAGTTGATGAGTAAGGGGCTCGCCGCAGCGCAGAAAGGCGCTGCATCAGAGAAACGTGATCGATTGGCTGACCTGTTTACCAAGCTGGGGCCCAATCCAAGCCATGCCGATATCATTGCCATGAACCGTTCGCTCAATCCGCTCACTTGAACTCAGCCGCAAGAACTGTGTTCTAACGCCCGTCTCCCGCGGGAAGTGGGCGACCGGTGCTCAACACTAAAGGATGGCGATCGGCCGGTAGGACGTAGGCCACCAGGCATGCACATCCGCCCATCCCAAGGTAAAATCTATCGGTACCCCAAAGCCGATTGATTGCCATGACGCTCACCGAACTCAAATACATCGTCGCCGTCGCGCGTGAACGCCACTTCGGCCGCGCTGCCGAGGCCTGCTTCGTCTCGCAGCCGACCCTGTCGGTCGCCATCAAGAAGCTGGAAGACGAACTGGCCGTGCAGATCTTCGAGCGCGGCGCCTCCGAGGTGAGCGTCACGCCGGTGGGCGAGCAGATCGTCACGCAGGCCCAGCGCGTGCTGGAGCAGACCATGGCGATCCGGGAGATCGCCAAGCAGGGCATGGACCCGCTGGCCGGGCCGCTGCGCCTGGGTGTGATCTACACGATCGGGCCGTACCTGCTGCCGGCGCTGGTCAAGCAGATGATCGACTCCGTCCCGCAGATGCCGCTGATGCTGCAGGAGAACTTCACCGTGCGGCTGGTGGAGCTGCTCAAGCAGGGCGAGATCGACTGCGCCATCATGGCCGAGCCGTTTCCCGAGGCCGGGCTGATGACGGTGCCGCTGTACGACGAGCCCTTCGTGGTGGCAGTGCCGCGCGGCCACGCGTTGGCCAAGGAGCTGGCGGTGGACCCGGAGGCGCTCAAGCAACAGACCATGCTGCTGCTGGGCAACGGCCATTGCTTCCGCGACCACGTGCTGGGCGTGTGCCCCGAGCTGTCGCGCTTCTCGCAGAACGCCGACGGCATCCAGAAGACCTTCGAAGGCTCGTCGCTGGAGACCATCCGCCATATGGTGGCCAGCGGGGTCGGCATTACCGTGCTGCCGCGCACTTCGGTGCCCAACATGCAGCCGGCCGCTTCCGATCTGCTGGCCTACGTGCCGTTCCAGGAGCCGGTGCCGGACCGCCGCGTTGTGCTGGCCTGGCGCAAGAGCTTCACCCGCATCGCCGCCATCGAATCGGTGGCCAGGGCGGTCGCGCAATGCGACCTGCCGGGCATCAAGCCGCTGCCGTTCACGCCCCTCGTGCACTGATCGACTGACGCCGCCGTCACACAAATGACGGCGATAGCGCACGTCTAATCGATAGATTTAGATTATCAAATTCACGAATAAATAGCGTATCGATAGACTGTTCTCCATGGTGAGCCCGCTGCTCATCCCACCTCACCCTGGAGCCCGTCATGTCCCTGCGCCTTGCCCCGACCGCCGTCGCGACCGTGCTGGAGTGGCTCGCTTCCTATGGTGAATCGCACTGAACCCACCCCGCATTCACGAGGACGACTCCATGAGCAAAGACATCCTGACCACCGCCGCCGGCGCACCCGTTGTCGACAACCAGAATTCGCTGACCGCCGGCCCGCGTGGCCCGATGCTGCTGGAAGACGTGTGGTTCCTGGAGAAGCTCGCCCACTTCGACCGCGAGGTGATCCCCGAGCGCCGCGTGCACGCCAAGGGCTCGGGCGCCTTCGGCACCTTCACCGTCACGCACGACATCACGCAGTACACCAAGGCCTCGATCTTTGCCGAAGTCGGCAAGCAGACGCCGCTGTTCCTGCGCTTCTCGACCGTGGCCGGCGAGCGCGGCGCGGCCGATGCCGAGCGCGATCCGCGTGGCTTCGCCATCAAGTTCTACACCGACGAAGGTAACTGGGATCTGGTCGGCAACAACACGCCGGTGTTTTTCTTGCGCGATCCGCTCAAGTTTCCGGACTTCATCCACACGCAAAAACGTGACCCGCGCACCAACCTGCGCAGCGCCGTCGCGGCGTGGGATTTCTTCTCGAAGAACCCCGAGACGCTGCACCAGGTGACGATCGTGATGAGCGATCGCGGCATCCCCAAGACGCTGCGCCACATGGATGGCTTCGGCTCGCACACCTTCTCGCTCATCAACGAAGCGGGCGAGCGCTTCTGGGTCAAGTTCCACTTCAAGACCCAGCAGGGCATCCAGAACTACACCAACGAAGAGGCCGCGCAAGTGGTGGCGCAGGACCGCGAAAGCTCGCAGCGCGATCTGGTTGACAGCATCGAACGTGGCGACTTCCCGCGCTGGGACTTGCGCATGCAGATCATGCCGGAGGCCGATGCGGCCCAGTACCACATCAACCCGTTCGACCTGACCAAGGTGTGGCCGCACCAGGATTACCCGCTCATCGACGTGGGCGTACTGGAGCTGAACCGCAACCCCGATAACTACTTTGCCGAGGTCGAGCAGTCCGCCTTCACGCCGGCCAACGTGGTGCCGGGCATCGGCTTCTCGCCCGACAAGATGCTGCAGGGCCGCCTGTTCTCGTACGGCGACACGCAGCGCTACCGCCTGGGCGTGAACCACCACCAGATTCCGGTGAATGCGCCCAAGTGCCCGTTCCACAACAGCTTCCACCGTGACGGCGCGATGCGTACCGACGGCAACCTCGGCAGCAAGCTCAACTACGAGCCCAACCGCGAGGGCGCCTTCGCCCAGGACCGCCGTGGCGAAGAGCCACCGCTCAAGCTCGAAGGCGCCGCCGCCCGCTACGACCACCGCGTTGATGCGGACTACTACAGCCAGGCTGGCGCGCTGTTCCGGCTGTTTGACGAAGGCCAGCGCCAGCGCTTGTTCGCGACCATCGCCGGGGCGATGGCCGGGGTGCCGGAAGACATCCAGCGTGCGCAGATCGAGCACTTCACCAAGGCCGACCCGGCCTATGGTGCGGGCGTCAAGTCGGCGCTCGGTTTGAAGTAATGAAGTGGGGCGCGCGGCGAAGGCTCGGAAACGGCTAGCCAAGCCGCGCGCCGGTTTGAAGGAGAAAGATCATGGCAATGGTGCGAATGTTCGTTTCGGAATGGCAGGCGTTTGCTGGCGCGGTGCAGGCCTCGCGCCACGATGTGCCCACGCTGGCCGGCATGCCCGGCAGCGTGGCCGGTGGTCGCGGGGTCCGCACCGCCGATCATGCCCGTCTGGCGCGCAAATGGATGCGCAAACAGATCGGCCTGACCATCGTAGGGGCCGGCGCCATGATCCTGTTCCTGCATGGCATGGTGCAGCTGACGGCGTAGTCGCCTTCGTCACATGCCGATGCCATAATCGCAGCCTGTTGCCGCATCGGCGACCGAACGAAAGGCTTGAAGCACGCGCGGTCCGACCCTACCTGGGTTGGACCACCACGTTTTTGCACACCACTTTTCAGGGGAACCCAGATGGCCAAGAAAAGCAGCAGCGTTGCTGCCACCCAGATCAACATCGGTATCGCCGACAAGGACCGCAAGAAGATCGCCGAAGGCCTGTCGCGCCTGCTCGCCGATACCTATTCGCTCTACCTGAAGACGCATTACTTCCACTGGAACGTGACCGGCCCGATGTTCAACTCGCTGCATCTGATGTTCGAGACGCAGTACAACGAACTGTGGAACGCCGTCGACCCGGTGGCCGAGCGCATCCGCGCGCTGGGCTATCCGGCGCCGGGTTCGTACTCGGAATTCGCCAAGCTGTCGTCGATCCCGGAATCGAAGGGCGTGCCTGAGGCGATGGACATGGTGCGCGAGCTGGTGGCCGGCCACGAGGCCGTCACGCGCACGGCCCGCGCCCTGTTCCCGGATGTCGACAAGGCCGCGGACGAGCCGACCGCCGACCTGCTCACGCAACGCATGGACATCCACGAAAAGACCGCGTGGATGCTGCGCTCGCTGCTGGCGTAATCGCGTCAGCCGGAAGGACTAAAATGGCGCCTTGCCTCGTGCAGGCGCCATTTTTCTTTGGTGATTCCCCATGCAGTCTTCCACCGCCCACCCCAGCCGCCTCGTGCTCTATGCGCGCCTGATGCGCATGGACAAGCCGATCGGCACGCTGCTGCTGCTGTGGCCGACGCTGTGGTCGCTGTGGATGGCCGCCGACGGGCACCCGCCGCTCTCGCTGGTGGTGATCTTCACGGTCGGTACCTTCCTCATGCGCTCGGCCGGCTGCGCCGTCAACGACTGGGCCGACCGCGACTTCGACAAGCACGTCAAGCGCACCAAGGAGCGGCCCATCACCGCCGGCCTGATCGCCCCGTGGGAGGCGCTGGCGGTGGCCGCCGTGCTGTCGCTGATCGCCTTCACGCTGATCCTGCCGCTCAATGCGCTGACCAAGTGGATGTCGGTGGCGGCGGTGGTGATTGCCGGCACGTATCCTTTCTTCAAGCGCTTCTTTGCGATTCCGCAGGCGTACCTGGGCATCGCGTTTGGCTTTGGCATTCCGATGGCCTACGCGGCCGTGCAGGACCAGGTGCCCGTGCTGGCCTGGCTGATGCTGATCGGCAATGTGTTCTGGGCCGTCGCTTATGACACCGCCTATGCCATGGTCGATCGCGATGACGACCTGCTCATCGGTATCAAGACCTCGGCCATTACCTTCGGCCGCTTTGATGTGGCGGCGATCATGCTGTGCTACGTGGGGTTCTTTGGGATCATGGCCTGGGCTGGTCATGTGATGGCGCTCGGCGTGGCGTTCTGGATCGGGATGGCGGCGGCCGTGGCGCTGGCGCTTTGGTACTACCCGATGCTGCGGACGCGTGATCGGATGAAGTGTTTCTTCGTGTTCCGCCATAACAACTGGCTGGGCGCTTGCGTGTTTGCCGGCGTGGCGGTCGCCTACGCACTGCGCTAACGATTTGGATTGGCTTCCCCGCGGGAGGCTGCTTTTTGGTGGTGCATCCCTTGTTTCATCCCCTGCCGGGGCTGACTCACTTTCTTTGTCTTGCCAAAGAAAGTAAGCAAAGAAAGGCGCGCCCGATGCGGCGACCCCCTCCTTGAATTTCAGTCGCAGGGAGGGAGGGGAGGCAAACTCGCTGCGCTCAGACAGCCTCCCCTCTTTTTCCTCCCTGCAACAGAAATTCAAGGCGCCGCATAGGGCAAGAACGTCAACGGCCAAACCGTCGCGGGGCTGGCGTTGCCGCGCGGGCAAATGCCTCTACGAACCAGGCTGATCAAGGTTGTGCACGGCGGTTACCAATCCGACGACTGCGCCTTTTCCTACGCCAACGGCCGGTCGACGGTCACACGCTGGCGTTTAAGACGGGACGGCGCAGAAAAAACCGGCGCGCACAAAGAGAAAAATCTGGCGCATGCGCCTTCGACCTCGGCGCTCGGATGTTTGCGGACGGAGTGCGGGCCCCAAACCGAGGCGTTCCAATGTTTGAGGGCGAATATCTCGACCTCAGACCGACGACTTCGACAGTTTGATGGCCGATCGCCAGCGTCAGACCGACGACGGCGAGTGTCCGAGGGCGGAACGTGGGTCTCAGACTGCGGAGTTGTCGACTGTTTGAGAGCCGAATGCGGGCCTCTGATCATGGGAGTCGACTGTCCGAGGGTGGGACGCGACACTCAAACCGTGGCATTCGAATGTCAGAGAGTCGAGCGCGACTCTCTGACACTCGAATTCGAGTGTTTGAGAGTGAAACTCGAACCCCGGACGGTGGAATTCGAGTCTCTGAAGGGCAAGCGCGACCTTCCGACCGTCGAATTCGACTACTTGGGGGTGGAGCGCAACCCTCTGACCGTGGAGCACGACTGTTGGAGGCTGACGAGGCCCCGCGCGAGGACGACGCGAAACGAGGAAGAGAAACCGCAAACAGCGCCACGCGCCGCCCACAGACGGTGGGTCTCTTCCCTGCCCTAGATGGCGCCTTGAATTTTCGTAAGCGGGCGGAAAAAAGAAGGAGG
>CAJXMR010000029.1 GCA_913056305.1 uncultured Ralstonia sp.
GCGCGATCATCAAGGAAGACCTGCCCTGGCAGCACATGCTGTCGTACATCGAGGCGGCCATCCGCGTGTACAACCGCTACGGCCGCCGCGACAACAAGTACAAGGCGCGCATCAAGATTCTGGTGAAGGCCATCGGCGCGGAAGAATTCGCCCGCCAGGTGGAAGCAGAGTGGCAGCAGATCAAGGACGGCCCGTCGACGATTACGCAGGCCGAGTTTGAGCGCGTGGCGCCGTTCTTCGCGCCGCCTGCCTATGAAAAGCTGGCCGACACCGACGCTGCCTACGAAACCGCACTGCTCGAGAACAAGGCCTTCGCGCGCTGGGTCAGCCGCAACGTACATGCACACCGCGTGCCGGGCTACGCATCGGTGACGCTGTCGCTCAAGCCGGGCGTGGCGCTGCCTCCGGGCGACGCGACCGCCGAACAGATGGCGCTGGTGGCCGGCTGGTCCGAGCGCTTTGGTTTTGGCGAGCTGCGCGTGGCGCACGAGCAGAACCTGATCCTGCCGGACGTGAAGAAGCACGACCTGTTCGCGCTGTGGCAACTGGCCAAGGAACACGGCATGGCCACCGCCAACATCGGTCTGCTGACCGACATCATCGCTTGCCCGGGCGGCGACTTCTGCTCGCTGGCCAATGCCAAGTCGATCCCGATCGCGCAGGCCATCCAGGCGCGCTTCGACAACCTCGACTACGTGTACGACCTGGGCGAGCTGTCGCTCAACATCTCGGGTTGCATCAACTCGTGCGGCCACCACCATGTCGGCAACATCGGCATCCTCGGTGTCGATAAGGCCGACGAGGAGTGGTACCAGGTGTCGCTGGGCGGCGCGCAGGGCAACGACTCGGCGCTGGGCAAGGTGATCGGCCCGTCGTTCAAGGCCGAAGAGATGCCCGACGTGATCGAACGCATCATCGACACCTTCGTGGCCAACCGCGTGGAAGACGAGCACTTCATCGATACCTACAACCGCATCGGCATGACTCCGTTCAAGGAACGCGTGTATGCCCAAAGTGTGAAGCAGGCGGCCTGAGCCCGAGGGGAAACGAACATGAGCAAGATCATCAAGCTGCAAAGCGGCACCCCGGCCATCGTGGCCGATGAATGGACCGTGCTGCGCGCCCCTGAGGGTGAGGCGGGCGGCGCGCTGACCCAAGCCGACGTGGACGCCGCCACGCACGCCATCGTGCCGCTGGCCTACTGGGAAGCCAACCGCGACGCGCTGCTGACCCGCGCCCGCGCCGGCACGCTGGCCGTGTGGCTGGCCCCGGACGACGAGCCGTTCGCGCTGCAGGCCGATTTGGCGAGTCTGCCGCTGGTGGCGGTGGACTTCCCGGTCTTCCGCGACGGCCGTGGCTACAGCACCGCCTTCCTGCTGCGCCAACGCCTGGGCTTCACGCGCGAGCTGCGTGCCATCGGCGACGTGCTGCGCGACCAGTTGACCTTCATGAAGCGCTGCGGCTTCGACGCCTTCGCCGTGCATGCCGACAAGAGCATCGACGATGCCCTGAACGGCTTCGGCGAGATCGGCGTGCTGTACCAGGGCGCCATCGACGAGCCGCGCCCGCTGTTCCGGCGCGACCGCGCAAGCCAAGCGGGGGTGGTATGAGCAGTAAGCAGGGGCCCCGCGTAGCGGGGATGCGCACGACCGCGAATACCACCGCTCGCCGACACCATTGCGGTGCGATCTACGACGTGTGGTCGGAGGCGAGAGCATGAGCGAATCGCAAGACATCGCCGTGTCGGAAGTGCCGGTGTCCATGATCGGCCGCCCGGTGCTGTGGTCGCGCCCGGTCTACACCGGCACCGCTGAGGCGCTGGCTGTCAAGGCCGCCGCGCTGTTCGAGCGTCTGGCCGAGATCGCTGCCAAGCACGGCGTGGCGAAGTTCGCCACCAGCCTGGCCGCCGAAGACATGGTCGTGACTGACGCCATCCTGCGCAGCCCCGAGGCCGTGCGCGCGCACCTGCCGATCTTCACGCTGCAGACCGGTCGCCTGCATGCCGAGACGCTGGCGATGCTCGACCGCATCCGCGAGCGTTACGACTACGCGATCGAGCAATACACGCCGGACGCCCGCGCGGTGGAAGCCTACGTGCGCGACCACGGCCTGAACGCGTTCTACGACAGCATTGAATTGCGCAAGGCATGCTGCAACATCCGCAAGGTGGTGCCGCTGAATCGTGCGCTGAAGGATGCCGATGCCTGGCTGACCGGCCAGCGCCGTGAACAGGCCGTCACCCGCGCCGACCTGCCGTTCGTCGAAGACGACGACGCGCGCGGCATCGCCAAGTACAACCCGCTGTTCGACTGGACGGAGGCCGAAGTCTGGGCTTATCTGGAACAGCATGCGGTGCCCACCAACGCGCTGCACGACAAGGGCTACCCCAGCATCGGCTGCGAGCCCTGCACCCGTGCGGTGCGCGCCGGCGAGGACGTGCGCGCCGGCCGCTGGTGGTGGGAGTCGCGCGATAGCAAGGAATGCGGTTTGCACGCGACGAATCTGTCGCAAAAGAGCTAAGGAATGATCATGGGAGTGATGAGCGAGATCCCCGGCACGGCACTGACGCCGATGCAGAACGACCACCTCGACTGGCTGGAAGCCGAGTCGATCTACATCATCCGCGAGGTGGTGGCGGAGTGCCGCAACCCGGCGCTGCTGTTCTCCGGCGGCAAGGATTCGATCGTCATGCTGCACCTGGCGCTCAAGGCCTTCCGCCTGGGCGACCGTGAGATCGAACTGCCGTTCCCGCTGGTGCACATCGACACGGGCCACAACTATTCGGAAGTGATCACCTTCCGCGACCAGCGCGTTGCTGAGCTGGGCGCGCGCCTGGTGGTCGGCCACGTGGAAGACTCCATCAAGCGCGGCACCGTACGCCTGCGCAAGGAAACCGATTCGCGCAATGCCGCCCAGGCCGTCACGCTGCTGGAGACCATCGAATCGCACGGCTTCGACGCCCTGATGGGCGGCGCCCGCCGCGACGAAGAGAAGGCCCGCGCCAAGGAACGCATCTTCTCGTTCCGCGACGAGTTCGGCCAGTGGGACCCGAAGGCCCAGCGCCCGGAACTCTGGAGCCTGTACAACGCCCGCATGTCGCGCGGCGAGCAGATGCGCGTGTTCCCGATCTCCAACTGGACGGAGCTGGACGTGTGGCAGTACATCGCCCGCGAAAACCTGGCGCTGCCCCCGATCTACTACGCGCACCAGCGTGAAGTGGTGCGCAAGAACGGCCTGCTGGTGCCAGTCACGCCGATCACGCCCAAGGCCGATGGTGATGTGAGCGAGGTGCTGTCGGTGCGTTTCCGCACGGTGGGCGACATCAGCTGCACGTGCCCGGTGGCGAGCACCGCCGCCACGCCGGCCGAGATCATCGCCGAGACGGCTGTGACCGAGATCACCGAACGCGGCGCCACGCGCATGGACGACCAGACCAGCGAGGCGTCGATGGAAAAGCGCAAGAAGGAAGGGTATTTCTGATCATGACGAACCAAGCATCCCACCAAGGCCTGCTGCGCTTCATCACTGCCGGTTCGGTCGACGACGGCAAGAGCACGCTGATCGGCCGCCTGCTGTACGACAGCAAGGCCGTGCTGACCGACCAGCTGCAAGCGCTGGCCAATGCCAAGAACAAGCGCACCGCCGGTGAGCAGATCGACTTCTCGCTGCTGACCGACGGCCTGGAAGCCGAGCGCGAGCAGGGCATCACGATTGACGTGGCGTACCGCTATTTCTCGACCGCCAGCCGCAAGTTCATCATCGCGGACACGCCGGGCCACGAGCAGTACACGCGCAACATGGTGACGGGCGCCTCGACCGCGCACGCCGCCATCATCCTGATCGATGCCACGCGCGTGACCACCACCAACGGCAAGACCGAGCTGCTGGCGCAGACCAAGCGCCATTCGGCCATCGTCAAGCTGCTGGAATTGCAGCATGTGATCGTGGCCATCAACAAGATGGACCTGGTCGACTACAGCGAAGCGCGCTTCAACGAGATCCGCACCGCCTACGACGCGCTGGCCGCCCAGCTGGGTCTGAAGGACGTGCGCTACGTGCCGGTCTCGGCCCTGCGCGGTGACAACATCGTGCACGCGTCCGAAGCCATGCCGTGGTACCAGGGCGAGCCGCTGCTGGCGCTGTTGGAAGACCTGAAGGTGGAAGACACCGCCCCGGCCGGCGACGATGCGCTGCGTTTCCCGGTGCAGTTCGTGGCGCGCCAGGATGGCTCGCAGGCGGACGACTTCCGCGGCTACATGGGCCGCGTGGAAGCCGGCACCGTGCGCGTCGGCCAGGCCGTGCGCGTGCTGCCCGCCAACCGCGAAACGACGGTTGCCGAAGTGCTGACGCCCAATGGCGCGGCCGATTCCGCTGGCCCCGGCGAGACCATCACCGTGCGCCTGGCCGATGACGTGGACATCTCGCGCGGCGATACCATCGTCGCCACCCCGACCACCGCCGCCAACGCCGCGAAGAAGCTGCAAGCCGACCTGTGCTGGTTCGACGAGCATGAGCTGAACCCGGCCCGCAAGTACGTGCTCAAGCACACCACCGCCACCGTGTTCGCGCGCGTGTCGGAGGTGGAGCGCGTGCTGGACGTGCACACGCTGTCGCACGAGACTGGCCGCAAGCAGATTGCGCTCAACGACATCGGCACCGTCAGCATCAGCTTGCAGAAGCCGATCGTGTGCGATGCCTACGGCGACAACCCGGCCACTGGCGCGTTCATCCTGGTGGATGAAGCCACGCATCACACCGTGGCAGCAGGCATGATCCGTGCATTTTCCTGAGGCAGATGGGGCACAGTAAGCTGCGCCCCGCGGGAAAAAGCAAAGGAAGCTAGGCAAATGGAAGCGAAGACTGGCAAAACTCTGGGCCGCGTGAGCCTGATTGGTGCAGGCCCTGGCGCCGCGGACCTCATCACGGTGCGCGGTGCACGGTTGTTGGGCGAAGCCGAGGTCGTGCTGCACGACGCACTGGTCTCGCCCGAGGTCTTCCAGTATTGCCCGCAGGCGGTGCTGATTGCGGTGGGCAAGCGCTGCGGCAAGCGCTCGACCGCGCAGCGCTTCATCAACCGCCAGCTCGTCGACCTGGCGACCAAGTATCAGCGCGTGGTGCGCCTCAAGGGCGGCGACCCCATGCTGTTCGGTCGTGCCGATGAGGAGCTGCAGGCGCTCGAAACCGCCGGCATCGTGTACGAAGTCGTGCCCGGCATCACCGCTGCGCTGGCGGCGGCCTCGGCGATCCGCCAGCCGCTGACCAAGCGTGGCGTCGCCCGTAGCGTCGCCTTCGTCACGCAGGCCAAGGCCGCCGATCCGGATACGCCGCAGCCCGAGGGCCCAACGTCTGGATTGCCAGAGCCAGCTGTGCAGGCCGATTCGCTGGTCTACTACATGGGCCGCGACCAGGCGGCTTCCATCGCTGCTGACCTGATCGCGCGAGGGCGCGCGCCGTCGACGCCCGCCTGGGTGGTCGAGGCCGCCACCACGCCCGAGCAGCGCTCGGCCTGCTTCACGCTGCAGCAGATGGCCGATGGCGCCGCTGCCGCGTGGATCAATCCGGACCACCCGAGCCTGCTGATGATCGGCGACGCGTTTGCCGCCCGCGCATCGGCGGCCGCGCCGGAAGCCCTCCCCAGCGAGCCCCACGTCCTAGCCGCCTGAGCCCCTGAGCGGCGCTCAGAAGGTCGGCCTCACCTTCCCCAACACCTTCCCGGCTTCCATCGCACGGAATGCCTGTGGCGCGTCCTGCCGCGGCCGCACCGGATCGACGATCGGGCGCAGGCTGCGCAGCGCCGCCCGGTATTCGGGCCGGGGGTTTGCGCCGGTGCGTCTGATCGCTCCACAGTTGGCTGAGGGTGTGCTGTCGGCGCATCGCTTGACGAGTGCATCGACGCAGTGGGATGTTTGCGTGCAGCGCGCGCCGTCGCTCGGCCGCCTGGCGCGCAGGGTGGATGCGCTGGAGGCGGGGTCGTCGGACGAAGCCGACGCGGTGGCGGGCTGATCCCGATCCGAACCTTTCTCCGCTTGCAATGCCCCACGTCATCATCGAGTACACGGCCAACGTCGAAGCCGATGCGCGCATTCCCGAGCTGATGCGCGTGCTCAATGCCGTGCTGATCGACCATGCGGATGTGTTTCCCACAGGCGGTATCCGCACGCGTGCGCTGCGCCTGGACCAATACCGCATGGCCGATGGCACCGAGGACGACGCCTTCATCCACGTGACCTTCCGCATCAGGGCGGGCAGGCCGAAGGCGGTGACGGGGCCGGTGTGCCAGGCCCTGTTTGCCGGCTTGCGGGCGCATCTGGCAGACGTGTTCGCGCGCCGCTATCTCGGCCTGACGCTGGAGCTGGTGGAGTTCGACACGCACGGCTTCCATGTCGAGAACAACGTACACGGGCGTTTCGAGCGCGAGGTCGAGCCGCAATAGCGGCCGAAGGGGCAGATCAGCCGAGCTGGCGCATGCAATAGCCAGCGATGGCGTCGAGCACGGCGTCGTCCTCGCCGACGGCCTCGGCGCAGCGGATGGAGAGGGCCGGGTGCGCTTGCGCGCAACGCTCGACCAGCGCCGGCAGGTCGCGCCGCAGGTGGCCGCCCTGGCCGAAGAACACCGGTACGATCGTCACATCCTGCGCGCCGTCGGCGGCGAGGTCGTCGATCGTGCCCGGCAGGTCGGGCGTCATCAGTTCAAGAAAGGCGAGGCGGATGTCGACCGCAGGTTGTTGCGCGATGAGTCGCTCGCGCAGGCGGTCAAACGGCTCGCGCCAGCGAGCATCGCGCGCGCCATGCGCAAACAGCACGAGCGCGCGCGCGGCCATCAGTGGCGCTCCACCCAGCGCAGCGCCACCAGGGCGAAGGCCAGGTACAAGGCGCCCGGCACGATGGCGGTGAAGATGGCCGGCCACGTATTGAGCAGGCCGACGTGCGAGAACAGGTTGTTCACCAGCTGGAACGACAGGCCCAGCATGATGCCGCCGAACACCTTCAGGCCCACCGCGCCGGCACGCGCATGGAGGTAGGCGAAGGGCAGGGCCAGCGCCATCATCACCAGCACGGTGAAGGGGTAGACCACCTTCTTCCACAGCGCGATCTCGTAGCGCTGCGTGTCCTGCTTGTTGTCGCGCAGGTGGCGGATGTACTGGAACAGGTCGAACGTCGCCATGCGATCCGGCGTGACCATCAGCACGGAGAGGATCTGCGGCGTCAGCTCGGAGTGCATCTCCTGCGTGGGCAGCTTGGTCTGCTCGCCGCGGAAGTCGGGCGCCAGGGCATCGGGTGCGCCGGGCGCGGCCTGGATGGTGTCCTGCGGCGTGGCGGCGGCGGGTTTGCGCTCGAATTCGATGAAGCGCGTCTGCGTCACATCGTTCAGCTCCCAGCGCTGGTGCCCCAGGTAGCGCCCCTGCTGTGCCACGCGGATCGAGTTCAGCCGATAGTCCGAATCGAATTCGTAGATGCGCAGGCCCTTGATGGTCTGGTCCGGCTGCAGCGCACCCACGTTGACGAAGCGCGTCATCTCGCCGCCAGTGCCATCGGGCTTGGCCGGGCCGCGGTCCTTGACCCACACGCCCGAGCGGAAGTCGGACGATACCGTGGCGCCCAGGGCCTCCAGCCGCACCTTCTGCGCATATTCCTCCGACTTCGGTCCGATGAACTCGCCGAAGGCGTAGGTCACCAGCGCCAGCGGCAGCGCGATCTTGAACAACGACAGCAGCGCACGCCGCGTATCCAGCCCCGCCACGCGGAAGATGGTGAACTCCGACTGGCTCGCCATCTGCGAGAACACGTAGATGGCGCTGATGAGCGCGGCGACCGGAATCACCTCATACACGCGCGTGGGTGCCTGCAGCATCACGTGGAAGAACGCGATGAGCGTGGTGTAGCGCCCGACCACCGAGCCCAGCTCGCTCAGCATGTCGAAGAAGATGAACAGCGCCAGCACCGCAAACAGGATGAAGACGAACACGCCGTAGATCTGGCGCGCGAAGTACTTCTCGTAGACCGGCATCTTCATCACGCGCCCGCCTTCTTCGATGCAAGACCGAACAGGGCAAAGAAGCCCTTCAGGCCGGCTGCGCTGTTCTGGCGGAAGCGGAACAGCAGCATCGCACAGACGAACGCCGCCAGGTGCAGCGGCCACCAGGCCAGCATCGCGCTCATCTTGCCCTGGGCGACCCATGCTTGCGACAGGTTCAGCAGGTTGGAGTACGTCAGGTAGATCAGCACGGCAAAGATCATCGGCGTGTAGCGGCCCAGGCGCGGGTTGACGTAGGCCAGCGGCACGGCGATCAGCACGAAGTTCAGCGCCAGCAGCGGCAGGCCGATGCGCCAGACCAGCTCGCCCAGGTTCTCGGGCGTCGGGTTGGCGAGCAGGTCGGCGGTCGAGCGGCTCTTGGTGGGCAGGCTCGCGTCGGTCTGCGGCGGCTTGTTGGCGACCTTCACGCCGTACTTGTCGAACTCGACGATGCGGTAGTCGAGCTTGCCGGGCGTGCCCTCATAGCGGCGGCCCTTGTCGAGCACGACGTAGCGGTCGCCGTTGGGCTGGGTCTGGAACTCGCCGGTCTTGGCCAGCGCCACGCCGATCTTGTCTGCTTCCGCGTTGGCGACGAACAGGTTGCGGGCGTGCTTCATGCCCGAATCCACGCCTTCGATGAAGAGCACGTAGTTGCCGTGCGCCGGTTCGATGAAGCGGCCGGCGGAGATCATCGACAGCACGTCGCGCTGCTCGAAGCGGTCACGGAACAGCGCGCTCTGCTGGTTGGCCCACGGCCAGCCGAACAGGGCCAGCAGCGCCACCAGCACGATGAACGGCGCCGAGAAGCGCAGCACCGGGCGGACGAAATCGGTCAGGCTGATGCCGGAGCTGAACCACACCACCATCTCGGAATCTTTGTACCAGCGCGTGAGCACCAGCAGCACCGAGATGAAGAGCGTGGCGCACAGGAGGATCGCAAGGTAGCCCAGCGTGGCCAGGCCGATGAGGAGCAGGACGTCGTTCGGATTGGCCTCGCCGTTGGCGGCCATGCCGAGAATGCGGATCACTAGCGTGGTCAGCATGAACGTCAGCAGCACGAGGAAGACGGCGCCGGCGGTGAAGGACAGCTCGCGTCGCAGGGCTTGTTCAAAAATCATGCGGATGCGGGATGGGGGGCGATGGTCAACCCGGCAACGTCTTGCCGGAGCCACCGCGAAAAATCGCGGATAATGTGGGCTTTCGTTGACTCGCCTCATAGAGAGAAGCGCGATGGAATTTAGCACAAAAGCCCTGGACTGGGCCAAAGCGGGCGCCCTGGCGGCCAAAAGCGATTGCCTCGTGATCGGTCTGTTCGAGTCGCAGACCCTGGCCGGCGCCGCCAAGGCGCTGGACGTGGCCACCAAGGGCCTGGTCGGCCGCCTGGTCAAGCTGGGCGACTTTGAAGGCAAGCGCGGCACCTCGCTGCTGCTGCACGAAGTGGCTGGCCTGGGCGCCGCCCGCGTGCTGCTGGTCGGCCTGGGCAAGGAAGCCGACTTCGCCGACCGCGCCTACGCCGAAGCCGTGCGCACCGCATTGCGCGCGCTGGCTGGCACCAAGGCCGCCAACGTGACCTGGGCGCTCACCGAGCACACCGCCCGCGACAAGGACACCGCCTGGGCCGTGCTGACCGCCGTTACGCTCATCCGTGAAGCCAGCTACCGCTTCATCGAGCGCCATCCGGAACTCAAGAGCAAGCGCGACAAGACCAACGGCGGCCTGCGCAAGGTCGTGCTGACCGTGCCGGCGGCCGACGCCAAGGCGGCCGCCGTGGCCGCCACGCGCGGCACCGCCATCGCCAACGGCATGGACCTGACGCGTGACCTGGGCAACCTGCCGTCCAACATCTGCACGCCGACGTACCTGGCCAACACCGCGCGCCAGATCGCCAAGGATTTCAAGCTGAAGGTCGAGGTGCTCGGCCGCAAGCAGATGGAAGCGCTGAAGATGGGCGCCTTCCTGTCGGTCACCAAGGGCAGCGTCGAACCGCCGCAGTTCATCGTGCTGCGCTATATGGGCGGCCCCGTCAAGCAGGCGCCGGTGGTGCTGGTGGGCAAGGGCATCACCTTCGACACGGGCGGCATCTCGCTCAAGCCGGGCGAGGGCATGGATGAGATGAAGTACGACATGTGCGGCGCGGCCTCGGTGCTGGGTACGCTGCGCGCCGTGGCCGAGATGGGGCTCAAGCAGAACGTCATTGCCGTGGTGCCGACCTGCGAGAACATGCCGAGTGGCATCGCCTCCAAACCGGGCGACGTGGTTACCAGCATGTCCGGCCAGACCATCGAGATCCTGAACACCGACGCCGAAGGCCGCCTGATCCTGTGCGATGCGCTCACCTACGTGGAGCGCTTCAAGCCGGCCGTGGTGATCGACGTGGCGACGCTGACCGGCGCCTGCATCATCGCGCTGGGCCACGTCAACACCGGCATGTACGCCCGCAGCGATGCGTTGGCCGATGCGCTGGTGGCGGCCGGCAAGCAATCGCTCGACACCGCCTGGCGCATGCCGCTGGACGAGGAATACCAGGAGCAGCTCAAGTCCAACTTTGCCGACATGGGCAACATCGGCGGCCGCCCGGCCGGCAGTGTGACGGCGGCCTGCTTCCTGTCGCGCTTTACCGAGAAGTACGACTGGGCCCACCTGGACATCGCCGGGGTGGCTTGGAAGAGCGGTGCGGCCAAGGGCGCCACCGGCCGCCCGGTGCCGCTGCTGACGCGTTTCCTGATGGATCGCGCCTGATGCGCCTGAAGCACTACACCCGATGACCCGCGTCGATTTCCACAGCAACGTGCCCGGCAAGCTGGCCTATGCCTGCCGGCTCGTGCGCAAGGCTTACGGCGCGGGCCAGAAGGTGATCGTGGTGGGGGATCGCGCCGCGCTGGAAGCGTTCGACACGCAGTTGTGGACCTTCAGCCAACTCGATTTTCTGCCGCACTGCGGTCTGCGGCATCCGCTCGCAGACCAGACGCCGATCCTGCTGGCCGATGCCGCCGAGCCGCTGGACGACGCGCCGCATCACGACATTCTGGTCAACCTGTCGGCCGAGCCGCCGCCGCTGTTCGCGCGCTTTGCCCGGCTGATCGAGATCGTCGGCGATGACGATGCCGACCGCGCCGCTGCGCGCGATCGCTTCCGCTTCTACCGCGACCGCGGCTACCCGATCCAACATCACGACGTGGGGCGTGCATGACAGACCCTAGGTCCCCTGCGGACAACAACATCCCGGTCCTGACCGAGATCGTCGATCTGGACGACGCTCCGCTGGAGGTTGCGCCGCCGGCTCCGGCTTCGTCCCGTCAGCCCGCTGCGGCTGCAGCCGTCGTGCCGCCCGCCTTGCGTGAGCAGGGCCTCGTGCCAACCTCGGCGATGCCGCCCGCTGGCACCGACGCCGCGCGCGTGATGGGTGAGGTGATGTGGCGTTTTCAGTCTGAATGGCCGGCGCTGATCGAGGCGCAATGCCGCGCGGCGCTGGAGTCGCGCCTGTCCCTGCTGACCGAGCAACTGGCCGCAGACCTCACGCGCACGCTCGAAGCCCGCCTGATGGACTGGCTGGGCGCCGCGCTGGACGACGCACTCGCCGCCCAGCGCAAGCCGCCTCAGCGTTGATCGCTCACTGAGCCGCGACGGCTGCCTTGCCCGGCAGCGATACCGCAGCGCGCGCTGCCGGTTCGTGCGTGTACGGGCGATGCAGCTCGCACGCCGGATTCAACCGCACGCCAAAACCCGGCTTATCCAGCGCCGACACCGGCATGCGTCCGTTCACCGGCACCGGCTCATCGAGCAGCAGCGGCGTGAACATCGGCACCACCTTGTCCGCCTTGGGCGCCATCATCAGGAACTCCGCAAACGGGCTGTTGTGGCGCGTCACCACGAAGTGGTAGCTGTACACCGATGAGCCGTGCGGCACGACCATCGCGCCGTGTGCATCGGCCAGTGCCGAGATGCGGATCAGCTCGGTGATGCCGCCGCACCAGCCTACATCCGGTTGGATGATGTCGGCGCAGCCCATTTCCAGCAGCATGCGGAAGCCCCAGCGCGTGGCTTCGTGCTCGCCCGTGGTGACCAACATGCCGCGCGGCACGTTCTTGCGTAGCGCAGCGTAGCCCCAGTAGTCGTCGGGCGGCAGGGCTTCTTCGATCCACTTCAGGCCGTATGCATGCGCGGCCTGCGCGAGGCGCGTGGCGTAGGGCACGTCCAGGCTCATCCAGCAATCCCACATCAGCCAGAAATCGTCGCCGACGCGGTTGCGCATGGTTTCCAGCGTTGCCAGGTTCTTGCGCAGGCCTTCTTCGCCTTCCGCCGGGCCGTGCTGCAGCGCCAGCTTGCCGCCGATGAAGCCCATCTGCTTGGCCAGGTCCGGTCGCGCGCCGGTCGCATAGAACTGCAACTCGTCGCGCACCGGGCCGCCGAGCAACTGGTGCACCGGTTCGCCACGCACCTTGGCGAGCAGGTCCCACAGCGCCAGGTCCACGCCCGAGATGGTGTTGATGACCACGCCCTTGCGGCCGTAGTACAGCGTGGCGTGGAACATCTGGTCCCACATCGTCTCGATGTCGGTCACGCGGCGGCCTTCCAGGAAGCGCGCCAGATGCTTCTCGACGATGAACGCACCGATCTCGCCGCCGGTCGTGACGGCAAAGCCGACCGTGCCGTCGCTGGCTTCGATCTCCACCACCAGCGTGCCGAGCACGTTGATGCCGAACGACTGCCGGCTCTGGCGGTACTCGGGGTAGCGCGACATCGGCGTCGAGATGTGGTCGTCGATCCAGTGGCCTTCGCCCTGGTCGTGGTAATCGGCGCCGCCGCCGCGCACGGTAAAGGCGCGGACGTGGCGGATGGTGGGCATGCTCATGGGAGACTCCTGCGAGTGCGAAGGGAAAGCGAGAACTAATGCGCGTGGCGCGGTGCCAGGGTGGCGTCGGGCCGGCGGTGCATCAGCGCGATCAGCGCCGCGCCGACGAGGGTGGTGCAGGCGAGTACGTACAGCCCGGCCTGCGTAGACGCGAACGCCTGTTCAGCCCAGGCGCGCACGTTGGGCGCGACAAAGCCGCCCAGCGCGCCCAGCGAGTTGATCAGCGCAATGCCGCCAGCGGCTGCGGCGCCACCGAGGTAGCCGGTGGGAAAGGTCCAGAACAACGGCTGCACGGCGATGAAACCGGCGGCTGCAAAGCACAGCGCCACGAGCGAGAGCATCGGCGTGTGACCCGCCGAGACCGCGATGCTGGCACCGGCCACCATGAGGGTGACGACGGCGTAGCCGCGGTGCTGCCCGTGCTGGCTCGCCAGCCTCGGGATGAAGAACGCCGCCACCAGCGCACACAGCCACGGGATCGCCGTCACCACGCCGACCATCAGTCCGACCTTCTGGCCGAGCAGCGAGCCCACCTGCGTCGGCAGGTAGAAGGTGACGCCGTACACACTCATCTGGATCAGTGCGTAGATCAGCGACAGGTAGAGGATGCGTGCGTTGCACAGCGCGGCCAGCACGCTGCGCGGGCCGTGCGCGTGCTTGGCGTGTTCCTCGCGCGCGATGGCGGCGGACAGCGCCTGGCGCTCGGCAGGCGTGAGCCACGCGGCATCGTCCGGCCGGTTGTCGAGATACCAGAATGCCCACACGCCCACCGCCGAGGCCAGCGCGCCTTCGATCAGGAACATCCACTGCCAGCCGGCCAGGCCCGCCGCGCCGTGCAGCTCCAGCAGCCAGCCTGACAGCGGCCCGCCTACGATGAACGCGAGCGGCGCGCCGAAATAGAACATTCCCATGACCCGCGTGCGCGAGGCGGCGGGGAACCATTGCGTCAGGTAGTAGATGACGCCGGGGAAGAAGCCGGCCTCCGCCACGCCCAGCAGGAAGCGCAGCCAGTAGAACGCCGTCTCGGTATGCGCAAACATCATGGCGGCGGAGACGAGGCCCCACGTCACCATGATCCGGCACATCCACACGCGTGCGCCGACGCGATGCAGGATCAGGTTGCTCGGCACTTCGAGCAGCGCATAGCCGATGAAGAACACGCCGGCGCCGAAGGCATACGCGGCGTTGGACAGGCCCGTGTCGGCCTGGAACGCCGCCTTGGCAAAGCCGATGTTGGCGCGGTCCAGGAAGGCCAGCACGTACATCAGCAGGAGGAAGGGCACCAGCCGGCGGATGGCCTTGGCCACCGCGCCGTCGAGCGCGTCGGTTTGCTGCAGGGTCATGGTTTGTCTCCTTGGGGTGGCTCGGCGTGTGTCCCCCGATGCCGGGATGGCCGCCCGCGCGGCCGAAGAGGTTGCAGCGTGCGGCTAGTAGGTGGCGCGGCCTCCGGACAGGTCGAACACGGCGCCGGTGCTGAAGGCGCAGTCCTCGGAACTCAGCCACGCGATCATCGCGGCGGCCTCGTCGACATGCAGGAAACGGCCCATCGGGATGCGCGAGAGCATGAAGTCGATATGGCTCTGCGCCATCGAATCGAATATCTCCGTGCGCGCGGCGGCCGGCGTGACGGCGTTCACGAGGATGCCCTTGCCCGCGACTTCCTTGCCGAGCGACTTGGTCAGTCCGATCAACCCCGCCTTGGACGCGCTGTAGTGCGAAGCGTTCGGGTTGCCCTCCTTGCCGGCGATGGACGCCACGTTGACGATGCGTCCGTAGCCGCGCTCCAGCATGTGCGGCACCACGGCGCGGCAGGTGAGGTAAGGCGCGATCAGGTTGACGTCGATCACGCGGCGCCACACGTCGGGCGCCAGTTCCCACGTCACGCCGTTGCCGCCGGTGATGCCGGCGTTGTTGACGAGCACGTCGATGCGGCCGTGCAGAGCGAGCGTTTGTTGCGTGGCGGCGTTGACGGCGGCCTCGTCGGCGAGGTCCAGCGCGTGGGTGGAGATGCGCTCGACGGCCTTGCCATTGAACGGCGCAGCCAGCGCTTCCTTGGCTTGCGCGAGGCGCTCGGCATCGATGTCCCACAGCGCCACCGAGCCGCCTGATTTGAGCGCGCGCTCGGCCACCGCATAGCCGATGCCGCGCGCGCCGCCGGTGACGACGGCCACGCGGCCGGTCAGGTCGATCTGGTTCATTACGCGGCCTCCTTGGCGCCGGTCAGGGCGTGCACCACGCGCTGCTCCTGCTCGCCCAGGCCGGCGATGCCCAGGCGCATGGTCTGGCCCGCGTGCAGATACACCGGCGGCTGTTGGCCCATGCCGACGCCCGGCGGCGTGCCGGTGGAGATCACGTCGCCCGGCTGCAGGCTCATGAATTGGCTGATGTACGAGACCAGCGTCGGCACGTCGAAGATCATCGTGCGCGTGTTGCCGTCCTGGTAGCGCTTGCCGTCCACCTCCAGCCACATATCGAGCGCCTGCGGATCGGGCACCTCGTCGCGAGTGACGAGCCAGGGGCCGAGCGGGCCGAAGGTGTCGCAGCCCTTGCCCTTGTCCCAGGTGCCGCCGCGCTCGAGCTGATAGGCGCGCTCGGACACGTCATTGACGACGCAGTAGCCGGCCACGTGGTCCATCGCCTCGGCCTTGCTGAGATAGCGCCCGGCCTTGCCGATCACCACGCCGAGTTCGACTTCCCAGTCGGTCTTCTCCGAGCCCGGCGGGATCTCCACGTTGTCGTTCGGGCCGACGATGGCGCTCACCGCCTTGGTGAACAGCACCGGCTCGGTGGGCACGGCCATGCCAGATTCCGCAGCGTGGTCGGAATAGTTCAGGCCCACGCAGATCATCTTGCCGACGCGGCCCACACACGGCCCCAGGCGCGGCGTGCCGGGCACGGCGGGCAGTACCGACATCGGCAGGCCGCGCAATCGTGACAATTCGTTCGCGCCGAGCGCCGCGCCGGCAATGTCGTCAACATGCGCGGACAAGTCGCGCAGCACGCCCTGGGCGTCGATCAGTCCGGGTTGTTCTTGGCCGGGTTCGCCATAGCGCACGAGTTTCATGCGGTCTCCTAGGTGGTTGTGGTGTGACTTGGCTTCCGACTATATTCAGCGGTGCGATAGCTCTCAAATCGAAAAACAATGGAGATTGATTCCAAATTGGAATGGCAGGGTGGTCGGCGGATTCGCTCCTCGTCGCGGATCGAGCGGCTGCGCGTCAAACACCTGACGCTGCTGGAGGCGATCGGCGCGCTGGGCAACCTGCACCAGGCGGCCGCGGTGATCCACGTGACGCAGCCGTCGGCGACCAAGCTGCTGGCGGACGTGGAGGAGGCGTTTGGTTTCCCGCTGTTCGAGCGCCTCCCGCGTGGCATGCGGCCGACGCCGCTCGGGCAGGAGGTGGTGGCCTATGCCACGCAGACGCGCGCGGGCCTGCAGCGCTTCCTGGAAGACCTGGAGTTGAAACGGCAAGGCGGCTTCGGCCAGCTCGTGGTAGGCGCCATCATGGGCGCCGCGCCGGACCTGATCGCCCACGCCGTCACCGAGCTGAAGGCCGAGCGGCCGCGCCTGAACGTGCGCATCCTCGGCGAGACCAGCGACCAGGTGGCCGCGCTGCTGGAGCGCCGCGAGATCGAACTGGCCGTCGGCCGCTTCGCCAGCCTGCAGCAGCACAACGAGTTCGATTTCGAGCCGCTGGCCAACGAGTCGTTGCGGCTGGTGGTGCGGGCCGAGCATGCGCTGGCGGGGCAGGGCGACGTCGCGCTAGCCGATTTGCTGGCGTGGCCGTGGATCATGCAGCCCGTGTCGAGCCCGGCGCGGCAGGTGCTGGAATCGGAGTTCGGCGATGCGCGGCTGCCCTCGCCGGGGAACGTGGTGGAGTGCGGCTCGATCTTCGCGACGCTGCAGTTGCTGCAGACCAGCGAGGCGGTGGCGATGCTGCCGGAGTCCGTCGTGCGCGATTACCTGAAGGCGGGGCTGCTGCGCGAGTTGCCGCTGGCGGTGGGGCAGAAGCTCACGGGCTTTGGCGTGCTCACGCGGCGTGAAGACGTGCTCAGCGAGCCGGCGCAGGCGTTTTGCGCGCTGCTGCGCAAGTACGCGACACACGGCGCGCACGCATGAAAAAACCCGCCATGTGGCGGGTTCTCTCGTAATGCAGGCAAAGGCCGATCAGCCCGTGACCGCGCCCTTGCTGGCCGGCGCAGCGAGTTGCGCGAACTTGGCCAGCACGCCACGCGTATAGCGCGGTGCCGGCTGCTTCCACGCAGCGCGGCGGCGCGCCAGCTCATCGTCCGCCACGTTCAGTTGCAGCAGGCGCTGGTGCGCGTCGATCGTGATCGAGTCGCCTTCCTGCACCAGACCAATCGTGCCGCCCACAAACGCTTCCGGCGCGACGTGGCCGACCACCATGCCCCACGTGCCGCCCGAGAAGCGCCCGTCGGTGATAAAGCCCACCGATTCGCCCAGGCCCTTGCCGATGATGGCCGAGGTCGGGGCCAGCATCTCCGGCATGCCCGGGCCGCCCTTCGGGCCGAGGTAGCGCAGCACCAGGATGTCGCCGGCCTTGATCTGGTCGCCCAGGATGGCCGTCATGGCGCTTTGCTCGTCCTCGAACACGCGGGCCGGGCCGGTGATGACCGGGTTCTTCAGGCCGGTGATCTTGGCCACGGCGCCTTCCTCGGCCAGGTTGCCCTTCATGATGGCCAGGTGGCCTTCCTTGTACAGCGCTTTCTCGATCGGCAGGATCACGTCCTGATCAGCGCGCGGCTGGTCCGGCACGTTGGCCAGTTCTTCGGCCAGCGTCTTGCCGGTGATGGTGATGCAATCACCGTGCAGCAGGCCGGCGTTCAGCAGGAGCTTCATCACTTGCGGGATGCCGCCTGCCTTGTGCAGGTCGGTCGCCACGTACTGGCCCGACGGCTTCAGGTTGCAGATCACGGGCACGCGCTGGCGCACGCGCTCGAAGTCATCGATGGTCCATTCCACTTCAGCGGCGTGGGCGATCGCAAGGTAGTGCAGCACGGCGTTGGTCGAGCCGCCGGTGGCCATGATCACGGCCACGGCGTTTTCGATCGACTTGCGCGTGATGATGTCGCGCGGCTTGAGGTCGCGGCGCACGGCCTCGACCAGCACGCGGGCCGATTCAGCGGCGCTGTCGACCTTCTCCTGGTCCGGGTTGGCCATGGTCGACGAATACAGCAGCGACATGCCCAGCGCCTCGAACGACGAGCTCATCGTGTTGGCGGTGTACATGCCGCCGCACGAGCCGCTCGACGGGCAGGCGTTCTTCTCGATGCCCTCGAAGTCTTCATCGCTCATGCGGCCGGCGGTGAACTCGCCCACGGCCTCGAACGACGACACGATGGTCAGGTCCTTGCCCTTCCAGTGGCCCGGCTTGATGGTGCCGCCGTACACGTAGATGCCCGGCACGTTGGTGCGGGCGAGGGCGATCATGCCGCCCGGCATGTTCTTGTCGCAGCCGCCGATGACGACCACGCCGTCCATCCACTGGCCGTTGACGCAGGTCTCGATGCAGTCGGCGATGACTTCGCGCGAGATCAGCGAGAACTTCATGCCCTCGGTGCCCATCGACATGCCGTCGGAGATGGTCGGCGTGCCGAAGATCTGCGGGTTCGCCTTGGCTTCCTTCACGGCCGCCACGGCCACGTCGGCCAGCTTCTGCAGGCCCGAGTTGCACGGCGTGATGGTCGAATGGCCGTTGGCCACGCCGATCATCGGGTTGCTGAAGTCTTCCTTCTTGTAGCCCAGCGCGTAGTACATCGAGCGGTTGGGCGAGCGGGCCACGCCCTGAGTGATGTTCTGGGAACGCTTGTTGTCCGGCATGGTGGTCCTCCGTGGGGATCGGGGAAATATCGTTCTGAGGAAACTGTGTGGGGCACAGAATGCCGCTGGACAAATGGCGTGTCAAATATATTATTGAGCGATTATTGAGTCGGAAAAACTATCAATCACACCCATGGACCTGCGCCAGCTCCGCTACTTCGTGACCGTCGCCGAGGAACTCCATTTTGGCCGCGCCGCCGAGCGCCTGGCGATGACGCAGCCGCCGCTGTCGCAGCAGATCCGCGCGCTGGAGGAGGAGCTGGGCGTGACGTTGTTCCACCGCACGCAGCGTTCGGTAGCGCTCACGCCGGTGGGCGCGCGCTGGCTGGTCGAGGTGCGCCGCGTGCTGGCCGAAGCTGCCGCGCTGCCTGCGCTGGCCCAGCGGCTGGCGCGCGGCGAGGTGGGCTCGCTGTCGCTGGCCTTCGTCAGCACGGCCGACTACGGCATCCTGCCCGCGGTGCTACGGCACTTTCGTGACGCGCGGCCCGATGTGCAGCTCCAGTTGCGTGAAGCTACCAGTGACGTGCAGATCGAGGCGCTCCTGGCCGATGAGGTGGATGCGGGCGTGGTGATCGCGCATCACGCGGGCTCTGTTCCCGGTGAGCTGGATTATCGGCCACTGGTGCGTGAGCGGCTGGTGCTGGCGGTGCCGGCCTCGCGTGCCGCGCAGTGGGGCGTGGCCCCCGGGCAGCCCATCGCGCTGGCCGATGCGGCGGCCGAGCCGCTCATCATCTTCCCGCGCCGGTCCGCGCCTGCGCTGTATGACATCATTACCGGCTATCATGCCGCGCACGGCGGTGGGGACACTGCAACGCGCATCGGCCAGGAAGCCATCCAGATGCAGACCATCGTCAGCCTCGTCTCTGCGGAGATGGGCGTGGCGCTGGTGCCCGCATCGCTATGCAACCTGCAGCGGACCGGCGTGGTCTATCTGGAACTCGCCGCGCCGAGCCCGTTCATCGAGACCGGTCTGGTGTGGCGGCGCGATGCGGCCTCGCCGGTGCTGCCGTGGTTCGTGGCCAGCGCCGAGGCGGTCGCCCGGCAGCACAAAGACAACCAAACCTGATTCGTTCGACACCCCAGGATTCATGCTCATCCATCCGCAATTCGATCCCGTCGCCCTGCACCTGGGGCCGCTCGCCATCCGCTGGTACGGCCTGATGTATCTGGCGGCGTTCATCATGTTCCTGTGGTTCGGCCGGCTGCGCACGCGCCAGCCGCACATCGCCGCACAAGGCTGGAGCGGCCGCGATCTCGACGACATGCTGTTCTACGGCGTGCTCGGCGTGATCCTGGGCGGGCGCCTGGGCTATGTGCTGTTCTACAAGGCCGACTGGTACCTCGCTCACCCGCTCGACATCTTCAAGGTGTGGGAGGGCGGCATGGCCTTCCACGGCGGCTTCCTCGGCGTGGTCATCGCGATGATGCTGTATGCGCGTCTACGCGGTCGTTCGTGGATGCAGGTGACGGACTTCATCGCGCCGCTGGTGCCGTGCGGGCTGGCCGCGGGGCGCCTGGGCAACTTCATCAACGGCGAGCTGTGGGGCCGTGTGTCGTCGCCCAACCTGCCGTGGGCGATGCTGTTCCCGCAGGCGCAGGGCGAGGACCAGGCGTGGCTCGCCTCGCACGCCCAGCAGGCCATCACGAGCGGCGTGCAGGCCGTGTTCGACCAGTACCACATGCTGCCGCGCCACCCGTCGCAGCTCTATCAGTTCGCGGGCGAGGGCGTGCTGTTCTTCATCCTGCTGTGGCTGTACGCGCGCAAGCCACGACCGATGGGCGCGGTGTCGGGCGCCTTCCTGCTCGGCTATGGTTGCTTCCGCTTCCTGGCGGAGTTCGCACGCGAGCCGGACAACTTCCTCGGCCTGCTGGCGATGAACCTGTCGATGGGGCAGTGGCTGTCGCTGCCGATGATCTTGGCGGGCGTGGCGATACTGGTGTGGGCCTATCGACGCGCCGGCCACAACGGCAACGACGCGCAAGCCCAGGCACACGCCTAGACCGCGTCGAACTCAGGCAAAGAAAAAGCCACCGCAAGCGGTGGCTTTTTTCATGGCGCGATGATGCGTTACTTCAGCATCTGCACGGCACCGGAGACGGTCACCGTCACCTGGGCCTTGCCGCCCTCGATGGGCACCGGCACCGGTGCGGCGTCGGCGGCCATCGCGGCCATGCGCATCATCGGGCGCGGGCCCGGCGGCACGTTGTTCGCGCCCACATGCACGTCGCGGATGGTGTAGCTGCTGTAGCCGAACAGCTTGGTGCTGGTCTGCGCCTTCTCGCGGAAGGCATTGACGGCCTGGTCCATCAGCTTGGCCTCGGCTGCCGTGCGCGCTTCACGCGAGAGCGTGAAATTGATGTTCTGCACCTGCATCTGGTTGGCCAGTTGGCCGGCCAGCTTGGAGGCGGCCGCAAAGTCCTTCGACGTGAGGCGTACCTCGGCGCGGCCGCGCCAGACGCTGATCTTGCCGTTGCGATCGGTGTTCGGGTAGATGTTGAAGCCGCCCGTTTCTGCCTGCACGCCGGCGGTGCGCTTGGCCTGGGCGATCACGTCATCGGCCTTGCGCGACAGCGACGCGGAGATGGCGCCCGGGTCCGCGCCTTCCTGTTCCGCGCCCAGCGTGAGGGTGACGGTGTCGGTCGGCACCTCGGCCACGGCTTGGGCATCCAACGACAGCACGCCCGAATGCGGTGCCCATGCCTCCGTCGGCCCGGAGACTGTTTGCGCAAATGCAGACGATGCCATCACAGCCGTGCCGAGGATGGTTGCAGCCAGGACAGGTTTCATTGTGTTCTCCCAAAAAGCAATGTGATGCTTCTGACCCGCGCACGGGCGCATCGTTCATCACGTTTGTAACCAAACCTGACGGCAGGCGTCCGGTCAGTCCGGGTTGCGCATCAGCTTGGTGGTGATGTAGCGCCACTGCGCGGGCGTGATCGGCGTGATCGACAGGCGGTTGCCGCGCTGCAGGACGATCATGTCGGCCAGTGGTTCCTGCGCGCGCAGCGTGGGCAGATCGATCAGCGCACACTTGCGCACGAACTTCACGTCGACCAGCATCCAGCGCGGTGCCTCGGGTTTGGAGGCGGGGTCGTGGTAGGGGCTCTTGGCGTCGAACTGCGTGGGATCAGGATGGCTGGTCGAGCAGACCTCCGCCAGCCCCGCGATGCCCGGCTGTGGGCACGACGAGTGGTAGAACAGTACGCCGTCGCCGATGCGCATGCGGTCACGCATGAAGTTGCGCGCCTGGTAGTTGCGTACGCCCGTCCAGGGCAGGGTGCCCTCGGTCTGCAGCGTATCGATGCTGGCCTCGTCGGGCTCGGACTTCATCAACCAGTATTGGGCGGGCATGGCGCGCGTGCTGTGGAAGTGACAGTGTGCGCAGCATAGCAACAGCGTTGCGCCCTCGCCATCTGGCGGCGCGGAAAAGAAAAAGGCGGTAGCACTTTACGCGCTACCGCCTTTTGTAGGGTCCCCACCTCGGCCGCTAGACCCGCATCCTGAACCCAAGTGAGGTTCAGAGTGGCAGCGGAAGCCGCATTTCGGGTACATCACCGGCGCAGGGAGCACACGACTTGCGTCGCACGCTGTGCACTGGAAGACGCGCTCGCCCACACGGCATATCCCGCACCAAGCAATGCTTATCGGTTCAAGGAATTATGGCCATGGCGAACCAGGCAGGGAAACTGTCAGACGCATCACCACGCAAGTGAAATGCATGCCATCGAAGACATGGTCATGCGTCTGAGAGATTCATCGCAGACAACCGATTGATCAGCCTGTAGCCGCTAAAGCCTTATGGTGTAAGGGTTTGCGGGAGGCTCTCGGTAGCCATTGGGTGACACTATACACCCGTTCGCATCCGAACCCAAGCCCGGATGCGAGCCGGTTACAAAGACGTTGCGCGGCGTCAAATGGCCTCGCCGTACTGGCGCAGCGCTTCATCGGCGCGGGCGTTCAGGTCGGCCAGTTTGGCGCGGATCGTGTCGATCGGCAGCGATGCGTCGGAGGCGGCCTGGCGCTGCATCGACAGCAGATCCGACGCGATGCTGATGGCGGCCATCACGGCCACGCGCTCGATGCCCTTGGTGTTCGAGGCGTTCTTGATGCGCATCATCTGGTTGTCGACCATCGCGGCGGCTTCGCACAGCGCGGCTTCGTTGTCGGCCGAGACGGCAAACTTGTACGGCTGCCCGGCGATGTTCACTTCAATCTGCTTACTGCTCATGCGGGGTCTCCGATTGCGGGGCCGTCGTGTCGGTGGCGCCTGCGCTCTGGCCGAGAAGGTCCAGCTGGCGGGTGTCGGTGCCGGTGGGCAGCTTGTCGAGAATCGACTGGATGCGCAGCTGCGCTTCTTCGATCTTCGCGTTGAGCACGCTGCGATCGGCCAGCATGGCGTCGCGCTCGGTCTTGGCGACATCGGCCTCGGCCTGGAGCCGTTCGACTTCGGCGCGCAGGCGCTGGTTCTCGGCGGCAAGCGTGTCGGCGTGACGCAGCACGCGCGCGATCTTGTCGGCAAGTTGTTCGAGTTCGTTCAGCATCGGGTGTCAGTCAGAATCGAGTGGAGGGATTTTAGCCGATCGTATCGGCCGCGCCTGTCCTCCGTATGGATTGCCGGGTGTAAGCGATGCGCTGAGGGACGCGCGGCGCGCAACGTGTTTTGTAGGCGAATTCGCGTGGTCGAGGGTGTTTCCGTTACACTCGCGCCGTCCTGGTGCCCGCAGAGCCGATCTGCAGTTAAACGGGAAGCAGGGAGTGCACGCTGCCTAAGCGCTGCGCCAACCTGCGCTGCCCCCGCAACGGTAAGCGAACGCCATCGACGCCCGCGCCACCTCTCGCAAGAAGAGGGCGCGGCGTTGCGCAGGTCCGTCCACATGCCACTGTTCGATTGAATGGGAAGGCGGGCGGGCCCGGTTCGCCAGCCCGGATACCGGCCAGGACAGTGGATTTCGAGCCAATGCGAGACCCGGAGGGAACCGCATTGAAATCCTGCTGCCAGCGACCCGCGGGGGAACGGGTCCGGCTGACGCTTCTTGTTTTTTTCATCATGAGCTTGACACATAAGCGGCCGCACCGGATGCACCGGGCGGCCATGGGCGCGCTTGCCAGCGCGCTGACGGGGGTTGTTGCGCCCGCTTGGGCACAAAGCAATACGCAGGCGGCAGGTACGCCGGTGAGCGATCTCAATCCGACCATCGTGACAGCCTCGCGCAGCGAGCAGAAGCTGTCCGACGCGCTGCCGCACACCACGGTGATCACGCGCCAGGACATCGAGCGCTCGCAAGCGCCGGATATGGTGACGCTGCTGCGCCGCGAGGCTGGCATTGAGATCGCGCAGAACGGTGGCCCGGGTTCGACGGCGAGTATCTTCATGCGCGGTGCCAGTTCCGCCCAGACGCTGGTGTTGATCGACGGCGTGCGTGCGAGTTCCGGCACCGCCGGCGGCACGCAGATCGACCAACTGATGGCTGACCAGATCGACCATATCGAGATCGTGCGCGGCAACGTCTCCGCGCTGTACGGCTCGGATGCGATCGGCGGCGTGGTGCAGATCTTCACGCGCAACGGCAAGGGGCACGGCCCGCTGGCCAACGCCGAGATCGAATATGGCTCGCGCAACACCAAGCGCGCGCAGGGCGGCATCAGCGGAACGCTGGGCGAGCAGGGCGATACGTCGTTTGCGCTGTCGGTGTCGGAGTTCAAGACCACCGGGTTCTCGTCGATCAACCCGCAGCAGGCGCCGAACGCCAACCCGAACGACAACGCGTACACCAACAAGAGCGTGTCGGCGCAGCTGTCGCACCGCTTCTCGGCGGATTGGCAGGCAGGCCTGACCTACTTCCAGACCTGGGGCACGGTCAGCTACGACAACGCCTTCGGCCTGCCCACCGACGACAACGTCGCCCACAACCAGGTGCGCGCGATGTCGGCCTTCGTGGACGGCAAGGTGACGCAGGATTGGAAGACGCGCCTGACGGTATCGCAGGGTGATGACAAGAGCCTGAACTTCACGAACGGCCAGGTGCAGGTGCCGGGCCGCTTCAACACGCAGAGCCGCCAGGTGAGCTGGCAGAACGACTGGGCATTCATGCCCGGCCAATTGCTCAAGGTCGGCTACGAGCACCTGAACCAGGCCATCGACACCGATGCCTACCAGGCCTCCACGCGCCGCGTCGATTCGGGCTACCTCGGTTACGAAGGCAAGTTCGGTCCGCACCAGCTGCAGGTCAACCTGCGCCGCGACCGCTACTCGGACTTCGGCGGCGCCAACAGCTACTACCTGGGCTACGGTTTTGCCTTCAACCCGGCATGGAAGGCGATCGCCAGCGTGAGCAATGCGTTCCGCGCGCCGAGCTTCAACGAGCTGTACTACCCGTTCTTCGGCAACCCGAACCTGCAGCCGGAGAAGGCGCGCTCGGTGGAGGGCGGCGTGGAGTACAACAGCATGATCGGCCTGGTGCGCGTGACAGCGTTCGAGACCGACTACAGCAACCTGATCACGGCGGTGTTTGATCCGGTGGCGGGCACCTTCATGGCGGCCAACGTCAACCGGGCGCGCGTGAACGGGCTGGAGACGTCGTATCGGGGTTCGATCTATGGCGTGGACGTGCGCGCCAGCTTTACCATGCAGAATCCGCAGGACCTGTCGGCCAACCAGCTGCTGTCGCGCCGCGCGCGGCACTTCGGCAGCGTGTCGGCCAGCAAGACCTTCGGGCCGTATACGGCGGGCATCGAGTGGAACGCGGCGGGCAACCGTCAGGATTCGACGCAGATGCTTGGCGGCTACGGGCTGGTCAACCTGACGGGGCGGTATCAGATTACGCGTGACTGGGCGCTGTCGGCGCGCGTGGAGAACCTGTTCAACAAGAACTACCAGCTGATCTTCCCGTACAACACGGCATCGCGTGGGGTGTTCTTCACGCTGTCGTGGCAACAGCACGAGGCGGCACAACGATGACACCCGCACTGCCCGCGCGCGGATTCGCCTGGCGACTGTGGTCGCTGTTGGCGCTCGCGTGCGTGGCGGTGCTGGTGGCCTCGCTGATGCTGGGCAGCGTGCGGCTGACGCCTGCCGAGGTCTGGCAGGCGCTCACCGGCAGCGGTGACGGGCTGGCTACCGGCATCGTCATCGAGCTGCGCCTGCCGCGTGCGGGTGCGGCGTTTGCCGCCGGCGGCCTGCTGGCCTTGGCCGGCGCGCTGATGCAGATGCTGTTGCGCAACCCGCTGGCCGATCCGTATGTGCTGGGCGTGTCCGGCGGCGGCGCGGTGGCGGCGCTCACGGCCATGCTGCTGTCGCTGCCGTGGTGGGCCGTGCAGACCAGTGCCGGCGCCGGCGCGCTGCTATCGATGGCCCTGGTGGCCGCGCTCGCGCGCCAGCACCTCTGGCGCGGCGAACCCGGCGAAGCCAACGCGCGCCTGCTGCTGGGCGGCGTGGTGCTCGCCTCCGGCTGGGTCGGCCTCATTACCCTGATTCTTACGATCGCGCCCGAAGCCAAGCTGCGCGGCATGATCTTCTGGATGGTCGGCGACCTCGGTGGCGCCGACCGTTACGCTGGCGCGTTGATTGCGCTGGTGATGGCGCTGGCGCTGGTGCTGCCGCATGCGCGCGACCTGAACGTGCTGCTGACTGGCGAGACACGCGCCCGCGCACTCGGCGTGCCGGTGGCGCGGGTGCGCGCGCTGATCTACGTGGTGGCGTCGCTGTGTACGGCGGTGGCAGTGACCCTTGCCGGCTCGGTCGCCTTCGTGGGCCTGTTGGTGCCGCACATGGTGCGCCTGGCGTGGACGCACGACGTGCGCATCCACCTGCCCGCTACCGCGATGGCCGGCGGCGGCCTGCTGATGCTCGCCGACCTGATCGCCCGCACGCTGATGGCCCCGGCGCAATTGCCGGTGGGCGTGATTACCACGCTGTTGGGCGTGCCGACCTTTCTCTATCTGCTGACGCGGAGCGCGCGATGAGCTGGCTGCGCCGCGCTGCCGCGCCCGAAGCCTTTGCAGACGGCGCCGCTGTGCCTTCGCTCGCGCTAAACGACCTGCGCGTGGCGATGGGCGAGCGCGTGCTGATCGATCGCCTGTCGATGACGGCAACCGGCGGCGAGCTGTGGTGCGTGGTCGGGCCGAACGGCGCGGGCAAGTCCACGTTGTTGTCTACCGTGGCGGGCTTGCGCGCGCCGGACGGTGGATCGATCCTGCTCGATGCCAATCCGCTGGCCGATTGGCCCGCCCTGGCACTGGCGCGCCGCCGCGCCTTCCTGCCGCAGACGCTGCACGACACCTTTCCCATGACGGTCCATGAGGCCGTGATGACCGGCCGCCATCCGCATCTGGCACGCTGGGAGTGGGAGGGCGATGCCGATGCGCGCGCGGTGGATGCCGCGATCTCCGCGCTGGCCTTGCAGCCGCTGGCGCAGCGGGATGTGCGCACGCTGTCGGGCGGTGAGCGCCAGCGCGTGGCGATGGCCGCCGTGGTGGCGCAGGATGCGCGCGTGCTGCTGCTCGACGAGCCCGTCGCGCACCTAGACCTGCACCAGCAGATTGCAGTGCTTCGCCTGCTGCGCGACGGCTGCCGCCGCCATGGCTGGCTGGTGGTGCTGACCGTGCACGACCTGAACCTAGCGCGCCGTTTCGCCACGCATGCGCTGCTGATGGACGGCGAGGGCCATGCCACGGCAGGCCCCGCTGCCGATGTGCTTACGCCCGAGCACTGCGCGCGCGTGCTGCGCACCCCCATCGTGGCGGTCGACGACGGTCGCCATCTCGCCTTGATTCCCGACGACCCCGATGACGCTCCCTGAAGACGAAGCCGCCCGCAACGACCGCCACCGCGCGCGCATGCAGCGCAAGAAGGCCGTGGTCGACGCCAAGATTGCCGCCGCCACCGACGTGCGCGGCGTGCTGGTCGTCAACACCGGCAATGGCAAGGGCAAGTCCAGCTCGGGCTTCGGCATGGTGATCCGCGCCATGGGCCACGACATGCAGGTGGGCGTGGTGCAGTTCATCAAGGGCGCGATCCCCACCGGCGAGGAGCGCTTCCTGCGGCAGTTTCCCGAACAGTGTCGCTATCACGTCATGGGCGAGGGCTATACGTGGGAGACGCAGGACCGCACGCGCGACATCGAGAAGGCGCAAGCTGCCTGGGCCTGCGCGCGCGAGTTGCTGAATGATCCATCCATCGGCCTGGTGCTGTTGGATGAACTGAACATCGCGCTCAAATACGATTACCTTGACGTGCGTGCGGTGCTGGCCGACCTGCGGGCGCGACCGGCCGCGCAGCACGTGGTCGTGACCGGGCGCGGCGCGCCGCCGGAGTTGATCGAGGCCGCCGATACCGTGACCGACATGACGTTGGTCAAGCATGCATTTTCCCAAGGCATCCAGGCGCAGCCGGGTGTCGAACTCTGAAGGCCGTACCGCTATGCAGATTGAACTTCCTTCCTTTGACGCCGCGCTGCGTGAGCGCCTGCGCGCTGCCGTGGACAGCAAGACCAAGCCGCTCGGCGCGCTCGGCCGGCTGGAAGAGCTGGCCGTGCAGATCGGCCTGATCCAGAACACCGAAACGCCCGCGCTGGTGCGGCCTGCCACGGTGGTGTTCGCAGCAGACCATGGCATTGCCCATGCGGGCGTGAGCGCCTATCCGCAGGCGGTGACGGCACAGATGGTGCTCAACTTCATCGCAGGCGGCGCGGCCGTCAACGTGTTCTGCCGCCAGCACGGCTTTGTGCTGGAGGTCGTCAACGCGGGCGTGGCGGCGCCGCTGTGGTCGGCCAAGTCGGGTGATGTGCCTGGCCTGGTCGACGCACCGGTCGGCCCCGGCACGCGCAACTTCGCGTTAGAGCCGGCCATGACCGCCGACGAGCGCGAGCGCGCCATGGCGCTCGGCGCGCAGCGCGTGGCGCATCACGCCGCGCTCGGCACCAACGTGATCGCACTGGGCGAGATGGGCATCGCCAACACGGCCTCTGCGGCGTGCCTGATGGCGCGGCTGTGCGAGGTGCCGGTGGCGCAATGCGTCGGGCGCGGCACCGGCCTGGACGATGCCGGCGTGGCGCGCAAGCGCGCGGTGCTGGAAGGCGCGTTCGAGCGGCATGCCGACGTGCGCGCGCCGCTGGACGTGCTGGCAACCTTCGGCGGTTTCGAGATCGCGGCCATGGTCGGTGCGGTGCTGGAGGCGGCCCAGCGCCGCATGGTGATCCTCGTCGATGGCTTTATCGCCACCACGGCCGTGCTGGTGGCGGCGCGCATCGCGCCCGACGTGCTGCGCTTCTGCGTGTTCGGGCATGTGTCGGACGAGCGCGGGCATCGTATGTTGCTCGATGCGCTGCAAGCGCGGCCGCTGCTGTCGCTGTCGATGCGCCTGGGCGAGGGCAGTGGCGCGGTGCTGGCGTATCCGTTGCTGGTGTCGGCGGTGGCCTTCCTGCGTGAGATGGCGACCTTCGCCAGCGCCGGCGTGAGCGAGCAATCGGCCCCGTGATGGACACCCTGCGCGAGACCTACCGCGCGCTGTGGACAGCGATCGGGTATTTCACGCGCATTCCCGTGCCGGCCTCGGTCGGCTTCTCGCAGGACGGGCTGAACCGGGCGGCACGTTACTTTCCTCTGGTGGGATGGCTGGTAGGCGCCGCGGGCGCGCTGGCGTACTGGCTGGCGGTGCACACCGTGCCAGCGCCCGGCGTGGCGGTGGCGGCGTCGATGGTGGTCACGCTGTTGCTGACCGGCGCCTTCCACGAAGACGGCCTGGCCGATTGCGCGGATGGCTTCGGCGGCGGCTACACGCCCGAGGACCGGCTGCGCATCATGCACGACTCGCGCATCGGCGCGTTTGGCGCCATCGCGGTGTGCATGGCGTTGCTGCTGAAGTGGCAGCTGCTGACGGCGATGGCCTTGCCACATACTGCTGGCGTGATGGCCGCCATGGTGGCCGCACACGCCGCCAGCCGCGGCATGGCGGTCAGCTACCTGCTCACACACGACTACGTGCGCGCCGAAGGCAAGGGCAAGCCGGTTGCGCAGCGCATGCGCTGGCAGGATGCCGTCTGGGTTGTGCTGTTTGGCGTGCTGCCCCTGCTGTGGTTCGGCGCGGCCTGCGCGGCCATCGTCGTTGCCGCGCTGCTGGTGGCGCGCTGGGCGCTGGGGCGCTATTTCCTGCGCCGCATCGGCGGCATCACGGGCGATTGCCTGGGGTTCGCGCAACAGCTGTTCGAGCTGCTCACGCTGTGGGTCTTGCTGGCATGGACATCATCCTGATCCGCCACGCCCGTCCGGCCATGACGGTGGGCCTCTGCTACGGCCGCACCGATCTGCCGCTGGACGAACCGATGGAGCCCAGCGCCGCCGGCATCGCCGACAAACTGACCGCGCATCCACCGCACCGGCTGTTCGCGAGTCCGCTCCAACGTAGCGCGCAGACCGCCCGCGCGCTGGCCGAGGCCGCCGCCTTGCCCGCGCCGGAACTCGACGCGCGGTTGATGGAGATGGATTTCGGCGTTTGGGAAGGCCGTCAGTGGGACGACATCCCGCGCGCGGAGGTGGACCGCTGGGCGCGCGACCTGCTGCACGGCAGCCCACATGGCGGTGAATCCGCCGCCGACCTGCTTGCGCGCGTGACCGAGTGGGCTGCGTCGGTGACGGTGGCGACGATCGAACCGGAAGCCGATGCGCCCTGCATCTGGGCCGTCACGCATGCCGGCTGCATGCGCGCGCTCGCAGCGCATTGGCTGCAGCGCCCGCTGGCCGAGACGCTGCAATGGCCGCTGCAATGGGGCAGCGCCTGCGGGTTCCGCGTGCTGCCCGATGTGCCGCCATTGCTGCTGTTCTGGAACCGCTAACGGTTTGACGCTGCGTCGCCTTGCCGGGCGAGGCGCTTGGTGCGGGCTTGCTCGAGGTCTTCGCACAGCAACGCTGCACCTTCCATCAGGCGCGGGCCGGGGCGGTTGATCAGGTCGCCATTGACGGTGAACAGGTTGCCGCGCTGCACCGCCAGCAATGACGTCCAGCGTTTCCAGGGTTCCAGCGTATCGACCGGCCGGTTGCCTTGCGTGGCGCCCATGCTGGCCGTCAGCAGCACTTCCGGATTGGCCGCGATCACGGCCTCGGTCGACACCGTCGGCACCAGCAGCGGCTCGCCCGCAAACACATTGCGGCCGCCGCACAGCGCCAGCATGTCGGTAAAGACGTGCTGGCCGTTGAGCGTCATCAGCGGTTGCTCCCACACCTGGAAGAACACCGTCACCGGCGGCCGGCTGGCATAGCGGTGGCGCAGCGCATCGGCCTGCTGGCGGAACTGTTGGGCGGCGTCGTGGGCGCTGGCGCGGGTGTCGAGCAGCGTGCCGAGCACCTCGATGGAGCGCGGAATATCTGCAAGGCGGTGCGGCTCGGAAAAGTACAGCGGGATGCCAAGCGCGCGCAGGCGGTCGGTCTGCTTCTGCGCATTGCCGTGGCGCCATACGACCACCAGGTCCGGCTTGAGCGCGGCGATGCGCTCCAGGTCCAGCGCACGGTTGTCGCCCACGTGCGGGATGTCGCGTGCGGAGCTCGGGTAGTCGCTGTAGGCCACCGTGCCGACGATGCGTGCGCCGCCGCCGGCGGCAAACAGCAGTTCGGTGGCATGCGGCGCGAGGCTGATCACGCGTTGCACCGGGCGCGGCACGGTGACGGTGGCGCCGGTGTCGTCGATGACGGAGATGGCCGCCTGGGCGGGGAGCGTCGCGGCCAGCAGGGCAGCTAGGCCAAATGCGCGCAAACAGTGGGTGAGGCGAGTGGAACGGGCAGTCATTGGTGGAGGCGGGTCAAGCGGACAGCGACAGCGATGCTAGCGTATTGGCAAGGCGACACCATCCGGTTTCGTCCGGAGGCAGGCCAACACGTAAACCGGGCAAACCGTGCAGGCCGCACCCGGGTGACGTGGCTGGTACATCGAACAGGCGGGTCCAGATGCCTTGTCGGGCCAGCGCCGCATGCAGCGCTGGCGCGTCTGGCGTCGGTGCCCAGGCAAAGAGCGGGGTGGCATGATTGGGCAGGCCGTAGGCGTACAGCAATGCAGCAAGACGCGCGCCCTCGCGTTGCAGTTGCGCACGCGTCTGGTTTTGCCAGGCGACGTCTGCCAGGGCAGCACGCACGACGGCACGCGCCGGGCCGTTGACGGTCCAGTGGCCGAGCGCGTCGCGCAGCGCGGCCAGTAGCGCCGGAGCCCCCAGCACAAAGCCGATGCGCGCACCCGCCAGGCCGTAGAACTTGCCGATCGAGCGCAGCACGACCAGCCCCGGCAGGCCTGCCTGTGGCGCCAATGTCGGTGCGTGGTCGAGCGATTCGATGAATGCCTCGTCCACGATCAACGTGCCGCCACGTGCGTGCAGCCGCGCGTGCCACGCCCGCAGCGTGTCCGCCGGCAGGCAGCGCGCGGTCGGGTTGTTCGGGTTGACCACCACGAGGTGCGTGAGCGCATCCGGCAGGTCGGCTTGCAGGAATGCCGACTCCGGCAGCAGCACAACCACATGGCCCGCACGGGCAAAGGCGGGCGCGTATTCGCTGTAGCCGATCTGTGCCACGCCGACCCGCCCGCGCGGCAGCAATGCCGGCAGCGCGCGGATGGCGGCTTGCGAGCCGGCCACGGCCAGCATGGCGTTGGCATCGGCCGCGCCATAGTGCGCAGCGGCCAGCGCTTCGAGACCATCGTCTTCGGGCAAACGCTGCCACGCCTCGGGTGCAATCGGCGGCACGGGATAGCCGTGCGGGTTGATGCCGGTCGACAGGTCGAGCCAGCCGCCGGACGGCTCGCCGTAGCGGGCGCGGGCATCGGCCAGGTTGCCGCCGTGGGTGATGGTGGAGGGCCGCGAGGAGGTCATGCGACCTGCCATACGACACCGAGCACGACCAGCACGCCGCCGGCGCTCAACACCGCCAGCCATAGCCAGAGCGTGCGCGACACCAAGGCCAGTGCACGTTGGATATCGTCCGCGCTGGCTGCGTTGCCGACGCCGAGCGCGGGACGAGCCTCGTCGATGCCGTCGTAGCGCGCTATGCCGCCCAGCTGCACGCGCAGGCTGCCGGCGCCGGAGGCCATCACCGGCCCCGCGTTCGGGCTCGACCACTGCGGCGCCTGCGTGCGCCAGCAGCGCAGTGCATCTGCTGTGTGGCCGAGCAGCGCGTAGCTCATGGCGGTCAGCCGCGCGGGAATCCAGTTGAGCACATCGTCGATGCGCGCGGCCGCCCAGCCGAAGCCGGCAAAGCGCGCGGAGCGATAGCCCCACATCGCGTCGAGCGTGTTGGCCAGGCGGTACAGCACCACGCCCGGCGCACCGGCCACCACCAGCCAGAACAGCGGCGCGAACACGGCATCGCTGCCGTTCTCCAGCGCGGATTCCACCGCCGCGCGGGCGATCGCTTCTTCGTCGGCATCACGCAGGTCACGCGAGACGATGCGCGCGGCGAGGGCGCGTGCGTTGGGCAAGTCACCGGACTGCAGCGCCTGCGCGATGGGTGCGATATGGTCCCGCAGGCTGCGTGCGCCGATGGCGAAGTAGAGCGCGATGACATCGGTGATCCACGCGCACCACTGTGACACGGCGGGCGTTTGCGCAGCGATCCACGCGGTGGCGGCTACCAAGGGCAGGACGGCGAGGCACCATGCCGCCAGCCCAGCCACATGGGAGCGCCAACGCAGGGCAGGCTGGCGATTGAGTCCGCGTTCGATCCACGCGGCCAGCCGGCCGAAGCCCACCAGCGGATGCCAGCGCGGCACCTCGCCCAGCACGCGGTCCAGGACGACGCCTGCCAGCGCAGCCAGTGCTATCGCAGGCAGACCGAGATCGAAGACGTTGCCCGGCACCGACACTGGCTCACGCGTGCGGCGTAATCGCCGGGCCTTTCACCACCAGCGGAATGCCGGCCACCAGCATGTGCACGCTGTCGGCCAGCGCGGCGAGGCGCTGGTTCAGGCGGCCCAGTTCATCCACGTAGAAGCGTGTGACGGCGCCCATCGGCACCACCCCAAGCCCGATCTCGTTGCTCACGAGGATGACCTCACCGGGCAGCAGCGGCAGCGCGGTCAGCAAGGCTTCGATCTCCGCAGACCAGGCTGCGGGCGGCGTGATGGGGCCGGTGTCGGGGTACGCGTGCTGGTCGGCAAACAGCAGGTTGTTGAGCCACAGCGTGACGCAGTCGACCAGCACGCAGCCGCCGTGCTGCGCGTGTGTGTAGAGCGCCTCGGCCAGGTGCGCTGGCTCTTCGACGAGGCGCCATTGCTCGGGCCGGCGTGCGCGGTGCAGGGCGATGCGCAGCTGCATCTCCTCATCGCCCTCGCGCGCGGTGGCAATGTACGTGACGGGCCCCGCGCATTGCAGCGCGAGCTGTTCAGCATGGTGGCTCTTGCCCGAGCGGGCACCACCGAGGACGAGCGTAAGACGACGGGACATGCCTGCATTCTAGCGAGGCGGGCCGGGTAGCGGGTGCGATAATCGGCACATGTCGACCTCGCCATTCATGATGCCGCCGCGCGGCACGCTGATGATCCAGGGCACCACCTCCGACGCCGGCAAGAGCACGCTGGTGGCGGGCCTGTGCCGCGTCGCGCATCGCGCGGGCGTGCGCGTGGCGCCGTTCAAGCCGCAGAACATGGCGCTCAACAGTGCCGTGACCGCCGATGGCGGCGAGATCGGCCGCGCCCAGGCGCTGCAGGCGCAGGCCGCCGGCGTCGCGCCCACGGTCGACATGAACCCCGTGCTGCTCAAGCCCAACAGCGACACCGGCGCGCAGGTCATCATCCACGGCCAGCCGCGCGGCGATCTCGACGCCCGCGCGTATCACGACTACAAGCTCACGGCGATGGCCGCCGTGCTCGAATCGCACACGCGCCTGCGCGCGCAATATGAGCTCGTGCTGGTGGAAGGCGCCGGCAGCCCCGCCGAGATCAACCTGCGCGACCGCGACATCGCCAACATGGGCTTTGCCGAAGCGGTCGATTGCCCGGTCGTGCTGGTCGCCGACATCGACCGTGGCGGCGTGTTCGCGCACCTGGTCGGCACGCTCGCCTGCCTGTCGGACAGCGAACGGGCGCGCGTGACCGGCTTCGTCATCAACCGGTTTCGCGGCGATCTTTCGCTGCTCACACCAGGGCTGGACTGGCTGGTGGCGCAGACGGGCAAGCCGGTGTTCGGTGTGTTGCCGTATCTGCATGGCCTGCATCTGGATGCGGAGGACGCCGTGCAGACGGCGCAGCGCACGGCGGCGGGCGATGCCTTGCGCGTGGTCATCCCGGTGCTGCCGCGCGTCTCCAACCACACCGATTTCGATGCGCTGCGCGCGCACCCGCAAGTGGACGTGCGCCTCGTTGGTCCGGGCCAGCCGATCCCGCCGGCCGATCTCATCATCCTGCCCGGCAGCAAGAGCGTGCAGGCGGACCTCGCCTGGCTGCGCGCCAACGGCTGGGAGGCGGCCATCGCGCGGCACCTGCGCTATGGCGGCAAGCTGATTGGCATCTGCGGCGGCATGCAGATGCTGGGGCGCCGCCTGCATGATCCGCACGGGCTGGAGGGCGCGCCCGGCAGTGTCGATGGGCTTGGCTATCTCGACTTCGAGACCTCGCTCGCATCGGCCAAGCAGTTGCGGCAGGTGTGCGGCAGGTTGGCCGAGGGCGGGGCGGCCGTCACCGGCTACGAAATCCACATGGGCGTGACCGAGGGGCCGGCGCTGGCGCAGCCCGCGGTGCACCTCGATGATGGGCGTGTCGATGGCGCGGTCTCGGCCGATGGGCAGATCCTCGCCACGTATCTGCATGGCCTGTTCGATGCGCCGGAGGCGTGCCGCGCGCTGCTCGCCTGGGCCGGCGTGCGGGACGCGCAAGCGCAGGACTACGCCGTGCTGCGCGAAGCCTCCCTGGAGCGCCTGGCCGACACCTGCGAGAACCATCTGGACCTGCCGGGCCTGTTCGCTTCGCTGGCGCGGGCGGGCTGAGCCATAATCTGGCGATGGGCAGATTGATGTAGTGATCTAATCGTCATATTCGTCAGCGCGAGGAGGCAGGCATGCCGGTGGCCGTGGTAGCGAATCCGAAGGGCGGGGTGGGCAAGACCACCTTGGCGACCAATCTGGCGGGCTATTTCGCCGCCCAGGACCACGCCGTGATGCTGGGCGACACCGATCGCCAGCAGTCCTCGCGCGAATGGCTGGCGCTGCGCCCCGAGACGGCCAAGCCGATCGCCACCTGGGAGATCAGTGCCGACCACATCGCCAAGCCGCCCAAGGGCACCACGCATGTGGTGCTCGACACGCCGGCCGGGCTGCACGGCTGGCGCCTGACCGATCTGGTCAAGCTGGCCGGCCACGTGATCGTGCCGCTGCAGCCGTCGATGTTCGACATCCTGGCCACCCAGGCCTTCCTGCGCAAACTTGTTGAAGAGAAGCCCGTGCGACATGGCGAGGTCAAGCTGGGCGTGGTCGGCATGCGTGTCGACATGCGCACCCGCGCCGCCGACCAGCTGCAGCGCTTCGTGCAGGGGCTGGAGATTCCCATCCTCGGCTATCTGCGCGACACCCAGAACTACGTGCAACTGGCCGCGCACGGCCTGACGCTGTGGGACGTGGCGCCCTCGCGCGTGGCCAAGGATGTGGAGCAGTGGGGCGGTATCCTCGATTGGCTCGGCGAGCCGCCCGTGCAGGCGGCGCCGGTGGCCGCGACGGCATGAAAAAAGCCCGGCGATTGCCGGGCTTTTTCGTTGTGCAGGGGAGCGCTCAGATTTCGAGGTTGTCGATCAGGCGCGTCTTGCCCAGCTTGGCGGCGGTCAGCACCACCAGCGGCTCGCCGGCGGCGATGTTCTCGGGCGTCGGGGCCTGCAGGTCGGAGCGGCGGCGCACGGCAATGTAGTCGGGCTGCCAGCCGCGGCCGCGCAGGTGCTCCATGGCTTTTGCGACGACCTCGTCTGGCGTGGCCTGGCCCTGCAGCACGGTCTCCAGCACGTCCTGGCGCACCTGGTGCAGCGCGCGGTACAGCTCGGGCGCTTCGGCGCGCTCGTCGCCGGACAGGTACATGTTGCGCGACGACAGCGCCAGGCCGTCCTCGGCGCGCACCGTCTCGGCCGGAATGATGTCGACCGGCAGCGCGAACTGGTTGGCCATGCGGCGCACGATCATCAGCTGCTGGTAATCCTTCTTGCCGAACACCGCCACGCGCGGCTGCACGCAGCAGAACAGCTTCATCACCACCGTGCACACGCCCTTGAAGAAACCGGGGCGGAACTCGCCTTCGAGGATGTCGCCCAGATCGTGCGGCGGGTCGACGCGGTATTCCTGCGGCTCGGGGTACATGTCGCGCTCGGTGGGCGCGAACAGCACGT
>CAJXMR010000030.1 GCA_913056305.1 uncultured Ralstonia sp.
ACCGCCGTGCCTCCGAATGGCACACCGAGCCGGTCATCAAGGCGATCTACAAGCACCTGTCGCAGGACGAAGCCCGCCACGGCGGCGCTTACCTGCGCTACATGAAGAAGTACCTGGGCCAGTTCGGCGACAACGCCCGCAGCGCGTTCGCCAAGATCGGCGTGCTGATGGCCTCGGCCCGCCGCACGGAAAAGCCGCTGCACCCGACCAACCTGCACGTCAATAAGGCGCTGTTCCCGCAAGACACGGTGCAGTCCCGCCTGCCGAACCCGGATTGGCTGGAGCATTGGCTGGACGAGCAGATCAAGTTCGACGCCGGCTGGGAAAAGAAGGTGATCGAGCGCATCCTGCACAACATGGGTCTGCTGTTCGAGCGCACCTTCGAGACCGTGCAGGACCTGAACCGCTACCGCAAGGAACTGAACGCGCGCCTGCTGGGTTCGACCGGCGCCGCCGAGCAAGCAGCCTGATCCTTGCCACTCGCCTTTGTCAACTGCGCCAGCGGCCCATCGATTCGATGGGCCGTTTTGTTTTCCGCCCCAACGCCTTTCACGCCATGACCGTCCGCCAGCCCGCGCCCGCCTTTGAACAGAAGATCTGCGACCCCGCCGACGTGGAAGCCCGCGTGCGTGCCTTGTCGCGTCCGCTGGTGTTCACCAACGGCGTGTTCGACATCCTGCATCGCGGCCACGCCACGTATCTGGCGCAGGCACGCGCGCTGGGTGCGTCGCTGGTGGTGGGCGTGAATACCGATGCCTCGGTGCGCATGCTGGGCAAGGGCGACGATCGCCCGCTCAACACGCAGGACGACCGCCTGGCCGTGCTGGCCGCGCTGGAAGCGGTGAGCCTGGTGGTGCTGTTTGCCGAGCGCACGCCGGTCGAGCTGATCCAGCGTGTGCGCCCCGACATCTACGTCAAGGGCGGCGACTACGACATCGACATGCTGGAAGAAACGCGCGTGGTGCGCGGCTGGGGCGGCACGGCGCTGGCGATTCCGTTCGAGCACGACCGCTCGACCACATCGCTGCTCAAGCGCGTGCGCGCGACTTCCTGAACGATTAGCGCGAGGCCGTGGCCGCAGCAGCGGGTGCGGCGCACGCGTGTAGTTCTTCCGCGCCGAGGCTCTTCTTGAGCATGGCCAGCTGGGCGGCGACGCCCGAGGCATCGGCCGGGGCCGTGATGCGCAGCCACGTGCGCGGCGCGCTGCGGCGCGTTTCCGTCAGCACGGCGGTGCGCACGTCCTTGGCACGCAGATCATCGAGGCGCTGCTGCGCGCGGTCCTTATCGCGGAACAGGCCCAGCGACACCACAAACGCATTCCCTTCCTGCACGATGCCCGAATCGCCCACGTTGCGGCGCTTGAGTTCGGCGACCTTGCGATCGGCGTCTTCACGCGTGTCGCGCGCGGGCATGTGCACCCACCAGCGGACGTCGTCCTGGCGCGTGACGCGTTCCACCATCACGCCCGTCAGCTGACGCAGTTGATCGACGCCGTGCGAGGCTTGCGTGTCGCTCAGGCCGCCGAGCTCCATGCAGGTGCTGCCCGACGTGCTGTCTGCCGCCGCCAGCGCGGTGCGTTCGATGCCGGGTTTGGCGTCGCTGGTGGTGGCGCCGGAAGCCGCTGGCGAGGGGGCGGCCGGTGCCGCCGGCGGTGCGATCGATTTGGCGGCGGGTGCCGGCTCCAGGATGCGGATCTCTTCGGTACGGATCTGGCGGCGCATGCGGTCCGGTTCGCGCTCGCTCTCGAACCACGCGGATGGCACATCGGGGCCGAACACGCCCAGGTTGGCGGCCAGCAGCGCACCGTTGACGAGCAGCAGGAGCAGCAGGGCGAGGCGAAGCGTCATGGTGCGGGCGGAGACGGTGTCAGACGGCGGATCGGAATGCAGGAACACAGCAACAACGGGAAAACGGTGACGGCGAAGACAGCGAGAACGACGCAGCCGCAGGTCAGGCTAGCGAGGTCGCGCCTTCGCGCCCCGCGCGCGCCAGCACCTGCAGGCCGAGCAGCACGAGATTATCGTGCATCTGGAACGGCATGCGCAGGTGCGGAGCCAGTGCCGCGCGCGCGCCGCCGCTGAGCACGCAGCGCGCTGGGCCGGGGTACTGCGCCTGCAGCGTGTGCCAGGTCTGCGTGATGGCGCCGGCCTGGGCGGTCACGCAGCCCAGCGCGATGGCGTCCTGCGTGTTGTCGGCCCAGGGCGGTGCGACGGCATCGCGTTCGGTCAGGACGCCGACCTCGACTTCGGGCAGTTGCGCCGTATTGCGTGACAGCGCGCGCAGCATCAGCGTCAGGCCGGGCAGGATCAGGCCGCCGGCGAAGAGGCCATCGGGCGTGACGATGTCGAGCGTGGTGGCCGTGCCGGCTGTCACCAGCAGCAGCGCGGTATCGGGCCACAGCTGGCGCGCGCCGACGGCGCCCACCCAGCGGTCGGTGCCGAGCTGCGTGGGTTCGCGATAGCCATTGCGCAGACCATTCTGCAGGCCGGCGACAGCGGTTTCCGATGCCGCAATCCGCACGCGTGCACCATCGAACACGCGCGCGATGCGGGCCGACAACGCGTCGCGCAGCGCCGGGCCGGCCACCGCGCTGATCCACACCTCGGGCGGCGCCTCGCCCGCGCCGGCATGGCAGTCACGCCAGTCTTCCACCAATTCGGCGAGCTGGTCGTGCGGCCGCGCGCCGGCATGCTGCCAGGGCCCACCGTCAGACGTGCCGGGCTCGGCGGGCAGCGCATCGACACCACTGGCGATCCACGCCCACTTGATGCGCGTGTTGCCGGCGTCGATCAGCAGCAGCGGGCGCGCGGGGGCTGAATGTGTCGTGAGGGCATGGCGACGCGTCATGGTTGCTCCCGCCGTTGGCCCACCTCGGCGGCGCGCAGCGACACCTCGCCGCTATGGATCCATTGCACGCGCCCGCCGGTTTCCACCGCAAGGCGCCCCTGCGCGTCGATGCCGTGCGCCACGCCTTCCAATACCACCGTGCCGTCTTGCCATAGCTTGATCTGCTGGCCGGCAAACGCATCGCGCGCGGCGAAGGGCGCCACGAACGGCGCCAGCCCTTGCGCGCCGAAGCGCTGCAGGTGCTCACCGAGCGAGGTCAGCAGCGCCGTCAGCACCGCATTCGGCTCCGGCGCGTCAACGAGCTCCTCCACCCCCGACAGCGCCCGGCCCAGCGCATCTTCCAGCGCGTGCGGCCGCTCCAGGTTCAGGCCGATGCCGATCACGGCCCAGGTCTGCCCGGGCGCCGCACGCACGGTCTCGACCAGGATGCCGGCCAGCTTGCGCCCGGCGATCTGCACATCATTGGGCCACTTGAGCGCAAGCGCCTGGGCGCTGCCGCCATGTGCCTCGGCATAGGTTGCCACGGCATCGGCCACCGCCACGCCGACCGCCAGGCTCAGGCCGCCAAGCTGGGCGGGTTCGCCGGCAAAGGCGCAGGCGATGGAGAAGGTCAGGCCATGGTCGCCGTCCCACGCGCGGCCGTGGCGGCCACGACCGGCGGTCTGTCGCTGCGTGGCCAGCACGCGTGCGCCGGCCAGCGGTGCGGGGCCGCCAGCGGTGCCGACGGTCAGAGGCCAGGCGATGTTGCGCACGGCGGCCATCAGGTCGGCGTTGGTCGAGCCGGTGGCGTCGACCACGTCGATCGGCCAGGCGGCGGCGGGGCCGGTCGGCTGGATGCGGTCGCGGGTCAGGCGCCAGCGTGAACGGGGTGGGGCAAAAGACATGAACGGAGCAAACGCACAGGGATGACGGAATGATGGCGCATTGTAGCGAGGCAAGGCCGGCCGGCCCGGCATTGCGCGCGCTGCAAGAGCCTGATGCATCTCAAAGTGTGCCAGTCTCGGGCCCGCCGTTGGCTACAATTCGACGGATATCCGGCATCAGGAGAACTGCGCTTGATCACCTGCCGTACCCCCTCGCTTGAGGTCCGTGTTGTCGACGGACGGTCCGTCGCCTTCCTGTCGGGCGACTGGACCACGCTCGCGCTGGCCGAGCGGGCGGGCGTGCGCGGCGCCCGCCAGCAGATCCGCGCCGGGCTGGACAACGCCAACGCGTGGTGCCTGACCGAAGTCGGCCGCATCGACCATTTCGGCGCGCAGCTGCTGTGGCGCGCCTGGGGCAACCAGTGGCCTGAGCACCTGGACGCACGCCCCGACCAGCGCCGCATGATCGACCGCGTCGCCAGGCTGGACCCGGGCGGCTGGAAGAAGCGCATCGCGCCGCGCATCAACCCGGTGGCCATCCTCGGCAGCGGCATGCTGGAGTTCTTCGACCACGTGCGCATCGGCGTGGAGATGGTCGGCCAACTGATGTTCGACGCGATGCGCTTCATCCGCGCGCCGCACCGGGGCCCGTGGCGCGAGATCTCCGCCAACATCTACAGCACCGGCTACAAGGCGCTCGGCATCACCGCGCTGGTGGGCTTCCTGATCGGCATCGTGCTGAGCTACCTGTCGGCCAACCAGCTGCGCGTGTTCGGTGCCAGCGTCTTCATCGTCAACATCCTGGGCATGGCCATCATCCGCGAGCTCGGGCCGGTGCTGGCGGCGATCCTGGTGGCGGGGCGCTCGGGCTCGGCCATCACGGCGCAGATCGGGGTGATGCGGGTGACGGAAGAACTCGATGCGATGCGTGTGATGGGCATCTCGCACGGCTTCCGGCTGATCTTGCCCAAGGTGATCGCGCTTGCGATCGCGATGCCGCTGCTGGTGGCGTGGACCGACCTGCTGGCGCTGGGCGGCGGCATCCTGGCGGCCAAGTTCCAGCTCGACATCAGCCCGACCTATTTCATCACCTCGTTGCCCGATGCGGTGCCGGTGGCCAACCTGTGGTTGGGGCTGGGCAAGGGTGTGGTGTTCGGCATGCTGATCGCGCTGGTGGCGTGCCACTTCGGCCTGCGCATCCAGCCCAATACGCAGAGCCTGGGCGAAGGCACCACCACCTCGGTGGTGGTGTCGATCACCATCGTGATCCTGGCCGATGCGGTGTTCGCCATCATGTTCAAGGACGTCGGCATATGACGCGCCCACGCCATCCGCACGTCGAGCCTGCGCAGCTGTCGGCCGAATCGATCACGACCGCGATCACCCCCGCGCGCGAGCGCGTGATCGAGGTGCGCAACGTCACCAAGCGCTATGGCGACGTGACGGTGCTCGACGGCATCAACCTGGACGTGTTCCGCGGCGAGGTGCTGTCCATCGTCGGCGGTTCGGGCAGCGGCAAGACCACGCTGCTGCGCCAGGTGGTCGGGCTGGAGAAGCCCACCGCCGGCACCATCCAGATCTTTGGCGAGGAGTTGACCTGCCAGATCGGCAACGAGCTGCAGTCGATGCGCAACCGCTGGGGCATGCAGTTCCAGCAGGGGGCGCTGTTCTCGGCGCTGTCGGTGATCGACAACGTGGCGCTGCCGATGCGCGAGCTGCGCACGCTGCCCGATGCCTTCGTTGTGCGCGTGGCGATGCTCAAGCTGCAGATGGTGGGCCTGAAGGCGAGCGACGCCGACAAGATGCCCGCCGACCTGTCCGGCGGCATGATCAAGCGTGTGGCGCTGGCCCGCGCGTTGTCGCTGGAGCCGGAACTGGTGTTCCTGGACGAGCCCACCGCTGGCCTGGACCCGCGTGCCTCCGACGACTATGTGGCGCTGATCCGCGAGCTGCGCCGCGAGCTGGGCCTGACCGTGGTGATGGTCACGCACGACCTCGACACGCTGGTGGCGCTGTCCGACCGCATCGCCGTGCTGGCGGATCGCAAGGTGCTCGCGGCCAAGCCGATCGAGCAGATCATTCAGATCGACCATCCGTTCATCAAGGAATACTTCCTGGGTGAGCGGGGTAAGCGGGCCCTGATGGCGCTGGGCCCGCAGATGACGGAAGCGGTGGCCGCGGCCAGCCTTTCGACACAGGAGGATTGATGGAAAACAAAGCCCACGCATTCCTGGCCGGGCTGTTCACGATTGGGCTGGTGATCTTCATCGCGCTGGCCGTGGTGTGGTTCAACCGCGACCAGACCGTACGCGTGCCGTACGACGTGGTCACGCGCTCGACCGTCAATGGCCTGAGCCCGCAGGCGGCCGTCAAGTACCGGGGCCTGGACGTCGGCAAGGTGGACACCATCCGCTTTGACGACAAGGTGCCCGGGCAGATCATCGTGCGCGTGCTGGTCGACAAGGACGCGCCCATCACCACCACCACCTATGGGCGCCTGGCCTACCAGGGCGTGACGGGCCTCGCTTACGTGCAGCTCGATGACCGCGGCTACGAGGGCGGCAAGCGCGCCGTCAACCCGACCCACCTGGACACCTCGGCCAAGGAGCCCGCGCGCATCCGCATGGAGTCAGGCTTCCTTGATGAGCTGGACAAGCGCGGCGACCAGATGCTGTCCAAGGTCGACCAGACGCTGAACTCGCTGTCCATCATGTTCGACGACGAGCACCGCCAGCGGCTCAGCGCCTCGATGCAGTCGTTCCAGAAGGCGATGGATTCGTACGCCACGCTGGCCCAACAGGCCGAGCCGACCGTGCGCCGCCTGCCGCAGATCGCCGACAACCTGGACGCCACGCTCAGCTCCACGCGCAAGCTGTCGCAGACGCTGTCCGACGCCAAGGGGCCGCTGATGACGACGCTCTCCGGCGCCGGCAGCGACCTGGCTTCGGCCACGCAGTCGCTGCAGTCCGCCACCAACGTGCTGACCTACGAGACGCTGCCGCAGCTCAACGGCTTTGCCCGCGACGCGCGCCAGGCCGTGCGCAGCTTCGACCACGCGGTCACCACCTTCAACACCCGCCCGCAGAGCGTGCTGTTCGGCCCCGCGCCGGGCGCGCCCGGCCCCGGCGAATCCGGCTTTGCCGCGCCCGCCACCGCCGCCACCACCGGACAGCCCTGAGGAGACCCCATGCCGATGTTCCCGACGATGTTCCGACGCGCGCTGGTGCCGGCTGCCCTGGCGGGAGCGCTGCTGCTCACCGCCTGCGCCGGTACGCCAGCCGCGCCCAACGCGCTGTACGACTTCGGTCTCGCGCCCGCCGCGAGCGCCGGCAGCCGCCTGCCAACCGCCCTGCGCGTGGCCGAGGTGAGCGGCCCGGGCTGGATGGACGGCAATGCCATCTACTACCGCCTGGCCTACGCGCAGGGCCAGCGTACCGAAGCCTATGCCGCGAGCCGCTGGGTGGAATCGCCGGTGAGCCTGTTCGATGCGCGTCTGCGCAACGCGGTGGCGGCGCGTGGGCAGGTCATCGCCTACGCCACGCCGGACGTGCCCACCCTGCGCGTCGAGCTGGTCGATTTCTCGCAGGTGTTCGACCGCCCGGACGCCAGCCGGGCCGTGGTGCGGCTGCGCGCCTCGGTGTTCGTGGCGCGCGGGCTGGTGGACCAGCGCGTGGTGCAGGTCGACGTGCCGGCCCGCAGCGCCGATGCCGCCGGCGGTGTGGCGGCGCTCACGCAGGCCTCCGACCGCGCCATCGGCGAGCTGCTGGACTGGGCGGCCGGGCTGTCGCTGTCGGCCACGGCCAGCGCCACCGGGCGTTCGCGCTAGCCGGACGCAGAACGGCATCCTCCTAACGACGGAACCGTCCGCGACCGGCGGCGTCGGACGGTATCATGGGTGCATCGCCCAGTTTGACCGCAGCCTCCACCGGTGCCGGACCTCCACGCTTCTCCTGCCGCTCCCTCCCCGCATCGCCACTCGCCGCTCGCGCGCGCCGGGCTGGCGTGGTTCGTCCTGCTGGTGGTGTATGCGAGCCTGTATCCGTTCTCGGGCTGGGTCGACAACGGTGTCTCGCCGTTTGCCTATCTGACGGCACCGCTGCCGCGCTACAACACCGCCTTCGACATCCTGACCAACGTGTGGGGCTACATGCCGCTGGGCATGCTGGTGGTGCTGTCGCTGCATCCGCGCATCACGGGCTGGCGCGCGGTGTTGATCGCGCTGCTGGCCGGCGGGCTGCTCTCCGGCGCGATGGAGGCCGCGCAGACCTATCTGCCCACGCGCGTCTCGTCCAATGTGGATCTGGCGACCAACACGCTGGGCGCGCTGCTGGGCGCCATCGGCATGGCGCCGTTCACGGCAAGGTTGATCGATCGTGGGGGCCTGCGGCGGCTGCGCGCGCGCTGGTTTGAGCCGCAGGCGACCTTCGCCATCCTGCTGCTGGTGCTGTGGCCGTTTGCGCAGGTGTTTCCGCAGGAATTCCTCTTCAGCATGGGCGGGGTGGTGCGCAGCATCCTGCTCGATCCATCGCCGGATGCGTTTGTCGCCAACGTCATCCGTAACGTGTTCCCGAGTCTGTTCGACTGGCATGGTGGCCTGCAGTCGCATCCGGAGGCCTTGAAGCGCCAGGAGCTGCTGGAAGCGCTGATCACCGGTTGCAGCTGGGTCGGCACCGGCCTGCTGGCCACCGTGGTCATGCGGCGGGGCGCGCCGATGCTGCCCTTGCTGGCGGCCTTGCTGAGCAGTGCACTGCTGGTCAAGGCCGGCGCGACACTGCTGCAGTTTCCGGCGGCCGGAGCGTGGGACTGGCTGTCGTCCGGCGCCCGCTTCGGGCTCGTGGTCGGCTCGCTGTTGCTGGTGCTGCTGGTGCGTCTGCCGCGCGGGCTGCGCGGTGCGCTGGCGACGCTGCTGCTGATCGCGCTGATCGTGCTGTCCAACGTGTTGCCGCCCAGCCCCTATTCATGGGTGTCGGCGCAGGCCTGGCGGCTCGGGCGCTTCGTGCATTTCAACAGCCTGTCGCAGTGGATCGGCTGGGTGTGGCCGTTCCTGGGCGTGGGCTATCTCGCCTGGCGCGCCGAGCACGCGCAGCTGCAGCGGCGCGCGCGGCGGCGTGTGGCCTGATGGTCACCCTAACACCTTCCTGACAATCTCCCGGAAGTTGCCGATACCCCTATCGGCTTTTTTGCGTGTCGCTTCACGCCGCAGACACGAACCCTTCCTAACGTATCCCCCGAGCCAACCAGAGCAACACGCTCTGCAGATCGCGATGCATGTACGTCGCGACTATCCGCCTCGGGAGGATTTCCGTGTTCGCCAGCCCCCACCTTGCCCGCGCGTGCTGCCCCGCCGCGCGAAAACGTTTTCAGCGCGCCCTGTTCCTGCTCCCCGTCCTGGGCGCATGCGCGGGCCTGGGCGGGTGCGGCGAATCGTCGGACCCGCGCATCCCCGCCGTGGTGCGTGGCACGCCGTCGCCTGAGTCCGGCGCCCCCGCGCCGCAGGCCGCGGTCTCTGCGATCTCCCCCAACGTGAATGCGCCCGCCCGCGATGGCCTGGCGCCGCCCGTGATGCACACCGTGGATTGATCCCGTCCACGCCCCCCGGTTTTTCCCCCCGAGCACAAGAGGTACACAACATGACGTCAAACAGCCGCCGTGGTTTCCTACGATCCGCCGCCCAGCTGGCCGGCGCCGCCGCCGCAATGGGCGCGATGCCGGCTGGCATCCGCCAGGCGTTGGCCATTCCGGCCTACAACGCGCATCGCAGCATCGAGGACGTGCAGCACATCGTGGTCCTGATGCAGGAGAACCGCTCGTTCGACCATTATTTCGGCACGCTGCGCGGCGTGCGCGGGTATGGCGATACGCGCACCGTCACGCTGCCCTCCGGCAAGAGCGTGTGGCACCAGCCGCTGGCCGGCAACGTGGGCGAGGTGCTGCCGTTCCGCCCCAGCGCGCCGGACCTCGGCCTGCAGTTCCTGCAAGACCTGCCGCACGGCTGGAACGACACGCACGCCGCCGTCAACGGCGGCCGTTACGACGGCTGGGTGCCGCACAAGGGCACCACCACCATGGCCTACCTGACGCGCCAGGACATCCCGTTCCACTACAGCCTGGCCGACGCCTTCACCATCTGCGACGCCTACCACTGCTCGACGCCCACCTCTACCGACCCGAACCGCTACTACATGTGGACGGGCTACGTCGGCAACGACAACGTGGGCGGCGGCCCGGTGATCGACAACGCCGAAGTCGGCTATGGCTGGTCGACCTATCCGGAAGTGCTCGAGCGCGCCGGCATCTCGTGGAAGATCTACCAGGACGTCGGCACCGGCCTGGACGCCAACGGCTCGTGGGGCTGGACCAGCGACCCGTACATCGGCAACTACGGCGACAACTCGCTGCTGTACTTCACGCAGTACCAGACCGCGCAGCCGGGCAACCCGCTGTACGACAAGGCCCGCACCGGCACCAACGTGTCGGCCGGCGAGGGCTACTTCGACGTCCTCAAGCGCGACGTGCAGAACGGCACGCTGCCGCAGGTGTCGTGGATCGCCGCGCCGGAGGCTTTCTCCGAGCACCCGAACTGGCCGGCCAACTACGGCGCGTGGTACATCGACCAGGTGCTGCAGATCCTCACCTCCAACCCCGAGGTGTGGAGCAAGACCGTGCTGCTGGTCACCTACGACGAGAACGACGGCTTCTTCGACCACCTCGTGCCGCCGTTTGCCGCCTCGGGCAGCAATGGGCTGTCCACGGTGGACACCACGGGCGAATACTTCCCGGGCAACAGCAAGTACACCGCCGGCGTGTACGGCCTGGGCCAGCGCGTGCCGATGCTGGTGGTGTCGCCGTGGTCCAAGGGCGGCTGGGTGTGCTCGGAGACGTTCGACCACACGTCCATCATCCGCTTCATCGAGAAGCGTTTTGAGCGCACGCACGACGTGACCTCGCCGAACATCTCGGACTGGCGCCGCGCGGTGTGCGGCGACCTGACCTCGGCGTTCAACTTCAAGCATCCGAACGACGCCGTGCCCGCACTGCCGAGCACGGCGGCCTATGTGCCGAAGGACAAGCTGCGCCACAACAGCTACGTGCCGCTGCCGCCGCTGGTGCAGGCGGTGCCCAAGCAGGAGGCCGGCGTGCGCCCGGCGCGCGCGCTGCCGTACGAGCTGTTCGTGCGTGGCCGTCATGACGAAGCGGCGGGCAAATTCCAGCTCGACCTCATCAACACGGGCGATGTGGGCGCGGCATTCCTCGTCTACACCGCCGGCAGCACCGAGGCGCCGCGCACCTACACGGTGGAAGCGGACAACCGCTTGTCGGACAAGCTGCCTGTGGGCGCGGGCGGTGCCTATGACTTTACGGTGCATGGCCCGAACGGCTTCCTGCGCCGCTTCGTAGGCAAGCTCACGCTGTCCGGCCTGCTGCATCCGCATGGCCGCGCGCTGGAGGTGAAGGAGGGCTATGACGTCGCCAACGGCAACCTGGAGCTGCGCCTGATCAACCACGGCCGCGGGCACACGACCTTCACGGTCAAGAGCGCCTACACCGGCGAGAGCGTGCAGCGCGAGGCGCGCGGCGGGGATGACGCCACCGTGTACCTGGACCTGCGTGGCCAGCACGCCTGGTACGACCTGACGGTGACGGCCAGCACCGACGCCGGCTTCCACCGCCGCCTGGCCGGCCACGTCGAGACCGAGCGCGCCAGCGCGTCGGACCCGGCACTGGGCGTGTAAGCGATACGGAAGCAAAACGGCCCGCTGGCGGACAACGCCAGCGGGCCGTTTTTGTTGATGCGCGGCGTCAGAGTTGCCGCGTGTACGTGCGCGCCTGATACAGCGCCAACGCGCTCAACCCAACGATCATCACGATCGCCAGCACGTCGGCAAACGGATAGCCCCAGTAGTCCGTCATTGCGTGGTCTCCTTCGGTTCAATCAGGCCGGTCTCGGCCATGCGTTGGCGGCCGAACTCGGTGATGGTGTAGCGGAAGTGCACCTTGCCGCTGGCGTCGTCCAGCATGTCTTCGGGTGTCTGCACGAGGCCGCCGGAGTAGAGGTCGGCGAGGATGGCGCGGACGGTGCCGGTCCAGTAATCGTCTTCGGGTTTGCCGTATTCGCGGCAGGTGCGGTGGGCGATGTCGCCATCCCACAGTGCGCCGTCGCTGGCGAGCAGCTGCAGGACGTAGCCCTTCATGTGCAGTTTCATGACTGGGTCTCCGGCGCCACGGCGCGAATCACTTCGAGGTTTTCCGAGCTTTCCGACACCATCACGAAGCCGCCGAAGATCACCAGCGCCAGCCCGATCAGGAAGTACCACTCCGGAAACTGCAGAGTAAAGATCGCTGTGAAGAGCGTGGCGAACAGCGCGTAGAACGCCCCCAGCGCCTGCCCGCGCCCCACGCCGATCAGCGGGAACGACTTGTACCAGGCCACCGAGCAGAACGCGAAGGACAGCCCGCCGACCGCCAGCCATAGCAGCGCCTGGCTATGCACGATGCCCGAGGCGATCTCCGTCACGCTGATCGGCAGGTGTGCGAACAGCGCGATGGCCGGCAGCACCAGCACGATCCAATAGAGCGCCTCGGCGGTGTAGCGGATCGAGACGCCGCAGTCCGGGTCGGTCACATCCATGGCGCGGCCGACGATGGCGCCCTCCAGTCCCCAGCCGACCGCCGCCATGGCGCCGCCGAGGTAGCCGATCCACTGGTTGCCGCCGCTATGCGATTCCGTGATCAGCGCGGGCGCATAGATGGCGATGCCGCCCACGATGATGATGGCGATGCCCACCGCCGCCCGCGCGCTGATGCGCTCGCTGTACCAGAGCTTGGCCACCGTCGCGCCGACCACCGGATACAGCAGCCCCGCCACCGCCGCGAACACCGCGCCCACGTAGCCCATCGCCAGGTACGAGCCGAAGTTGGCCATCAGCCCGCCGGCAATCGCGGCGATGAAGTACCAGCGCGAGATCTTGCGGAACTGGCCGATGGTGCGGAAGTAATCGCCCAGCTTGCCGAGCGTGGCCAGCCACACCCACTGGAACAGCACCACCATGCAGCTGTGGAAGGCGGTGATGATGGCCGCGCAGGTCAGGAAGACGCGCGGGTCGGACAGGTCGAGGGACGCAAACGGGGAGGCATGCCAGACGGCCGTGCCCGGCACGTACCAGGCGCCCCACAGGATGGCGGCCCACAGCGCCCAGCGGTAGCCCCACTGCAGCGTGCGTCGATGATGTGCCGCGCGGGCGGCGGAGGAAGCAGGCAAAACGGTCTCCTTGTTCTGTGCGCGCGGCCGGCAGAAATGCGGGGCGCTGGCGACGCGTGAGTTGACTGGAGGTGAATAAATTAACTAATAGTGCTGTCGGGTGAGTCTAAGCCGGCCCTCCTGGCTTGCCGGAAATCAGTCGCAACGATTGACGGGATTGCTACAAGTTGACGTGTGCAACGTCAGGTGAAGGCGGGTGGCCGTGCTACGACGTGCCCGCCTCGGGCACCGTGTCGACCACGGTGATCAGGTGCAGCGGCGCCTCGGTGGCCGGATCGCGTGCCAGCGAGGTGGTGACGCGCACCGGCACGGTCGAGCCGTCGCCGCGTACCAACTGCAGCGTGAGTGCATAGGCCGGCACCGTGCCGGCCAGCAGCTCGCCGTAGTGGCGCAGATGGCGGGCGAGGTCGTCGCGGTGGGTGAGGTCGAGCAGTGTGCGCTGCTGCAGCGCGGCCTCGGACTGGCCCAGCAACCTGCACAGCCACGGGTTGGCGCGCAGGCAGCGGCCTTCCAGGCTTACGTGCGCGATGCCGACCGGTGCCTGCTCGAACAGCGTGCGCAGCTTGGATTCGCTGTCGCGGAAGGCGGCCTGCGCCTCCACCTCGTCCGTCACGTCCTGCGCCGCGCCGATCATGGTGGGCACGGTGGCCGCCGGGTCCTGCGCCTCGCCTTCCTCGCGGATGTGCCGGCGTGTGCCGTCGGGCAGGGTGATGGTGTATTCGACGCGATACGGCCGGCGCGTGGCGACCGCCTGGTCCAGCACAGCCTGCACGCGGGCACGATCCGCGGGAGCGATGGCTTCCAGATAGCGCGCCATCGTCACCGGCGTGGCCTGCGGCGCCCAGCCGAAGATGCGGTAGGCCTCGTCGGTCCAGCGGCAGGCGTCGCTGCCGGGTTCCCAGATCCAGCTGCCAAGGTGGGCGATCTGCTGCGCCTTGGCCAGCAGCGCCTCGGAGTCGCGCAGCGCAGCCTCGGCCGTGCGGCGTTCGGTGATGTCCAGGCTCAGGCCGATCATCTTGACCGGCCGGTCCTGCGCGTCGCGCACGAGCGTGGCGCGCGAGACGATCCAGCGCACCGCGTCAGGTGCCGGCGTGATGCGGAATTCGTGGGCGTAGACGCCGCCTGCGGCCAGGTTCTGCGCGATGGCGGCCTGCACGCCGGGCACGTCTTCGGGGACGACGCACTGCCAGAAATCGTCCAGCGTGCGGATCGGCCGGCCGAACAGCCGCGCGACATTCGGCGAGTAGGCGACGGCATCCGTCAGCAGGTTCCACTCCCACGTGACCACGCCGGAAATCTCCTGCGCGAAGGTCATGCGCGCCTCGCTCTCCATGATGGCGGCGAGGTGTTTCTGGCGGCCTTCGCGGGCACGCGCGTCGGTGTTCAGGTTGGCTTCCAGGTCGGCCAGGGCGCGGTCGCCGTAGCGCAGCCACAGCCAGTTCACGTTCAGGAAGCGGGCCAGCGCCAGCAGGTTGGGGTATTCGATCTCGCCGCCGCGCGTCCACTTGTGCACCGCCGAGGGCGACACGCCCAACGCCGCCGCCACCTGCTTGAGCTGGATGCGGCCGCGCGTCAGCACGCCTTTGAGGCGGCCGGCAAAGCTGTCGTCATCGAGCGGGCCGTCGGGCGGCGGAAGCGAAGCGGCGGTCATGGAGCGGGATTCACTGAAGGTTGTTCGCGACAGTATAGCGTCACAAAAATAGCGAATAACTATCGATTGTTGTGATTGTTAGGTCTTAACGATTGGCGCTGCGGGCTTGATTTTTCCTAGACTAGTCCATAATTCTCTAAAGGTAAATAAAAACACCAACAGTGAATTTATGGGTCGCCACACCGAATCCCGCCTGCCAAGGCGCTACGGTGTCGGCATTTCGGGCGCGCTGTCTTGCGTTTTGGACACTCACGCGCGCCAGCCAATCAACCGGCCAAGGATATGACGCAAGCTTCTCTTTCCACCGATTCCCGTTCCACCACGCTGGCGCCCCGTCTCGATCTGTATATCGACGGCCAGTGGGTGCAGCCCGAAGGCGGCGTGACCCGCGACATCGTCGATCCCGCCACCGAGACCGTCCTGACGCAGGCCGCCGATGCGTCGGTGGCCGACGCGCAGCGCGCCATCGCCGCCGCCCGCCGCGCCTTCGACGAAGGCCCGTGGCGCCACACCGGCACGCGCGAGCGCGCCCGCCTGCTCAACCGCATCGCCGACGCGATCGATGCCGATGCAGAACACCTCGCGACGCTCGAATCGCTGAACACCGGCAAGACCCTCATCGAAAGCCGCTGGGACATGGACGGCATTGCCGCGACGTTCCGCTACTTCGCGGGGCTGGTCGCCACCGAGTCGGGCTTGGTGAACGAGGCGCCGGCGCACGTCATCAGCCGCACGCTGCGCGAGCCGGTGGGCGTGTGCGGCCTGATCACGCCGTGGAACTACCCGCTACTGCAGGCCGCGTGGAAGATCGCCCCGGCGCTGGGCGCGGGCAACACCATCGTCATCAAGCCGAGCAACCTGACGCCGCTGACCACGCACCGCTTTACCGAACTGCTGCACGACATCGGCCTGCCGCCGGGCGTGTTCAACCTGATCACCGGCGCCGGCGAGGCGGGCGCGGAACTGTCGCGCAACCTGGACGTGGATCTCGTCTCGTTCACGGGCGGCGCGGTGGCGGGCGCGTCCGTTATGCAGGCGGCCATCGGCAACTTCAAGAAGATCGCGCTGGAGCTGGGCGGCAAGAACCCGAACATCATTTTCGACGACGCGGACTTCGACACGGCGGTCGACTACGCAGTGAACGCCGCGTTCTTCCACGCCGGCCAGGTGTGCTCCGCCGGCTCGCGGCTGATGCTGCAGGACGGCATCCATGACCGCTTTGTCGAGGCGCTGGTCGAACGCGTCAAGCGTATCCGCGTGGGCAACGGCTTTGCCGAGGGCACGCAGATGGGCCCGGTGCAATCGGCGTTCCAGCGCCAGAAGATCCTCGGCATGATCGCGGCCGGCGTGCAGGAAGGCGCGGTGCTGCGCTGCGGCGGCAAGGCGCCGGAAGGCACGGCCTTCGAGCGCGGCTTCTGGCTGGAGCCGACCGTGCTGACGGGCGTGCGCGACGACATGAGGATCGCCACCGAAGAGATCTTCGGCCCGGCGCTGACCGTCGAGCGCTTTGCCACCGAAGAAGAAGCCGTGCGCCGCGCCAACGCCACGCCGTTCGGCCTGGCCGGCGCCGTGTGGACGCGCGACCTCGATCGCGCCAACCGCGTCTCGCGCGCGCTGCGCTTCGGCACGGTGTGGGCCAACGACTATCACCCGTACTTTCCCGAGGCACCGTGGGGCGGCTACAAGGCCAGCGGCATCGGCCGCGAACTGGGCCGCGGCGGCCTGGACGAGTACACCGAACTCAAGCACAGCTATATCAACCTCGCGCCTGCCGCGATGGGCTGGTTCGGCACCGACGCACAGTAACGGGAGGGCGAGTTTTGACGACGTTTACCGCACAGGAATACGACTACATCATCGCGGGCGCGGGCTCGGCCGGCTGCGTGCTGGCCGCGCGCCTGACCGAAGACCCCGACGTGACCGTGCTGCTGCTTGAGGCGGGCGGCCCCGACCATCGCTGGGATTTCCGCACGCAGATGCCGGCTGCGCTGGCCATGCCGCTGCAGGGCACGACCTACAACTGGGCCTACGAGACCGAGCCCGAGCCGCACATGAACAACCGCCGTATGGCGCAGGGGCGCGGCAAGGGGCTGGGCGGCTCGTCGCTCATCAACGGCATGTGTTTCATCCGCGGCAACGCGATGGACTACGAGCGCTGGGCGAGTGATTTCCAGCTCGATGACTGGACGTACGCCGATTGCCTGCCGTACTTCCGCAAGTCGGAGACGTACGACAAGGGCGCCAACGATTGGCACGGCGACTCTGGCCCGCTGCACGTCACCACGCCCAAGCAGGACAACAGCCTGCTGTTCCACGCCTTCATCGAGGCGGGCGAGCAGGCCGGCATCCCGCGCACCGATGACCTGAACGGCTATCGCCAGGAAGGCCTGGGCCCGATGGATCGCACCGTCACCGCCAAGGGCCGCCGCTGCAGCACGTCGCTGGCGTATCTCGACCGCGCGCGCCGCCGCTCCACGCTGACGGTGCTGCCGCGCGTGCTGGCCGATCGCGTGGTGTTCGAAGGCACGCGTGCCGTGGGCGTCGAGGCCTTGATGGACGGCGAGCGCCACACCTGGCGCGCGCGCCGCGAGGTGATCGTCAGCAGCGGGGCGATCGCCTCACCGCAGCTGCTGATGCGCTCGGGTGTGGGCAATGCCGATGAGCTGCGCGCGCTCGGTATCCACTCGGTCGCGCACCTGCCGGGCGTGGGCGAGAACCTGCAGGACCACTTGGAGATGTACATCCAGTACGAGTGCATCCGGCCGGTGTCGATCTACCCGGCCACGCTTTGGTACAACAAGCCGAAGGTCGCGGCGGAGTGGTACTGGAACGGCACCGGCCCCGGCGCCAGCAACCACTTTGAGGCGGGTGGCTTCATCCGCACCGACGACAGCGTCGAGTGGCCGAACATCCAGTACCACTTCCTGCCGCTGGCCGTGAACTATGACGGCAGCAACCCGGTACGCATGCACGGCTTCCAGTGCCACGTCGGGTCGATGCGCTCGCCGTCCACCGGCCACGTCAAGCTCGCCTCGCGCGACCCACGCGACAAGCCGCGCATCCTCTTCAACTACATGGCGCACGACGTGGATTGGCGCGAGTTCCGCGCCGGCGTGCGCATCACGCGCGACATCATCGCGCAGCGCGCGTTCGACGCGTACCGTGGCCGCGAGATCAGCCCCGGCCCGAACGTACAGACCGATGCCGAGATCGACGCCTTCGTGCGCAGCCACGCCGAGACCGCGCTGCACCCGTCGTGCACCTGCAAGATGGGCACGGCCGATGACCCGATGGCCGTGGTCGACAACGAGGGCCGCGTGCACGGGCTCGAAGGCCTGCGCGTGGTCGATGCGTCGATCATGCCGCGCATCGTCACCGGCAACCTGAACGCGCCGACCATCATGATCGCGGAGAAGATCGCCGACCGCATGCGCGGCGTGGCGCCGCTCGCGCGCTCCGATGCGGCGTTCTACGTGGCCGGCAAGTCGCCGCTGCAGGCGCCGGCCAAGGCACTGATCGCCGACGAACTGGTGACGCCGTAATGCGCTGGCGCAGGGCTGCGACGATGCTGGGCGGGGTGGCGGCGTGTGCCGCAGCGCTGCCCGTGTGCGCGGGCGAGCTGCCGGCCAGCGACGAGAAGCGCTGGTCGGCCAACGCATCCGTCGTCTCGCAATACGTGTCGCGCGGCCTGCGCCAGACGTGGGGCCATCCTGCCGTGCAGGCTGGCCTCGACTATGCGGCACCAAGCGGCTTCTATGCTGGCGTGTGGGGCTCGCAGGTGAGCGACCACGTCATCGCCGGCGGCCATGCGGAGATCGATACCTACCTCGGCTACGCCACCACCGTCGCGCACGACATCGAGCTGACCACCGGCCTGTATCGCTACTGGTACCCTGGCGCGCGCTACGACAAGGCCATCGGTGGCGGCCCGGCCACCGGCTACGGCTATACCGAATGGATGGCCGGTGCGGGCTGGCGCGGCGTGTCGGTCAAGCTGTGGACGTCGCTCTCCAACTACTTCGGCTTCGACGGCAATTCGCTGGCCGATGGTATCGACCAAGGCAGCCGTGGCTCGACCTACGCCGAGGCCAACTGGGCCGTGCCGCTGCCCAATGACTTCGCGCTCGGCCTGCACATCGGCCACGAGCACGTGCGCCACCACAGCGCATTCGGCTTCACCGACTACCGCGTCGAGCTGTCGCGGCCGATCAACAAGCACCTGACGCTGTCCGCCGCCTTCACCGGCGCGGACGCGCCCGCTTACGCCAACCTGCCTTCGGTGCGCAACGGCGCCGACCACATGACGCTCGGCCGGCGCACGGTCGTGCTCAAGCTGACGGCGACGTACTGAGCGGCGGGCGGCGGCGTGTTTCCTTCCCCCCTTTCCCCACAACCTTCGCTCTGAGAGCAACACACCATGGCCTCCCTGGGTTTTACCGACGTTGTCGGTCTGGTCGGCGTCGCCGCTTATGTTTCCGCGCACTTTGGCGTGCAGGTCCTGCACAAGCCGCCGACCGGCGCGTTTGCCGTCCGCCTCAACCTGCTCGGACCTGCCTGCATCCTGATCTCGCTGATGGGCGCGTTCAACCTGGCGTCGTTCCTGACGCAGTGCTTCTGGCTCGGGCTCACGCTGATCGGCTGGTGGCGCAACAAGCAGGCGGGGCGGCAGGTGGTGGATAACCTGGGCGGGCCGCGCCCGGGGCAGCCGGCGCAGCATTGAGCCCGAGGCTTGCCGCAACGACCGCGCCACCGTGCGCGGTTTTTTTGTGCCCGCGTTACGTGCTGAACGCGGCGACAACGTGATCGACGAAGCTGCGCAGCTTGGGCGTCGGCCGCCGGTCGGGGGAGTACAGCAGGTGGATCGGCAGGGACGGCGGGTCGTAGTCCGACAGCAGCTGGACCAGCCGGCCGGTGGCTAGGTCGTCCTGCACCAGCTCAAGCGGCTGCAGGATGATCCCCAGCCCTTCGAGCGCCGCCATGCGCAACCCCGCGCCATTGTTGATCGAGAAGCGGCTTTTGACCCGCACCGTGTGCCGCTCTTGTGCGCGCTCGAACTCCCAATTGAGTGCCGTCGGCTGCGCCCAGTAGGCGAAGCCCAGGCATTCGTGGCCTTCCAGATCAGCGGGGTGCATGGGCGTGCCGTGCGCGGCCAGATACGCGGGCGAGGCGCAGACCACCAGCCGATACGGCATGAGCTTTCGCGCGATCAGGCCCGAGTCCGCCAGTGGGGCGATGCGGATCACCGCGTCATAGCCTTCGTCGACCAGGTCGACGATGCGGTCGGACAGCGTCAGCTCGACCTGCACCTCGGGGTAGGCCCGCAGGTACGACGCCAGCATCGGCACCAGGCAATGCACGCCAAAGCTGATCGGCGCGTTGACGCGCAGCGTGCCGCGCGGTGCGGCCTGCAGGTTGGCGGCGAGCGCGTCGACCGCTTCGGCTTCGGCCAGCACCGCGCGACTGCGCTCGTAGAAGGCACGGCCGGCCTCGGTCAGGCTCTGGCGGCGCGTGGTGCGGTTGATCAGCCGCATGCCGTAGTGCGCCTCCAGAAACCGCACGTGCTTGCCGACCATCTGCGACGACAGGCTCAGCGCCGCCCCGGCCGCGGCGAACGAACCCGTTTCGGCGGCTTTGACAAAGACCGCCATGCTCGTGAGTCGATCCATGATTAGAAACTAATCGTTCCAATACATGGATTGATAGCACGATTTATCTTCAGATTGGCGCTAAATATAGTCGTGGTTCCTTCATTCCCTTACGGAGAACCACCATGGCGCGCGTTGTACGCATCCACCAGAACGGCGGCCCCGAAGTGCTGCGCTTCGACGAGATCGAGGTTGCCCCGCCCGGGCCCGGCGAAATCACGCTGCGGGTCAAGGCGCTGGGCCTGAACCGGGCCGAATCGATGTTCCGCTCGGGGCTGTATGTCGAGGCCACCCCGTTTCCGGCGCGGCTGGGCTATGAGGCAGCGGGCGTCGTCAGCGCCATCGGCGAGGGCGTGACCGGCTTTGCCATCGGCGATGCGGTGAGCGTGGTGCCGCCGCTGTCGATCACGCGCTGGGGCATGTACGGCGAAGTGGCGACGGTGCCAGCCGAGGTGGTGGTCAAGCACCCGGCGTCGCTGGGCTGGACCGAGGCGGCGGCGCTATGGATGCAGTATGTGACGGTGTGGGGCGCACTGATCGACCTCGCCAAGCTGCAGCGGGGCGATGCGGTCATCATCACCGCCGCATCGAGCAGCGTGGGCCTGGCGGCGATCCAGGTTGCGCGGATGTTGGGCGCCACCGCCATTGCCACCACGCGCACCAGCGACAAGGCGCAGGCGCTGCGCGAGGCCGGCGCGGATCACGTGATCGTCACGCAGGACGAAGACCTGGTCGCCCGCGTGCGGGACATCACCGCAGGCAAGGGCGCGCGCGTGGCATTCGACCCCATCGCCGGCCCGCTCGTGCAGCAACTGGCCGAGGCGCTGGCGCACGACGGCATCCTCATCGAGTACGGCGCATTGAGCAGCGGGCCTGCCGCGTACCCGGTCTTCCCGGTGCTGGGCAAGATGCTGAGCGTGCACGGCTATCAGTACAAGCTGGTGGTGCGGGATCCTGCCAAGCTGGCGGCGGCCAAGCGCTTCATTCTCGACGGTTTGGCCTCCGGTGCGCTCAAGCCGGTGATCGACCGCATCTTCCCGCTCGAGCAGATCGTTGATGCGCACCGCTATCTGGAATCCAACCAGCAGTTCGGCAAGATCGTCGTGACGGTCTGAACGGGGCGGGGCGCGATGGCCGTCAGACTGTCCGGGCGAACGTATCCGGATGGCGCAGCAGGGCCAGGACCAGCGCCCGCGCCCGGGCTCGGCCCTGCTCGAGCGCATCGGCCAATGACGCCATGTTCCCCGCCACAAATGACTCGCGAAACGCCGGACCGCCCGCCCGCGCGGCGACGGTCTGCGCCGGATGCATCACCTGATACGTGACCACGATTCCGCGTCCGGACGCGCGCTCGGCTGAGCACGCCACGTGGTAGCCCTGGTAGAGAAAGCGATCGTGCGCCATCAATGGCCTTGTTCCGGCCTGCGGGCGTCAGTGCTCCGCAGCCATGCGTTGCAGCATGCCGCCTGACCATGACAACACGAGGATGCGATGCCTTCGCCGCGCCAATATGCGGCGTCGCACATTGTTGGCGTCGGATGAACAGTCTTTTCTTCGATGTCACATTTATCCGGCAAGGGCAACGATCTATTCTGCCTTCAAGCGCAAGAACATGAGCGCACCCGAACACCCAGGCACAAGGAGCCGATCATGAACACCCGTCTCGCAACCGCTTTCTCCCGTCGTACCCTGCTGGCCCTGGTGGCCACCCTGTCTGCCTCCGCCACGCTGCTGTCGGCCCAACCGGCCGCCGCCGCCGTGCAGGGCAGCGCCGATCCGTACACACAAGGCGCCGTCGCCAAGGCTGACCCGTACACCCAGGGCGCCGCCAAGTTCGACGTCTATACGCAAGGTGCTGTCGGCAAGGCCGATCCGTACACCGACGGCGCTGCCGCCAAGTTCGATCCGTACACGCAAGGCGCGGATCGCCAAGCCGACACCTACGGCTATCTGTCGTGGAAGAACGACCGCTTCGATCCGTACACCCAAGGCACCGACCGTCAGGCCGACACCTACGGCTACCTGTCGTGGAAGAACGACCGCTTTGATCCGTACACCCAGGGCACCGATCGCCAAGCCGATACCTACGGCTATCTGGCCCGTGTCGGCGACCGCTTCGATCCGTACACCCAAGGCGCCGATCGCCAAGCCGATACCTACGGCTACCTGTCGTGGAATGGTGACGTGAGCTATCCGAACGCCGCTTCGCGCGCCTGATTCCGCCGCACCAGAGCAAAAGGGCCTTGGGGTGTAACCCAAGGCCCTTTTTGTTTGCGCTTAGCGCTGATCAGACGACGCCGGCTTCGTGCGCCTGTTGATCGGCGTGGTACGAGCTGCGCACCATGGCACCCACGGCGGCGTGCGTGAAGCCCATCTCGTAGGCCTTCTCCTCGAACATCTTGAAGGTGTCCGGGTGCACGTAGCGCAGCACCGGCAGGTGGTGGCCCGACGGCGCCAGGTATTGGCCGATGGTCAGCATGTCGATGTCGTGCTCGCGCATGTCGCGCATGACTTCCAGGATCTCCTCGTCCGTCTCGCCCAGGCCGACCATCAGGCCGGACTTGGTCGGGGTGTTCGGGTTGCGGGCCTTGAAGTCCTTGAGCAGCTTGAGCGAGTGCGCATAGTCGGCGCCCGGGCGAGCCTGCTTGTACAGGCGCGGCACCGTTTCCAGGTTGTGGTTCATCACGTCCGGCGGGCATTCCTGGAGGATGTCCAGCGCCTTCTCCAGGCGGCCGCGGAAGTCCGGCACCAGCACCTCGATGCGGGTGGCCGGCGACAGCGCGCGCGTGCGCGAGATGCAATCGACGTAATGCTGGGCACCGCCGTCACGCAGGTCATCGCGGTCGACGCTGGTGATGACGACGTAGTTGAGCTTGAGCTGGGCGATGGTCTTGGCCAGGTTTTCCGGCTCGTTCACATCGAGCGGGTCCGGGCGGCCGTGGCCGACGTCGCAGAACGGGCAGCGGCGCGTGCACTTGTCGCCCATGATCATGAAGGTGGCCGTGCCCTTGCCGAAGCACTCGCCGATGTTCGGGCAGCTCGCCTCTTCGCACACCGTCACGAGATTGTTGGCGCGCAGGATGTCCTTGATCTCGTAGAAGCGCGAGTTGCCGGTGGCGGCACGCACGCGGATCCAGTCCGGCTTCTTGAGCTTCTCGGCCGGCACGATCTTGATGGGGATGCGCGCGGTCTTGTCGAGCGACTTCTGCTTGCGGGTGGCGTCGTACGGTTCGTTCGACGAGGCGGCGTTTTCTGCGGCGCCGGTGGCGGAATCGGTCATCGTGTTCTCCGCACGGCTTGTGGCACGTGCATTCGGTACTGCGTGCCGGCTGCTAGCGGAAAGCGGCTACGGCGGGTTGCGCTTGCGCGCGTTGCTGCAATTGGGCGACCAGCGCATCGGCCAGTTCGCGCGAGAGTCGTTGCCAGTCGCTGGCGTCGACCTCGCGCCCGGTCGCATCGCGGGCACCGGCGGTCACCATGTCGACGGTTTCCAGGCCGGCATAGCCACACGGGTTGATCTGCGTGAAGGGCGACAGGTCCATCGCCAGGTTCAGGCTCACGCCGTGGTAGCTGCAGCCGTTGCGGATCTTCAGCCCCAGCGCGGCGATCTTGGCGCCAGCATGTGGCCCACCCTGCGGCCCGCTCGACAGGTAGATGCCGGGGGCGCCAGCCTTGCGTTCGGAGGCGACATTATACGTGGCGAGCGTCTCGATGACGGCCGCCTCGATGGCGTCGACCAGGGCCTTCACGAACAGCCCGCGCCGGCGTAGATCGAGCAAGAGGTAGGCGACGACTTGGCCGGGGCCGTGGTAAGTGATCTGTCCGCCACGGTCGACTTTCACCAGCGGGATGTTGCCGGGCGCCAACAGATGGGCCGGATCGCCGGCCAGCCCGAGCGTGAACACCGGCGGGTGCTCGACCAGCCAGATCGTGTCGGGGGTGTCGGGACCGCGCTGGGCGGTGAAGGCCTGCATGGCGTCGAAGCAGGTTGCGTAGTCCTGCAAACCGCGCTCGACGATGTCAATCGGAATCATGCCCGCGAGTGTAGCGCAGGGCCGGCGGCGGCGTTGGCCGCGCTTGCCCGACTTGCCGTCAGGGTCGGCCCCAAAAAAACGATGCCGGTGCGATGGGAGGCATCGCGCCGGCATCGGGCTTTCGTGGCACGTGCCACGAAAGGATGCTGAAACAGGTTCGGTGGCTCAGGTGGCCAATTCAGGCGGCCACGACGGGCGTGTCGGCGTGCTCGTTCCAGCCGAGCGCGGCGAGCATATGGCGCCAGCCGTTCGCCATGTGCAGCGGTTTGCGCGGCATATGACCGTCGAGGGCCTCGATGGCCAGCGAGACCGGGCCGGTGGCTTTCGGGTCGACCGAGACCACGATTTCCTCGCCGCGCTTGACGGCCACGCTACCGCCAGCGTGCAACCACTCATCGCCGGCTTTGTTCTCGTGGGTGATCCACACGTCACGGCCATAGGCCTCTTCAACGCGCAGGTTCTGGTTCGCCGGCATGCGTAGGGCGACCACTTCGCCGGGTTGCAGGGTGAATACAATTTTTGTGAGGACAGCTTTCATGTTCGGCTCCTTCACGGCATCGGGATGGGGCCTGCCGTGGAAGGAAGTCTAGGCCTGTGGTTGCCTAGGTACAAACGATATATATTGGTGTCTTTGATAGTCAGGCTCACATAGAACAGACGAGGGCCAGGAGCGAAACCATGTCGGAAATCCGGGAACCGATGCGTTTGCCGTCGCTGGGCGCACTGCGGGTGTTCGAGGCGGCTGCGCGCTATGAGAGTTTTTCGCGCGCGGCGACGGAACTGTTCGTCACCCACGGCGCGGTCAGCCACCAGATGCGCACATTGGAAGAGGAGCTGGGCGTGCCGCTGTTCGAGCGGCGCGGCAAGCGCGTCGTGCTCACCCATGCCGGGCGCACCTACGCCGACCGCGTGCGCGACGCGCTCGACCAGATCGCCCAGGCCACGCATCACCTGCGCGCCGGCAACCGCGACAACCGCCTGACCATCAGCACCATGCCGTCGTTCGCGGCGCGCTGGCTTACGCCGCACATCGGTACCTTCATCGAGCGCCATCCGGAGCTGGAGGTGGAGCTGTTCTCCAGCCCCGCGCTGGTCGACTTCGCGCGCGAAGAGGTGGACGTGGCGCTGCGCATGGGCTCGGGCAACTATCCGGGCCTCTATGTGGAAAAGCTGCTCGACGACGTGTTCTTCCCGATCTGCAGCCCGTCGTTCAACGGCGGGCGCCTGCCGCGCACGCTGGCCGAGATGGCCGGCATGACCCTGCTGCGCAGCGAAGGCGAGACGTGGAAGCCGTGGTTCGATGAAGCCGGCCTGGAAGGGTTTGTCGAACCGCGCGCGGGCCTGATGTTCCAGGATTCGTCGCTGCTGCTGCAGGCCGCGGCGGCGGGGCAGGGCATCGCGCTGATCCGCCCGACGCTGGCCTTCAACGACCTGATGGCCGGCCGCGTGGTGCGCCTGTTCGAAGCGGTGATCCCATGCCCGTGGAACTACTACTTCGTATGTCCGCACGGCGCGCTGCAGACGCCCAAGATGCAGGCCTTCCGCGCGTGGCTGCTGCCGGAGATCGCGGCGTTCAAGCTCAAGCTGGAGCGGCTGATGCACGACAACACCGTCTGCCTGGGTCACGTGGCAAAGGGGTGAGGCGTCAACTAACGTGACATTGGCTCCAGCAGAAATACGGGATTGGCCGTAGGTTCGTGCACCACGGGGCGCTACAGTGCAAGTTCGCCGAGTCTACTAACTCCCTGTTTTATAACGTCAATTTTCATTGAGCGAGGGGCTCGGTTCCGTCCTTTTCAAGGAGCGCCCCCATGCAGGTTGCGGTAGCCCAACTGCCCATCGACGACGCGGCCGTCGACGCCAATCTCACCCGCGTGCTGTCCACGCTCGACACCCTCCGGCCAGGCACCGACCTGGTGGTGTTTCCCGAAACCATGCTGTCGGGTTTTCCCACGCCCGAGAACCGCGCCGTCGTCTCGCAGCCGATCGACGGTCCGGCCATCCGCGCCATCGCCCAGGCGGCGCGCACCCGCGACGTGTCGGTGGCGATCGGCTTTGCCGAGCACGACGACGGCCGCTTCTACAACGCCAGCGTGCTGCTCACGCCCAATGGCCTGGCGCTGCACTATCGCAAGACGCATCTGTGGGCGTCCGACGTGGGCGTGTTCGACGGCGGCACCTTCCTGGCGACCGCGCCGTGGCATGGCCTGCGGGTCGGTCTCCTGATCTGCTACGACATCGAGTTCCCGGAGGGGGCGCGCACGCTGGCCAGCCTGGGCGCCGATCTGCTCATCGTCACCAACGGCAACATGGACCCGTATGGGCCCGTGCACCGCCGCGCCATCGCCGCCCGCGCGATGGAGAACCAGGTCCTCGCCGTGATGGCCAATCGCTGCGGCACGAGCACTGACGGTACGCGCTTCCCCGGCGAGAGCGCCATCGTCGACCCGTTCGGCGAGGTCGTTGCGCAGGCCGGCAGCGAGCCGGAGATCCTCTACGCCACGCTGGACCTGTCGCGCCTGGCCGCCAGCCGCGCTCACTACCGTTACCTCGACGACCGCCGCATCGCCCATCACGGCCGCGAAGCTGCCGCCGCCGAGTTGACCTATCCCCATGAGCGGCGCTGGCTGATCGCCTGACGCCGCGCCCCCCCACCTAGAACACAAGGCCGCCAAGCGGCCGATCTGGAGACATCATGTCCGCACCCACCGCGCCCGAGGCGGCGCAGCTCAGGCGCACGCTCGGCCTGCCGTCGGTCCTACTGTTTGGCCTGGCCTACATGGCGCCGATGATCGTCTATGGCACCTACGGCGTGCTCGCCACGGCCAGTCATGGCACGGTGGCGCTGGCGTATCTGCTGGCGCTCGGCGCCGTCATCTTCACCGCCATGAGCTACGGGCGGCTGGCCGGCATCTTTCCGGTGGCCGGTTCGGCGTATGCCTACACGCGGCGGGCGTTCAACGCGCACGTGGGCTTCGTGGTGGGCTGGGCGGTGCTGCTGGACTACCTGTTCCTGCCGATGGTGATCTGGCTGATCGGCGCGGCCTATCTGACGAGCGCCTTCCCGGGCGTGCCGGCGTGGAGCTGGGTGCTCGGCTTTATCGTGCTGACCACCATCATCAACGTGGTCGGCATCCAGCTGGCGAGCCGTTTCAACATCGTGCTGATGATCGTGCAGTTCGTGATCGTGGCGGCGTTCATCGCGCTGTGCGTGCGCTACGTGCTGGCGGCGCAGGGGCCCGGCGGGCTGTGGTCGGTCGCGCCATTTTTCAACGCCGACGTGCCGTTTGCCGTGACCATGAGCGGCGCGGCCATCGCGGCGTACTCGTACCTCGGCTTCGATGCCGTCTCCACGCTCACCGAAGAGGCCATCGAGCCGCGCAAGACCATCCCGCGCGCCATCGTGCTGGTGGCGCTGGTGGGCGGCGGCGTGTTCGTGCTGGCGGCGTACTTCACGCAGATCGCGCACCCGAGCATGGCGTTCGCCAACGTCGATGCCGCGGCGTTCGAGATCGCCAAGACCATTGGTGGCGATGTGTTCGTGATGCTGTTTCTGGCGGGGTTGATCCTGGCGCAGTTCGCCTCGGGCATCTCGGCGCAGGCCAGCGTCGGCCGGTTGCTGTATGCGATGGGGCGTGATGAGGTGCTGCCGCGTCGTGTGTTTGGTTTCATCCACGCGCGCTTTCGCACGCCGGCATTGAACATCGTGCTGGCGGGCGTGATCGGTCTGCTTGCGTTGGAACTGGATGTGGCGACCTCCACGTCGTTCATCAACTTTGGTGCGTTCCTGGCGTTCACGGCGGTCAACCTGGCGGTGATCCGCCAGCATTGGCTGGCACGCGCGCAGGGTGTGCGTTCGCACGTGATTCCGGGTGTGCTGTTTCCGCTGCTGGGCGCGGTGGGCGACGTGTGGCTGATGTGCAGTCTGGACCGGCACGCGCTGATCCTGGGCGGCTGCTGGTTCGTGCTGGGGCTGTTGTATCTCGGCTATCTCACGCGCGGCTTCCGCATGGCGCCGCCGGAGATGCAGATGGAATGAAAAACGCCCCGGCATGACCGGGGCGTTCTTCCTTAGGCGAGCGGCTTTACAGCACCACCTTGACCATCGGGTGCGACGTTAGCGCCTGGTACAGCGCATCGAGCTGTGCACGGCTGGTCGCACGCACGATCACCGTCAGGCCGAGGTAGTTGCCGCCCGAGGACGGGCGCATTTCCATGCGCCCCGCGTGGAACTCCGGATCGAACTGCCGCACCACCTCGACGATGGCCTCGGCAAAGTGGTCCTGCATCTTCCCCATCACCTTGATGGGGAAGTCGCTTGGATATTCGATCAGCGAATCGTCGGGCGCAATGCCGGTTGGGGTCTTGTTGGAGGTGTCCATGAGCGTTCCCTACCTGTCGCTTACTTCTTCTTGAACCACAACTTGACCGAGTCGATCGTGCGGCCGATGAAGCCGGCTTCGGGCACGGCTTCGAGCGCCACCACCGGGAATTCCTGCACCACCGTCGCGCCGTCCATCACCTTGACGGTACCCAGCGGCTGGCCTTGCGTGATCGGGGCGAGCAGCGGGTCGCGGCGCTCGAGCACCGGCTTCAGGCGCCCGCCCATGCCCTTGGGCACGGTGATCCACTTCGCATCCACCACGCCGAGCTTCACGGTCTTGGCCTGGCCCTTGTACACGTCTGGCGTCTGCAGCACTTGCTGAGCGTCGTACAGGCGCAGCGTGTCGAAGAACTGGTAGCCGTAGTTGAGGACCTTCAGGCTCTCCTGCGTGCGGACCTGGTCGCTCTTGGTGCCGATGATCACCGACAGCAGGCGGCGGTTGGCGCCCGGCACATCCGGCAGCGGCCGGTTGGCCGAGGTCACCAGGCAGTAGCCGGCCGACTTGGTGTGGCCGGTCTTGCCGCCGTCGACGGTCGGGTCCAGCCACAGCAGGCGGTTGCGGTTCGGCTGCTTGATGTTGTTATAGGTGAATTCCTTCTGCGAATAGAACTTGTAGTCCTGCGGGAAATCCTTGATCAGCGCCGCCGTCAGGATCGAGAGATCGCGTGCCGTGGTGTAGTGGTTCGGGTCGGGCAGGCCGGCCGCGTTCATGAAGTGCGTGTTCTTCATGCCCAGGCGCTCGGCCTCGCGGTTCATCAGCATGACGAAATTCGTCTCGGTGCCGCCCACGGCCTCGGCCAGTACCAGCGCCGCGTCGTTGCCGGATTGCACGATCAGGCCCTGTGCCATCTCGCGCACCGAAGCCGGCCTGCCCGGCTGCAGGAACATGCGCGATTCGTCGGTCTTGACGGTGCGCACGCTCTCGGTGGGCGTGATCATCTGGTCGTACTTGAGCTTGCCGTCGCGCACGGCCTCGAAGACGAGGTAGGCCGTCATCAGCTTGGTGAGCGAGGCGGGCTCGATGCGCTCGTCCATGTTGCCGCCGCCCAGCACCTGGCCGCTGGTTACGTCGGTCAGCATCCAGGCGCGTGCGGCCACTTGCGGGGCGGGCACGGGCTGCGCCACGGCTTGCGTTGCCGTGGCAAGCACGGCGGTGGTCACGACGGCGATGGCGGCGGAGTGGAAGGCGAAAGGCGTGAAACGGGTCTGCATGGCGGGTCCTGCGAATCTGCTTGGGGTTCAACGACGCTGCGGCCGGGGGGACCCAGCGTCCGGGAAAACAAAAGGGTTACGGCCGTGGCGCCCAGGCGCCGGTAATCAGCTGCTTGATCAGGTGCAGCTTGCGGTGGAAGAAGTGGTCCGCGCCGGGAATGACGATGACCGGCAATTCCTGCGGGCGCGCCCAGTTGAGCACGTCGATGAGCGGCACGGTGTCGTCCTGCTCGCCGTGGATGATGATGGTGTCGGCGGGCACCGGGGCCACGTCCCAGCGCGAGGTGGCGGTGCCGACCAGCGCCAGGCGCTCGGCGGGCGTGCCGGCCTCGGCCAGGCGGCGCGCCACCTGCGAGATGACGAAGCTGCCGAACGAGAAGCCGCCCAGCGCCAGCGGCAGCGTGGCGACATCGGCCGACCATTCGGTTTGCGTGCGCATCCAGTCGAGCACGGCCAGCACGTCGTCCTGCTCGCCGATGCCGTTGTCGTGTGTGCCTTCGGTCTTGCCGACGCCGCGAAAGTTCAGGCGCACCGTTGCGTAGCCGAGGCCGACGAAGGTGCGTGCCAAGGTCTGCGCGACCTTGTTGTCCTTGGTGCCGCCAAACAGCGGATGCGGATGGCCGACCAGCGCCAGGCCGCGCGGCGCGCCGTCCGGAAGGTCGATCGAGATGTCGATCTGCCCGACCGGGCCGGGGATCAGGCGTTCTTCGGTATGCACGTTCATGGCAAAGCGGATGCGGTCAGGCTCAGGCGATTCAGGCGGCAGGGCGATCGACCATCAGGCGCTCGACCGGTTTGCCTTCGATCAGATGGCTCTGGATGATCTCGTCGATGTCGTGCTGGTCGACGAAGGTGTACCAGACGGCCTCGGGGTAGACCACCAGCACCGGGCCGAGTTCGCAGCGGTCCAGGCAGCCGGCCTTGTTGATGCGCACGCGGCCTTCGCCGTTGATGCCGAGTTCCTTGCAGCGCTTCTTGGCGTACTCCTGCATGGCCTTGGCGCCGAAATCGGCGCAGCAGCGGGAGCCGTCCTCGCGCTCGTTGAGGCAGAAGAAAACGTGATGCTGGTAGTGGCTGCTCATGGATGGGCGCTGGATCGGACGCGAGGCACTACGGCGTCGCGCCCACTGTGGAAATGCGTAACGAGCCGGCATTATACGGTCCGCCAGTGGGGCGGCCCCCTCCTTCGACCGGCTGAAGGCGCGCGGTGTTGCGCTGCAGCACGTTTTCCGGAGTTTCGGACGGCCCGCCTGCGCGGATTCCGGGATTGACGACGGTCAGGCCGGGTGCCATCGTAGTCACACCAAGCTGGCACAAGGGCTGGCGGGTTGCCGGCACGGGGGTGGAGGACTGGCACAGCCCTTGCGATAAAGAACGCCCTGCCGCGGGAAACGCCGGAACAACCGACGGATCGCGGCAGGAGAGAGACCACATCAGGGCGGGTCGGACCGGGCGAGCAGGTGAGCGCACGGCCGGTCTGTGACACTCGAGGAAGACATGAAAAAACCGTTCTACAAGATCCTGTACGTGCAGGTGTTGACTGCCATCGTGCTTGGCGTGTTGCTGGGCCATTACTCGCCTGAACTGGCGACCAAGATGAAGCCGTTGGGCGATGGTTTCATCCAACTGATCAAGATGGTGATCGGCCCGATCATTTTCTGTACCGTGGTGACCGGCATCGCCGGCATGCGCGACATGAAGAAGGTGGGCCGCGTGGGTGGCAAGGCGCTGCTCTACTTCGAGGTGGTGTCGACCTTCGCGCTGGTGATCGGCCTGGCGGCCGGCCACATCTTCAACCCGGGTGCGGGCTTTAACGTCGACGTTCACACCATCGACGCCAAGGCCGTGGCGCAGTACGCCACCAAGGCACAGTCGGCCAGCACGGTCGAGTTCTTGCTCAACATCATTCCGAGCACGGTGGTGGATGCCTTTGCCAAGGGCGACATCCTGCAGATCCTGCTGATCGCACTGCTGTTTGGCGCGGCGCTGTCGGCGATGGGTGAGCGTGCGCAGATGGTGACGGACTTCATCGACCAGATCGCCCACGTGTTCTTCCGCATCGTGCACATCATCACGCGCGTGGCGCCGATCGGCGCGTTTGGCGCGATGGCCTTCACCATTGGCAAGTACGGCGTGGTGTCGCTGGTGCCGCTGCTCAAGCTGATCGGCACGTTCTACCTGACCGCCATCATCTTCGTGGTGGTGGTGCTGGGCATCATCGCGCGCCTGACGGGCTTCAACATCTTCCGCTTCGTGGCGTACATCAAGGAAGAGCTGCTGATCGTGCTGGGCACCAGCTCGTCGGAATCGGCGCTGCCGCACCTGATGGAAAAGATGGAAAAGCTGGGCTGCTCGAAGTCGGTGGTGGGCCTGGTGGTCCCGACCGGTTACTCGTTCAACCTGGACGGCACCAACATCTACATGACGATGGCGGTGATCTTCATCTCGCAGGCGCTGAACATCGAGCTGACCTGGACCCAGCAGTTGACCATCCTGGCGGTGGCGATGCTGACCTCCAAGGGCGCCTCGGGCATCACCGGCGCGGGCTTCATCACGCTGGCCGCGACGCTGGCCGTGGTGCCGGACATCCCGGTGGCAGGCATGGTGCTGATCCTCGGGATCGACCGCTTCATGAGCGAGTGCCGCGCGCTGACCAACATCACCGGCAACGGCGTGGCCTGCGTGGTGATCTCCGCGTGGGAACGCGAACTGGACCGCACCAAGCTGGCCCGCGTGATGTCGGGCAACCGCAGCGAAAGCGTGCCGGCGACCCCGGCGGCCTGATCGGGCAACACGGGCAGGCGCCTTCGGGCGCCGCCGCTTGAAAGCGTATGATTGCGGGGCCTGTCCTTCCAGACGGCCCCGCTTCTTTTTTGGGAAGCACCCTGCGATGCGCATCGGCGACATGCTGACGGCGGGCACGGCTGCGGAAGGCAGGGCGACTGCTGCTTCCGCCCACCCCCTGCCGATGTCCGATCCCGATTTCTCCTTCACCGGCGCTTCCAGCTCGCGACGCGGGTTCTGGTGGCTGGTGGCGGCCGGGCTGGTGGCGCTGATGACGCTCGTGTGCGCGGCCACCTTCGTGGTGACGTGGAACCGCGGGCTCTCGCAGGCGCAGCAGGCCGCCGGCGGCCGCGTCGACCGCTACGCCGCCAACCTCAAGAGCACGCTCGACCGCTACGAATACCTGCCCGCGCTGATCGCGCTGCATCCGTTTATCCACGACCTGCTGGCCAACCCGACGCCCGAGAACGTCGCCCGTGCCAACCGCTACCTGCTCGAAGTCAACGACCGCGCCCACGCCACCGCCACCTATGTGATCGCGCCGAGCGGGCAGGCGCTGGCCGCCTCCAACTACAACCAGCCGGACAGCTTCGTCGGCGCCGAATACCGCTTCCGCCCGTACTTCCAGCAAGCCGCAGCCGGGCACGTCGGGCGCTTCTACGGCATCGGCATCACGCGCGAGGAGCCGGGCTACTACATCTCGCAGCCGGTCATGCAGGATGGCCGCGTGATCGGCGTGACGGTGGTCAAGCTCAATCTCGAGTGGTTCGGCCGCGCCAGCCACGATGCCTCCGAGCCGGTGATGGTGGCCGACGAGCATGGCGTGATCTTCCTGTCGTCGGTGCCGGCGTGGCAGTACCGCACGGTCGAGCCGATCACGCCCGAACTGAACGCGCACCTGGAAGCGACCCGTCAGTACTACCGCAAGCAGATCACGCCGCTGCCGCTGCGGCCCGAGGTGCCGGCCTTCCTGAAGCTGGTCGGCCGTCTGCCCGAGGGGGCGCAACTGGTGCGGGTGGGCGACCGCATCAACGCCACGCGCTACCTGCTGGTGTCGCGCGAGCTGATCGAACCCGATTGGGAGCTGATGTACCTGACACCGGTCGACCCGGTGATGAGCGCCGCGCGCAGCGCCACCGTGGCGGCGGCGTTTGCTTTCGCGTTCGCGTGCCTGCTGCTGTTCTACTGGCGCCAGCGCCGCCTGCGCCTGATGGAGATGCTGCGCAGCCGCAGAATGCTCGAAACAGCGTATGACCAGCTCGAGCGCCGCGTCGAAGACCGCACGGCCGACCTGATGGCCACCAACGAACAGCTGCAGCACGAGATCGTCGACCGCACCCGCGCCGAGGCCGAACTGCGCGCCACGCAGGACGAGCTCGTGCAGGCCAGCAAGCTTGCCGCGCTCGGCCAGATGGCCGCCGGCATCACGCACGAGCTGAACCAGCCGCTGGCCGCGCTGCGCACCTTCTCCGACAACACGCGCATCCTGCTGGAGCGCGGCCAGCACGGCGCCGCTACCGACAACCTGCAGGCCATTGCCGACCTGACCGAGCGCATGGGCAAGATCACCGCGCAGCTCAAGCTGTTTGCGGGGCGCTCGCGCCGCAAGCACAGCGATGTGCAGGTGCGCGTGGCGCTCGACCATTCGCTGGCGCTGCTGCGCCCGCGCCTGGGCGACGTGCGGCTGGAGCTGCACTGGCGCGTGCCGGAAGCCGAGGCCCTCGTCCGCGCCGATGAGCTGAAGCTCGAGCAGGTGCTGATCAACCTGATCGGCAACGCGCTCGATGCCATCGGCGCCAACGACGCCGCGCGCCCCGGCCGCATCGACATCGATGTTGGTCCCGCAGAAGGCGTCCCATCGCCACTGAAGCAGTTGAGCATTGCCGTGCGCGACAATGGCCCTGGCATCCCGCCCGACACCATGCCGCACCTGTTCGAGCCATTCTTCACCACCAAGGAGATCGGCCAGGGGCTGGGCCTCGGGCTGGCAATCTCCACCAGCATTGCGCGCGATTTTGGCGGCTCGCTGTCGGCAATCAACATGCCGGACGGCGGCGCGCAGTTCACGCTGACATTGGTACGCGCCGAGGTGACGTCGGCCGCGACCTCCTGACCTGTTTTTCACACCCACACGACCCATGTCCGAAGGTTTGAACGTTCTCTTCATCGAAGACGATCCGCCTGTGCGCCAGGCCACCGCGCAGAGCCTGGAGCTGGCCGGCTTCAACGTGCAGGCCTTCGGCAGCGCCGAAGAGGCTGTCGGCAAGATCGATGCAAACTTCCCCGGCGTGGTGGTGAGCGACCTGCGCCTGCCCGGTGCGAGCGGCCTGGATGTGCTGGCGCATTGCCAGTCGTTCGGCACCGGCATTCCGGTGGTGCTGGTGACCGGCCACGGCGACATCACCATGGCCGTGCAGGCGATGCGCGAGGGCGCGTTCGACTTCATCGAGAAGCCGTTCCCCGCCGAGCGCCTGACCGAGACCGTGCGCCGCGCCGTCGAGCGCCGCGCGCTGGAGCTGGAGAACCGCGCGCTGCGCCGCGAGCTGGCCGGGCCGGCGGCGGGCACCCGCATCATTGGCCGCTCGCCCGCCATGGGGGCGGTGCGCGCGCTGATCGAGAACGTGGCCACCACCGACGCGCCCGTGCTCATCAACGGTGAAACGGGAACGGGCAAGGAGCTGGTCGCACGCAGCCTGCACATGCTGTCGCCGCGCCATGACAAGCCGTTCATCGCGCTCAACTGCGGCGCGGTGCCCGAGCAGATCTTCGAGAGCGAGATGTTCGGCCACGAGGCCGGCGCCTTCACCGGCGCGGCCAAGCGGCGCATCGGCAAGCTGGAGCACGCCTCGGGCGGCACGCTGTTCCTCGACGAGATCGAGAGCATGCCGATCGCGCTGCAGGTGAAGCTGCTGCGCGTGCTGCAGGAGGGCATGCTGGAGCGGCTCGGCTCGAACGCCTCGGTGCGCATCGACGTGCGCATCGTGGCCGCCGCCAAGGGCGACATGGAAGCGCTGATCGACGCCGGCGGCTTCCGGCGTGACCTGTACTACCGCCTGAACGTGGTCGCCATCGACCTGCCGCCCCTGCGTGAGCGCCGGGAGGACATCATCCCGCTGTTCGAGCACTTCCTGCTGGAAGCCGCCGTGCGCTACCAGCGCCCGCTGCCGATGCTGGCCGAGCGGCAGCGCCACGAGCTGATGCAGTCGAGCTGGCCCGGCAACGTGCGCGAGCTGCGCAACGCGGCGGATCGGCTGGTGCTGGGCGTCGGCCGCACGCAGGTGGTGGCCGACGGTGCGGAAGAGAGCATGCCGCTCAAGGAGCGCGTCGAGCGCTACGAGCGCACGGTGATTG
>CAJXMR010000031.1 GCA_913056305.1 uncultured Ralstonia sp.
GTGATGCTGGTACTGCTGATCATGCTGATCATCACGATTCCGATGCAGACGCACGCGGTCAAGATGAATCTGCCGGTCGGCAACCCGCCGCCGCCACTGACGCAGCCCGAAGTCGTGCAGGTCGATATCGGCTCCGACGGCACGGTCTCGTGGAACGGCGCGGTCGTGAACCCGGCCGCGCTCGACGTGAAACTCTCCCAGGTGGCGGCGCAGCCGGTGCAGGCGGAGATTCACCTGCTGCCGAACAAGCTCGCACCGTACCGGAGCGTCGCCGCGGTGCTCGCCTCCGCGCAGCGCATGGGCGCCACGAAGATCGGCCTGATCGGCAACGAGCGGTACATGCAATAGGGATGCGGGACTGCTGATCATTCAGCAACGCTTCAGGCTCGCTGTCGAGGATCGCAAGTCGTGGTGATTCGCGAAATAGCTGAACAGCACCAGCCCTTCGGGGCGGTTTCTTTTTGTGCGCTTAGCGCAAACGCTGGTGCCGGCAATCTGAAGATTCCTTCAACGAAATTTGACGCCGATTGCTGCCTAGAATGCCCGCTCTTTCAACAAGCCACGGAGATAGGCGATGAAGAAGAGTCGGGATATGAAGGGTCGATGGATTGGTGGTGCGCTGGCAGTCGGAGTGCTGACGTCGGGGCTGCAAGGGTGTGGCGGAGGCGGTGACGACGCATCGGCCGCCAACGCTGCGGTGTCACCCGCCAATGGCACGGGGGGCGGACAGACTGGTACCGCCTTGCCGCTTCAGGTGGCATCGGTCACGCCGCTGACGGGCGTGCCTGGGACCGCCATCACGGTGCAGGGTGTCGGTCTGACGCGGGCCACGCGGGTGTACTGGGGTGAGACGGAACTGACGGCGTCGTTCCAATCCGCCGATCGGCTGGTGGTCACGCTGCCCAATACGCAAGCGGCGGACGACGCCAGCAACACGCTCACGCTGCGTCGGGAAGACGGTGCCCGCCAGACCTGGACCACGCCGGTCACGGTGGAGGCGGTGCCGGTGCCGACCAGCATGCAGCCGGGCAATGCACGCGAGGGGCAGCACGTGCGCCTCAGTGGCGCGCGCCTGCAGCGCGTCAAACAGATCAAGCTGGGCGACATCTCGGCCGCGCCCGTCGGCGTCGCACCTGACGGTAGCTGGCTGGAGTTCGTGGTGCCATCGGGCGCGCCCAGCGGTACCGTGGTGCTGGTCGATGCCAAGGGCCGCGGCTTCCCGGCCGGAAACCTGGTGGTTTCGGCCATGGCGGCATCACTGGCGTTCCAGGACGTACAGGTCTATCAAAGCCAGTTGATCTCGGTCAGCCAGCCCACGCCGAGCAAGTACCTGCGCTTTGCCCCGGGGCGCGACACGATGGTGCGTGTGCGCCTGGTGCCCAACGGTACGTCGGATGTCTACACGTCGCAGGTGCGTCTGACGGTCTCCAACACCGCGCTGGGCTCGCAGACCTTCGTCATGCAAGGCCCGGCCACGCTCGGTGCTGCCTCGGTCGCGGAGAGCGATCTGGCGGGCAGCTATACCTATACGGTGCCGGGTGCTTGGATCGGGCCCGGTTTCCGCCTGGATGTGGCGGCCAACGATCAGAAGTTTCCGCAGGGTGTCACGCGCTTCACCTACACGCCGTCAGCCGACGTGCTGAAGGGCGCGACCTACATTCGCATGCACGTGGTGCCTATCGCGCCGGATTCGGGCGCCAAGGTGGATTTGGACCTCAACTGGTTCAAAGCCAGCCTGCGCGGCCTCTACCCGCTGTCGGACGTGGATTTCGTGATGGAGCCGCCGTTGGCCGGGCCGGCCAAAAACGACAGCAACGCATGGATTGACGCCGTCGACGCACTGCGCAGCGCGAGCAATCCCCAGAACTACGATTTCTATTTCGGCGTCATGCCGTGTGACAGCTGTACCGGGCTGGGCCAGGTGCCCGGACGCGCAGCCGTGGCCTCGCACCTGTGGAGTGGCCGCAAGGATGCTGAAATGGTGATCGTGATGATGCATGAGGTTGGTCACAACTTCGGTCGTCTGCACAGCTGGGACGATGCGGCGTTTCCGTATTCGCGCTCTGCCGGGCAGGTGTTCGAGGGCCCTTGGAACTGGGCCGGCGGTGCATGGGCCTCGGTGATCGATCCGCTTGGCAATCGTCGGCTGGTGGCACCGACCGAATGGCACGACGTAATGTCTTACAGCACTCCCGGCGCCGTGTCCGACTACACCTATAGCGGCGCCTACGACTACCTGGAGCAGAACCTGCCCTTGAGCGCCAAGCCCAAGCCCAAGGCAGCATTCCTCCAGCCGCAGGAGGCGCCTCCGGTCACCAGCGCGGTCGACGTTCTCTACCTCGCCGGCAGGATGGTTCGCGCAACGGGGCAGGTGAAGCTGCAAGCGCCGGTCCGCATGAAGTCCACGCCAGATACCGTCGCGCTTGCTGCCAGCACGCTGCCTGCCGATGGCGACTACGTGATGGAAGTCACTACGGCTCAGGGCCGCTTGCGCTATCCGCTGCAGTTGCAGGAGGTGGGTGATGCAGAGCAGGCCAGCGCCAGCTTCAAGTTGACCATTCCCGCGCTGGACGGCATTCAGTCCGTGCGCGTGCTGCGTGGGCTGGTGGCGTTGCCGACGCAGACGGCTGCGCAAGCGGCCAAGCCGGCCGTGCTGCGCGCCATGTCCGTACCGTCGGACGCGGTGGTCAAGCCGTGGGGCACCTACCGCCTGGGCGCGGACGCACTCGCGCTCACCTGGAACGCCACGCGCTGGCCGTGGATCAGTGTCTGGCAGAAAACAGACACTGGCTTGGTGCCGGTGGCAGTGGGTGCAACGGGCGGGGTGGCGAACGTTTCACTGCGAGCGCCGGCGTCCGGAACGCGCGGGCTGGTGATCAGTTTCAGTGATGGCCTGAATACCACGCTGGAATCGTTCGACTTCTGAGTGTGGAGTACGGTGTCATGCCAGGACCCGCCCTTCGAGGCTAACGGCCTTCAGTTAAGGTCTCGCTCGACTTGCCGGATGGCACAGCGGTGAAGGCGAAATTTGACGACCTGGTCGCATACGCGGCCGGGTCGTTTTTCCTTGGGTGGAGCGTTTGCGATTTGCGCAGGCGCTTGAGGCGGGTACGCAGCTTCGCATTTCCGCCGCATTCGTTCACGCCCAAGCGGATGCCTCGCTCTCCCGGGTTGAGCTGGCACGCTCTGCATCGCGCTCGAGGGTCATTTCTGTTGCTCGGGCTTGCCTGCACCAAGCGCCTCCAGCAGCGGCCGCAACGCATCCAGTTCCGCCCCGAAGCCGCTCCAATCCCCCGCCTTCAAGCGCTCGATGGCGCGGTTGTAGTGGGCGAGTGCGTCACGGGCGCGCGCGTCCGATGCGCCTCCGGGCGCTGATGCCGCTGGGGCTGTCTCCTTGAAGAGCGCGGCCAACGCCTCGCCCAGGGTCGCCTCCATCACCACGCGGTCGCCATAGGCGGCGATCACCCGCTTCAGCTCGGGCAACTGCCCGGACGCCGCGCGCAAGTACAGCGGGGAGATATACAGGATCGAATTGTCGATGGGCACCACCAGCAGATGGCCGCGGATCACGCGCGAGCCCATCTGGTTCCACAGCGAGATCTGCTGCGAGATCTCGGTGTTCTGCTGGATGCGCGCCTCGATCTGGAACGGCCCGTAGACCAGCTTGTCCTTGGGGAAGGCGTAGAGGATGAGCTTGCCGTAGTCGGGCGGGTCGCAACGCGCGGCCAGCCAGGCGATCATGTTCTCCCGCTGGCTGGGCACCATCGGCAGCAGGAGGACGAACTCGGCGCGGGGCTCGCCTGGCAGCCGCATGATCATGTAGTACGGCGTCATCATGGTCGTGGGAGCGCTGCCCCCGCCGTCGATGCCGGCCAGCCCGCGCGGGAACTGCCAGAGATCCTCACGGTTGTAGAAGACTTCCGGTGCTTCCATGTGATATGCGCGGTAGCGTTGCGCCTGGATCAGGAACAGGTCTTCCGGGTAGCGGATGTGCTGCTGCAGGTCTTGCGGCATCGCCGCCAACGGCTTGAACAGGCTCGGAAAGATGCGCTGATACGTCTGCAGGATCGGATCGGCCGGGTCGCTCACATAGAAGTCGACCGTGCCGTTGTACGCGTCGATCACCACCTTGACGGCGTTGCGGATGTAATTGGTGCCGCCGCTGCTCGGCTGGGCGTAGGGGAACCAGCGGCTGGTGGTGTAGGTGTCCTGCATCCAGAACAGGCGCCCGCCGCTCGCGACAAGATACGGGTCATGGTCGAGGGTCAGGAACGGGGCGATCGTGCTCACGCGGTCCTGGATGTTGCGGTGGAGCAGGACGCGGCTCTCATCGGTGATGTAGCCGGTGAGCAGGATGTTGATATCGGCAAGCTGCCACGCGAACAGGCTGCGCCGCGCCAGTCCGCCGATGGCGACACCGTCGTGCCCGCTGTATGCCAGGTAGACGTTGTCCTTGCCCTTGGGGTAATCGAACTCGGGCACGCTGCCCTTCACGATCACGTAGTCCTGATTGCCCTGGCCGAAATAGAGGCGCGGTTCGCGAATGGCCGGGCCGCCGCTGGCAACGGGCGGAATGTCCTGCAGAAAGAAGGAGGGCAGGCCCTCGGTGGATTTCTCCGTGACCGGCGACATCACGAGGCCGTTGCCGTGCGTGAACAGCACATGCAGGTTCACCCAGGTTTGGGCGTTGGGCGGCAGCATCGCCGTCTCCAGCTCGCGCGCCGACAGCATGACCTGCCGGTAGCCGGCATCGAGCCGGTAGCGGTCGATGTCCACGGAGAGGAATTTGTAGTAGGTCCGGATCTCCTGCAGCTGCGCGTAGGTGTCCATCAGCGGCTGCACATCCCACAGGCGGACGTTGTCGATGGTCGCCCGGTTGGCCTGGAGTGCGGTGAGATTGAGCCCCTGCTCGGCCGGAAACGGCCGGACCGTGATGCGCTCCAGGGCGTAGGCCCTGCGCGTGAGCGCGATATTGCGCGCGATGTAGGGCGCCTCCAGCTGCAGCTCGTTGGGCTTGACATAGAAGCGCTGGAACAGCGCTGGGTAGATCACGGCGAGCAACGCCGAGCTGCCGAACACCAGCAGCACCGAGGCGGCAGTCATCTGATCGCTGCGCCGGCGAAGATTGGCCCACGAGGCAACGGCCGCGGCGGCGGCAAGGCCGACCAGCAACCACAGCACCGGTAGTACGACGTGGACGTCGGTATAGCTGGCGCCCACCACGACGTCGTTGTCGCCATACAGCAGCAGGAAGCGGTCGAGCCAGTAGGACCAGGCTTTCACCGCAAAGAACAGGCCGAGCAGCGCCGAGCCATGCGTGACCACGGCGGGCGAAAGCACGCGGCGCGAGCGCTCGAGCGCGATGTCGCCGCGCGCCCCATACACTGCGCCGGCGATCCCCGCGCTGCAGAAGAGCAGCAGAAGCAGCCAGTTCTTGAGCGCGATGTAGGCGGGCAGCGAGAACAGGTAGAAGCCGATGTCCTTGTCGAAGACCGGATCGCGCTCGCCAAACGGGACCTGGCGCAGGAAGCGCAGCGCTGTGTCCCAGTTCGAGAGTTCGCCAGCGGCGATCAGCAGCCCCAAGACAACCGCACCGGCCGCGATGCTGGCGCGCCAGGGAATGCGCGGGGTGACCTGCTCGACCAGTTCGCTGATGACCTCCGTCCGGCCCGATGCGGTGGTGGTGCCCCGTCTCAGGAGGTGGAAGCGCCGGGCATAACGATGCGCCAGGAACCCTGAAGTACCGATCGCGCCTGCAGAGACGACAAACACGGCAACGAACAGCAGCGTCCGGGCGGCAAGGACCGTCCAGAAGACGTCGGTATAGCCGATCGAAGCAAACCACAGCCAGTCGACCACGACGCCGCTCAAGCGCCCGATCAGGATCAGGCTGACGACGACGGCCGCAACCGTGATGGCATTGCGTCTCAGGCGCCCGCTGGAATTCACTCGCGACCGCATCGACCCTGCTCCTTTGCCGGCCCGTCACCCACGGCCGGCAGAGACCGCGCGCGAGTGCACCGCCAAACGATGACCCGCGCCAAGTCACGCCAGATGATTCATTCTAGTCTCGTGAATCCGGCGGCGTTTGCCGTGCGCCCGCCGCAGCCGGCCCATGGGATGCTGCGCAGGCAGTCAGCGCACGCAGGTGGCCTGGTCTGGTTCCTGCAAGGCGGGAAACGCCGAAACGGCTTGGCTTGGCAGCTTCGTCATGCAGACCTCGAACAGGCGGCTGGCCAGCCATGCCGCCAGCCAACCCTGCAGTGCGGGCAAGGCCTGCTCGGCAAACCAACCCGGTTCCACCGCTGCAAATTGGCGCACAAAGGGAAAAATCGCCAGATCGGTCGCGCACGGGGTCGCGCCGCCCAGATAGCGCTCGCGTTGCAGCCTGGCCTCCAGCAGCGCCGGCAATGCCGCCACGGCTTGTGAGCGCACGGCTTCGCAGGACGCCGCCTCTGCGGGATAACGCTCCGGATACTTGTAGCGATCGAGATCGCGTTTGAAGTCGCCGTCGTTGCGCTGGAGCAGGTCCAGGTTGTCCTCGGATTGCGCGCGGCTCCACCAGCCGTCGTCTGCGGGCTCGAGCGCCCATCGCATGATGTCCCAGCTTTCTTCGAGGACGCCGCCATCTGGCAATTGCAGCACCGGCACCGTGCCTTTGGGCGAGAGCGCCAGAAGCGCCGACGGCTTGTCGCGCAGCACGACTTCGAACGCCTCGAAGCGCCGGTTGGCCTGCAGCATGGCCATGCGGGCGCGCATCGCATAGGGGCAGCGGCGGTAGCTGTAGAGCAGGGGGAGGGCGTGGTGGGTGGGCATGGGTGTCGGATTCCGGCGGCACTGGCTTTGCGTGCGTCCAATACGGCTCTAGGCTACCTGATCTGCCAGCCTGACTACGGTGTTCTGTCATGCCCGGGTGGCATGGTCGGCTTCCAATTTCCGTTTGCTTGAATACACTCTCACCCGAACACGAACCGACCGCCGGCGGCGTTTGCTCGTAGACAGACGCGGTGCCGCCGGGTTGGACGACTCGCAACGCTCAGCCGATTTGGGGGAATGCATGAAGAAGACCTGGCTCGTAACGATGGCAGGATGGCTCGTCTGCGCTTGCGCGGCGCTTGGGGGCACGGCGCACGCCGCGGATGCCACGACGCTGACCCTTGTCGTCGGCGCGCAGCAACAGTCGTGGGCGCGTGACACGTTGCTGCATGACCCACGCCTGACCGATGTCACCGTCGAAGACGAGAACCTGAAGCGCCGCCTGACCTTCAAGGCGATCGCCGTGACCGAGCTCTTGCGCGGCCTGCCGACCAGCCCGGAGGCGAGCGCCACCACCTCGGCCAGTGACGGCTATGTGTCGCACTTGCCGATGCGCCTGCTGCTGGCCGACCGCGCTGACGGGCCGCGCGCCTGGCTCGCCGTGGAAGACCCGGCCGCGCCGTGGCCCACGCTCAAGGGACAGGACATCGGGCCGTTTCGCCTGATCTGGACGTCGCCGCCGGCCAAGGCAGCGGAGGTCAATGAGAGCCTGTGGACCTACAGCATTGTGCGCATCGACGTGGCCGCGCTGCCGGGCGAACGCTTTGCGGCCATCCGGCCCGCGTCCGGGCTGCCGGCAGACGGGCCGGTCATGCGCGGCTTCGCCACGTTCCAGCGCGTCTGCTTTTCCTGCCATACGCTCAACCGCGCGGGCGACGCCAACCTCGGGCCTGACCTGAACGTGCCCTACAGCCCGGTCGAGTATCTGGGGGACGACAAGCTGCGCCACCTCATCCGCGATCCGCAGTCGCTGCGCTGGTGGCCGAACGCCCGCATGTCGGCCATCGATGAGAAGACGCTGTCCGAAGCCCAGTTGAGCGATCTGCTGGCGTACTTGCACCATATGGCGCGCCGCAAGCCTGCTGCCCCCGCGCACGGGTCCTGATTGAGCGCAGCGTTTTGCTTCTGCCAATCTGGTCGCCTTGAATCCGGGCTTTCCTGGAGGCAGGTGCAAATTTCCATTCAGTGATATATTCAAATATCTATTCATTAATCCATTCTTCGGATGGCCTCCCACGCTGATCAGATCCGCCTGCGCCTCGCCGAAGGGCCCGCTGGGGCTCGGCAACTCCTTGAAAATATTGGGATTAGCCAGCCAACGCTGTCGCGCGCCATGACTACCATGGGTAGCGAGGTGGTGCGGCTTGGGGCGGCTCGATCCATTCAATATGCGTTGCGAGACGCCGGGCGAGGGCTCGACGACATTGCCATCTACCGCGTGGGTGCGGACGGCACGATCCGGCATCTGGGGATGCTGATACCGGTCCGGCCGCACGGGTTTGTCATGCAGCAGGCCGATGGGGTGACGCTGCACAGTGACAGCCTCCCATGGTGGCTGATGGACATGCGGCCGCAGGGCTTCCTCGGCCGCGCGTATGCGTCGAGGTTTGCCGACGTGCTCGGCCTGCCGGCCAAGGTGGCTGAGTGGAACGATGCCCAGGTGCTGCGCGCCCTGACCGCGCACGGCCAGGATGCGGTGGGCAATCTGCTGCTGGGGGACCGGGCGCGTGAGCGGTTTCTCGACGCCCCGTTGCCGGCGCCCATCCTGGAGGGTGCCAGGGGTGACGCCTATGTCCGCCTGGGCAAAGAAGCCGCCAGTGGCCACCTGCCCAACTCGTCCGCAGGCGGTGAACAGCCGAAGTTCACGGCCTTTGTCGAGACCCCGAACGGCCCGCGCCACGTGCTGGTCAAGTTCACGCTGCACGACGACCAGCCTAACCCCGTGATCGAACGTTGGCGTGATCTGCTGCTGGCGGAACACCACGCGCTCGAGACGCTGGCTGCGTCGGGTGTGCCCGCAGCACGGTCGCGCATCATCGACTGTGCCGGGCAGCGCTTCCTGGAAGTCGAGCGCTTCGACCGGAAGGGGGTGATGGGCCGGTGCGGCCTGTTTTCACTCGCCTCGCTCGATGCCGAGTTTGCCGGAGACGCCCGCGCCCCATGGCCGGTCATCACGGCGCAGTTGGCAAACAACGGCGTGATCACGCCCGAATCGGCCAGTGGCGCCGCGCTGCTCTATGCGTTCGGCACGTTGATCGGCAACACCGATATGCACAACGGCAACCTGTCGTTCACCAGCGAGCACGGCCGCCCCTATACGCTGGCGCCGGCCTACGACATGCTGCCAATGGGGTTCGCGCCGACGTCAGGCGGTGGGCTGCCGGATCGCCTGCCACCTGCCAACCTGCACGCCAGCGTCGCGAATGCGGTGTGGGCGCAGGCACTCGCCATGGCCATTGCCTACCTGGCCCGGGTGCGCGCGGATGTGCGCTTCTCTGAGGGGTTCCGCACCTGCGTCGATCACCTGGCTGAGCACCTCGGCGACGCGAGTGAGAAGGTGTCCCGTCTCGGGTGAAACCGTGCCGTGGGCGACACGCGCGTCGATGCTGCGGTGCATCGAACGCGGGTTGGAATGGGATGCCACGCGATCCGCGATCACAAGTCGTGCCTGCCAATCTGTATGATTCCGAAGACATCTACGCAATCAAATTCCACGCTCGCTGGCGCAGAATGCTTGCTTTCTGGGCGTGTGGCCAACCTCGCAAACCTTGGAGACGGTATGAACAACGTTGTCGAATCGACGCTTTCGATCGAAAAGAGCCCGCACCCCGTGGCGGCGGCCGAGCGGGAACGCCTGCTCCAGAACCCGGCATTCGGTCGCGTGTTCACCGATCACATGGCCACCATCCGCTACACCGAGGGACGGGGCTGGCATGACGCGAAAGTCGGCGCGCACGGCCCGATCCAGTGCGATCCGTCCACGCTGGTGTTGCACTACGCGCAGGAGATTTTCGAAGGCATGAAGGCGTATTGGCTGCCGGACGGCGGCGGCGCGCTGTTCCGCCCCGATGCCAATGCGCGCCGCTTCCAGAACTCTGCCAAGCGCCTGGCCATGCCGGCGTTGCCGGAAGAGCTGTTCCTGCAAGCCGTGCGCGAGCTGGTGAAGCTGGACCGCGAGTGGATTCCGTCGACGCAAGGCAGCTCGCTGTACCTGCGCCCGTTCATGATTGCCACCGAGGTGGTGCTGGGTGTGAAGCCGTCGGCCGAGTACCTGTTCTGCGTGATCGCTTGCCCGGTGGGCGCGTACTTCAAGGGCGGCGCATCGGCGGCGGTCACGATCTGGGTGTCCGACAGCTACACGCGCGCCGCACCCGGCGGCACCGGCGAGGCCAAGTGCGGCGGCAACTATGCGGCCAGCCTGGTCGCCCAGGCCGAGGCCACGCGCGAAGGCTGCGACCAGGTGGTCTTCCTCGACGCGGTGGAGCGCCGCTGGATTGAAGAGCTCGGCGGCATGAACGTGTTCTTCGTCTTCGACGATGGCTCGCTGCAGACGCCGCCGCTCACCGGCACGATCCTGCCCGGCATCACGCGCGATTCGCTGATCACCCTGGCGCGCGACATGGGTCTGACCGTGCGCGAAGAGCCGTACTCGATCGACCAGTGGCAGGCCGACGCCCAAAGCGGCCGCCTGCGCGAAGCCTTCGCCTGCGGCACCGCCGCCGTGGTCACGCCCATCGGCACGGTCAAGGGTCGCAAGCACAACTTCACCATCGGTGATGGCGGGGCCGGCAGCGTGACGACCCGCCTGAAGACTGCGCTGGTGGACCTTCAGCAAGGCCGCGCGCCGGACCCGCACGGCTGGCTCGATCGCCTGTTCTGAAATGACGGGTTCGCCTGGCCTCGACGTTGCCCAGACGTGGCTCGCCACCTGCAACGGCCGTCTCTATGTCAAGCAGTGGGGGGAACTGGCGGATGCCGCGCCGCCGCCGATCGTGCTGCTGCATGACTCGCTCGGCTGCGTCGATCTGTGGCGCGACTTTCCGCAGCGGCTCGCGCGCGCCACCGGCCGCGCCGTCATTGCCTACGACCGGCTCGGCTTCGGCCGGTCCGACGCGCACCCAGGCCACCTGGGGCCGGACTTCATCCGGCAGGAGGCGCAGGGCGGCTTTGCCATGCTCGTCGAGCAGCTTGGGGTGGAGCGCTTCATCGTCTTCGGCCACAGCGTTGGGGGCGGCATGGCGGTGTCGATTGCGGCGGCGTATCCGGATCGCTGCGTCGGGCTGATCACCGAATCGGCACAGGCGTTTGTGGAGGAGCGCACCCGCGAGGGCATCCGCATCGCCCAGGCGCAATTCGCCGCGCCGGACCAGATGGCGCGGCTCGAGAAGTACCACGGCGACAACGCTCAGTGGGTGCTCGACGCATGGGTCGACACGTGGCTGTCACCGGCCTTCGCGCACTGGAGCCTCGATGGCGAGCTGCCCCGCGTCCGCTGCCCGGTCCTGGCCATCCATGGCACGGAAGACGAGTACGGATCGACCGCACAGCCGGAACGCATCGTCGCGCTGGCCGGCGCGTCCGCCAAGCTGGCGTTGCTGCCGCGTTGCGGGCACGTGCCGCATCGGGAGCAGGAGGCGGCGGTGCTCGAGGCAGCGCAAGGGTTCATCGCCACGCTGGCCTGATCGCCCATGACCATCCTCACGCGCGACAAGCAGACAACTAATTTCGGTAGTCCTTGATGAAGGGCTCGCATTTGTCGACCGGCTTCAGCCTTGCGGCCCATCGATATAACTGGTCGGCGAGATTGCGATCGGCATGAAACAGATGATTGCCGGCGCGGCCTCGTAGAAAGGTTTGGGTTCCGTATGGCCCTTCGAACAGCAAGCCCAGTTGGCTGCCGTCGCTTAAGCGCAGATAGATCGCTTCGCGTGGCTCGAACTCCGGCAAAGAAAACGATGTGGTCTGCAGATGGGCGCCATCGATGGCGCTGAGCAGATCGGCAATCAGGGCAGGATCTTCCGTCTGGTATTCGCACCCCCCACGGCGTAGACCCGTTTCGTCCAACTGCACCACGTACCACACGTGTGGCGAGACAATGTACAGATCGACTGCCTTGGCCGTATGGGCGCGCACACGCAGGTTCTCCATTTGCCAGTACGCCTGAATGTCCTGGCGGGTTGCCTCGGTGTTGAGCGGACCGCTTGAAAGTTGAGCAAACGCTGCAGGGCTCGCGCTGCAGATGGACGCGACGAGAAAAGCCAGCCACCGTGTTTTCAAATGAATCCCCCGTGGATATTGGTGCATGCAAGGCGCGCATAGGCTAACCGATTCTCGGCGCATCACGGCGCGCGGCAAACTGGCAGAATGTCCAGACACAACGCGCACCCCCAGGTCACGCCATGCCTACCGCCACGCCGCTGCCCGATCCCGTTCCGATCAGCCTGCGTTCGAGCGCCGACCTCGGCTGGCAGGGGTTTGGCGCCACGTTGCTAGGCATCCGCCCAGGGACCTACCGGGTGCCGGCGATGGCGCACCATCGCATCAACGTGCATTTCGGGGCGCCCGTGAAGGCGAACTGCCTGTGTGACGGCCGCCGCTATTCGCGCATCCAGGCGCATGGCGACGCCGACGTGATTCCCGCAGGGCTGGCGGGCGAGTGGACGGACGATGCCGACTGCACCATCCTGCGCATCGCCATCAGTGATACGTTGGTCCGGTCGATCGGCGAACAGCTCGGCGCGCGCGCAGTGCGCAGGCAAGTCGAACCGCGCTTGCAGTGGCGCGATCCGCGTTTGCATCATCTCGCTTCTGCATTGGGCGCTGAACTCGAAGCGGATGCGCCCTCCGATCCGCTCTATGCGGAAAGCCTGTGCACGGCCCTCGTGGTCCAGCTCCTGACCGGCGACCACGCTCTTGTCACTGACAGCCGCACACTGGCCCCCAGGGTCGCGGCGCGCGTGGTGGACTACATCGAAAGCCATCTGCACCAGCGCCTGACGCTGGCCGACCTGGCTGCGGAGGCTGGCTTGAGCGTGCCGTATTTCAAGGCGCTGTTTCGCGCAACGCTGGGCGTGCCGGTGCATCGGTATGTCGTGCAGCGCCGGGTGGAGCGGGCCCGGGCGATGTTGCTCGAAGGGCGCTTGACCGCCACGCAGATCGCGCTGGAGGCAGGCTTTGCGCACCAGAGCCACATGACCCAGTGGATGAGCCGGCTGCTCGGCCAGACGCCACGGGACATCGCGAACGCCGGCAAGTCCGCGAGGCGAGCGGCGAGCACGCCAGTGGCATTGCGCAGGTGACGGGCATGCGCCGGGTTCCGTCGCTGGCCCGCCGCGCAATCATCCGTCGCTGCAAGAATCCTCCTTTCCTGCAAGTCTCCCGAGGCGCTGCGCTTTAGGCTCCCGTCTCATCGGTCCTGCGCGTGTGCCGGACCTTAAGACTCAAGGGAGGTCGAGCATGTTCGTCATTTTCGGAGCGTCGGGCCACGTCGGGCGCGCGACCATCGCTGCCTTGCGCCGCGCCGGCAAGCCCGTGCGGGCGGTGGTGCGTGATGCGCGGCACGCTGATGCGTTTGCCAAGCTGGGATGCGAGGTCGCGCGGGCTGATCTGGGCGACGCGGCGTCGGTCGCCGAGGCCATTGCGGGGGCCTCGGCGGTGCAGATCCTGTGTCCGGTGCCGGTGCGCGATCCGCACCCCGAATCGACGATGCGCCGCATGATCGACGTGGCCGCCGAGGTCTTGCGCGCCAATCCACCGCCGGCGGTGCTCGCGTTGTCGGACTACGGCGCGGAACTGGACCGGGGCACCGGCCTCACGCTCCTGTTCCACGAACAGGAGACGCGCCTGAGGCCGCTGGCGACACGCCTGACGTTGCTGCGCTCTGCGGAACACGCGCAGAACTGGACCGCCATGCTGCCGGTGATGCTCGCCACGGGCGCGCTGCCGAGCCTGCACCACCCGCTGTCCCGGCCTTTTCCCGCCATCGCGGCCCAGGATGTCGGCACCCTCGCGGCCGAGCTGCTGCAGGACGACGGGCCCTGGAGCACGCCGCGCATCGTCAGCGTCGAGGGCCCGCGGCGGGTGAGCGTGCTCGACATCGCCCGTGCGTTCAGCGAGGTGAGCGGGCGGGAGATCGTTGCCGGCGAGTTGCCGCGCAGTGCGTGGTCAGCCTCGTTGCAACGCGCGGGGCTCAGCGAGAACCATGTGCAGCTGCTCACCGACCTATACGACCAGCACAACGCCGGCCACATCGATGTCGAGAAAGGTGCGGGCGAGCAGCGTTTTGGCAAGACCGAGTTGGCGGAGGTCTTTGGCGCGATGCTGACGGAGCATGTGAAGGTGAGATAGCAGGGCGCGGGCGGAGACTTCTGCGCCGTTGCCGAGGCCATTCACCTCAGCACGTCAGGCAAACCACCCCAGCCCCAACGCCACCAGCGCCGGCACCGTCTGCACAAACACGATCCGCTTGCTGACGGTGATCCCGCCCCAGATGCCGGCAATCGCCACGCAGATCAGCCCATACAGCGCGAACGATGCCGACACGGTGGCATCCGGTGCCACCAGCCCCAGCGCCAGCGCAATCACCAGGAAGCCGTTGTACAGCCCCTGGTTCGAAGCCATGGCCGCGGTTTCAGCGGCCTTCTCGGGCGTGATGCGGAACACCTTCGGCCCGCGCGTTTTCCACAGCACCATCTCGAGCAGCACGATGTACATGTGGATCAGCATCACCAGCAGGTAAACGGCGAGGGCGAGGGTTCGGATCATGGCAATTTTTTGTAATGATGGTCCGGCAATGATAGAGGGTTTGATTCGGAAGCCTGCACCGTCGGACCTGAAAAATTCATCGCCAGGGGCTATGCTGTGCGCTCTTGTTCTACCAGAGGAGCCACCGCATGAAAGCAACGCAAGGATCCATGATCACGTATCAGCGCCCGGACGGTCAGCAGGTCCAGGGCTATCTGGCCAAGCCGGCCAAGCAAGCGGGCGCGCCGGGCATCGTCGTCATCCAGGAGTGGTGGGGCCTGAACGACCAGATCCGTGGCGTGGCCGACCGCCTGGCGCGTGCCGGCTATGTGGCGCTGGTGCCCGACCTGTACCGCGGCAGCCAGACCGTGGAAGAGGAAGAAGCCCACCACCTGATGACCAACCTGAACTTTGGCGACGCGGCCACGCAAGACATTCGCGGCGCCGTGCAATACCTCAAGCAGCACTGCGAGCGCGTGGGCGTGACCGGCTACTGCATGGGTGGTGCGCTGACGCTGCTGGCGCTGTGCAATACGCCGGAGGCAGATGCCGGCGTGGTGTGGTACGGCCTGCCGCCGCTGGAATACATCGATGCGTCGAAGATCAAGGTGCCGGTGCAAGGCCACTGGGCCACGCAAGATCAGTTCTTCAAGATCGAGTCGGCCGACGCGCTCGAGCAGAAGCTGCGCGAGGCCGGTGTCGATGTCGAGTTCCACCGCTATCTCGCGCACCACGCCTTCGCCAATGAAACGGCCGTGGGCTCGGGCCGCATCGCCGCCACGCAGTACGACCCGGTTTGGGCGCAACAGGCGTGGGATCGTGCCCTGACGTTCCTCGGCCGCACGCTCTGGCCGCGCCAGGGGTAAGGCTCGGCGCGTTCACCGCAATCCGCAAGCGTTGTTGGGCGATCCCGACTGAGTCCCGTGTTCAGGCGCCAGCCCCTAGCCGTCCGACACCCCAGGGGGCCCCGTCACGGGACAGAGGCCCGCACGGTATCCCCCCCGGGAGGGGGGCGTGCGCCATATCGCCGCCCGCGCGGCTTGTCGGACGATTGCGCGTGTCTATACTGCATCCGGTGAAGCCGGACCTGGCCCTTGCTGAGGACGTACGCGAACCGCTTGGGCGCATAACGCGTATTGGTTAGACCCGCAGCCTCGGCCCGCCCCGGCAACGGGGGAATTCTCGTCGTCGGAAACCAATTCTTGCAGCGAACATTGCCGGGAAGGAGCGGTTGGTCTTCGCCTCGCGGCAAGAGCGTGCGTACAGCCTTGACGCAGAGGGGGGCCTCGCGATGAGAATCAAGCTTGATTCCCAAGCCGGCGGAAGGCGCTTGATTTACGCCGTCGTCAGCCTCGTTGTGCTGGCGGCTCTGGCGGGGGGCGCAGCTTACGCTTGGATCGGCCGCCACGTCCCGATTCAGGACGATGCCGCGCCTGAACGCGTGGTCATTGCGACCATTGTCTACGCGGGTTCGTGCCCGGTGATCGCCGCACAAGCGAAAGGGTATTTTACGAGCGAGGGCATACAGGCCGCCATCCCGGCTTACACCAGCGGGAAAGCGTCGCTGGACGCGGTATTGGCCGGGCAGGCGGACCTCGGCTTGGTCGCCGACCTCCCTGTCATGTTCGCCGTGATGGATCATCGGCCTCTGTCTGTGGTCGCGACGGTCGCCAAGACTGAGAACGACCACGGCATCGTCGGCCGTAAAGACCGTGGGGTCACCTCGCCGGCGAATCTGCAAGGAAAGAGAATCGGCGTCGCAGTTGGAACCAGCGCGCACTTCGTTCTCGACGTTTTGCTGACCCGGTACCAACTGTCCGCCCGCGATGTCATCGTGCGCGATCTCAAGCCCGAGGCACTTTCGCGTGCCCTGGCGATGGATGAAATCGATGTCGCCTCGACCTGGGAGCCGAATCTGGGCAAGCTTCAATCCCAGCTCGGCGGCAATGGGACGACCTTCGTGATTGGGGACATCTACAAGATGTCGACGAACCTCGTCGGCACGCAGGCCTATGTCGCGAGTCATGAAAAGACCCTCGAGAAAGTGCTTCGCGCCATGATGCATGGGGCGCGCTTCTGCGAGGAAAGTCCCAATGAAGCGCGCGAGCTCGTTGCCGCATCCGTCAAAGTCGACGCGGCGGATTTGAAGGCTTCGTGGTCCGACAATCGATTCCACGTGACGCTCGACCAGAGTCTGCTGCTGGAGCTTGAAGACGAGACCCGCTGGGCGGTCAAGAACAGGCTGACGGGGCGCGCCGACATGCCCAACTACCTGGGCCATCTCCATCTGGACACCCTGCAGGCCGTTGCGCCGGCTGCGGTGACGGTGATTCACTAAAGGCGCGCCAATGAAGATCTCGACGCGACTCGCGTTGACCGGATCGCTCGCGGCAGGCGCCGCGGTGGTCATCACTGCCGTGCTGCTGTTTGCCAACCAGCAAATGAGGGCAGACCTCACCAACAACGAGACCGCTGGCGATGTTCTCAATGCAGCCACCGCGCTCCGCTATCTCACGCTTGAGTACGTGGCCGGACATGAGGCCCGGCCGCGAGCGCAATGGCAGTTGCGCGATGCCTCGCTTTCGAAGCTGCTCTCGAGTACCGCGGAGTTTGGCAGCAGGAGCGACCAGGCGACACTGGATGGGCTCCGTCACACACATCAAAACATCGAGCGCCTGTTTGCCGAACTCGTTTCGAACCGCCAAGAGGGGCAAGCCCATGACGACAGGGATCCCATCTCTCAGGAGAAGGAGGCCCGCTTGACCGGCCAGATCATGAGCCGGGCGCAAGACATGATTTCGGATGCCCTGGCCCTGTCCGAAAGCAGCCGGCGCAGCATGCTGAATGCACAGCAACGCGTGAATATCGCGCTCGCCGTGTTCGGCGCCGTGGTCTTGCTGGTGCTCGCCGCTACCTGGATCCTGTTGCTGCGAACCGTGATCCGGCCACTGGAGCGGTTGCGCGCGGGGACGGTGGCGGTGGGCGCCGGCAACCTGAATCACCGGCTCGCCATCACTTCGCACGACGAGATCGGGGACCTCTCACGGGCGTTCGACGCGATGGTGGAAGCGCTTAGGGACAGCACTGTCTCGCGCGAGGAATTGGGGAAGGCAAACGAAGTTTTGCAGGGGGAAATCGACGAGCGAAAACGGGCCGAAGCGCGCTTCCGTCTGGTCGTCGAGGCTGCGCCCAATGCGATGATCATGGTCAACCGCGAGGGCCGGATCGTACTGGTCAATTCGCAGACCGAAAAGGTGTTCGGCTACGCGCGCAACGAACTGATCGGGCGGAGCGTTGACGCGCTCGTGCCGCAGCGCTTCCGGCGCGGCCATCCCGACTACCGTGCGGCGTTCTATGGGGCCCCCGGAAGCCGCCCGATGGGCGCGGGCCGCCACCTCTATGGCCTGCGTCGGGACGGCACCGAACTGCCGGTGGAAATTGGCCTGAATCCGATCGAGACCCCCGAGGGCATGTTCGTCCTCGCGGCCATCGTGGATATCACCGAGCGCCGGAGGCAAGAGGAGCGTTTCCGTGCGACGGTCGAGTCCGCGCCGACCGCGATGGTGATGATGGACAGCACCGGCGTGATCACGCTGGTCAACGCGTTGACGGAGTCCGTCTTTGGCTACAGCCGGGACGAACTGCTTGGCCAGCCGGTCGAAATCCTGCTGCCGGACCGCTATCGCATCGGGCACCCGCGATTGCGCGAAGGGTTCTTGCGTGGTCCGAGCGCCCGCCGGATGGGCGAGGGGCGTGACCTGTTCGGCCAACGCAAGGACGGCTCGGAATTCCCGGTGGAGATCGGGCTCAACCCGATCGAGACCCCGGACGGCACATCCGTGCTCGCGGCGATCGCGGACATCACGGAACGCAAGCGTGCAGAGGAGGTGCTGCGCCAGCTAACCGAGGAACTGGGCCGCTCGAACCAGGATCTGGAGCAGTTTGCTTACGTCGCTTCTCATGACCTGCAGGAGCCGTTGCGGGCGATTGCTGGGCCATTGCAGTTGTTGCAACGGCGCTACCAGGGACAGTTGGACGCGCGCGCCGACGAGTTTATCGGGCACGCAGTCGATGGCGCCGGCAGAATGCAGGCGCTGATTGACGATCTGCTGATGTTTTCACGTGTGGGGCGGTCCGAAGAGCCCCACCAACTGACGGAGTCCGCACAGGCGCTGGATAACGCGCTCAGAAATCTGAGTGCCGCGATCCGGGAAAGCGGGGCGCAGATCACCACTGACAAGCTACCCATGGTCAGCGCGATATCAGGCCAGATCTCGCTGTTGTTCCAGAACCTCGTGGGAAACGCGATCAAGTTCCGCAATAAGGATTGCCAGGCGCAGATTCACGTAGGAGCCGAAAGCCGGGACGATGCGTGCGTGTTTCACATCAAGGACAACGGGATCGGGATCGACTCTCAGTATTTCGAGCGAATTTTCCTCATTTTCCAGCGTCTGCATACCCGTCGCGACTATCCCGGCACTGGCATCGGACTCGCGCTGTGCAAACGCATCGTGGAACACCACGGCGGCCGCATCTGGGTCGAGTCCGAACCCGGCGCGGGCACCACGTTTTCATTCACCCTGCCCACGCAGGTCAGGCACGGAACGCGATAACGATGCAACCCAAGTGAGGCAGTCCATGAATGTCGATGCAACGGACGCTCTGGTCGAGATCCTGCTGGTGGAGGACAGCCCGACCGACGCGATGATGACCCGGGAGGCTCTGGAGTATTACAAGGTCCTCAACCCGCTAAAGATCGTGGAGGACGGGGTGGCGGCTATGGAATATCTGAGGTGTCAGGGGCCCTATGCGTCTGCGCGGCGGCCTGGCCTCATCATTCTCGATCTCAACCTGCCGAGGATGAGCGGCCGGGAAGTACTCAAGGAACTCAAAAGCGATGTGACGCTCCGTACGATTCCGGTCGTGATTCTGACCACGTCCAAATCCGAAGAAGACGTGGTGAGGTCGTACGGCCTTCATGCCAACTGCTATGTCACCAAGCCTGTGGATTTCGCAAAGTTCACCGAAGTCGTGCGCAGCATCAACGAATTCTGGCTAGGTGTGGTGACCCTTCCTCCGGTGAAGCCATGAACCTCCCGCAACGCAAGGTCGAGATCCTGCTGGTGGAGGACAGCCTATCCGATGTATTGCTGGTCGAGGAAGCGCTCTCCGATGTGGCGGACTTCGAGCCCCGGCTGACACATGCCGAACTGTTATCGGCGGCGCTCGCTGAGCTGCAGACAAGGCCATGCGATGTGGTGCTGCTCGACCTGGGATTGCCCGACTCGCGAGGGCTGAACACATTCCGGGCATTCCGTCGGCAGGCCCCCGATGTGCCGGTGCTTGTGTTGACGGGCCTGGACGATCTGTCTGTCGGTCTGAGGGCGATACGCGAGGGTGCGCAGGACTACCTGCTCAAAAAGGAGATCGGGACGTCGCTGCTCACGCGTGCGATCCGCTATGCGATGGAGCGGCACCGCGTTGCCGCTGCGCTCTCGGCCAGCGAGGAGCGGTTTCAGCTTGCCGTGAGCGGCGCGACCGCCGGGCTGTGGGATTGGAATCTGCAAACGGGGGCGGTCTATTTCTCGGCCCATTTCAAGAGAATCATGGGCTATGAAGACCACGAACTATCCAACGATGCGCAGGCGCATCAGGACGCGATTCATCCGGACGACTCCGAGCGGGCCATGAATGCCCTCAAAGCGCATCTGGAGCACGGGAGCGCATACGACGTCGAATATCGCGTGCGCACCCGATCCGGCGGCTTCCGATGGATCCAGTCCCGCGGGCAGGCGCTCTGGAGCAGCTCCGGCGAGCCGTACCGCATGGTGGGCTGGATCATGGACATCACGGACCGCAAGCGCGACGAGGACGCCTTGCGAATATCGCGCGAGGAGCTGCGACGCCTGTCTACGCACATCCAGCATATCCGAGAGGAGGAAAAGGCGCGCATCGCACGTGAATTGCACGACGACCTGGGCCAGCAGGTGACGGAGCTGAAGATGGCGGTGATGTTGGTCGAAGAGAAACTGAATGGTGCTGCGCCACCATCGGCGGCACGCTACTTGCCTGGCGTGTATGCATCGATCGACCAGTTAGTGGATTCGGTGCGACGGATCTCGGCGGACCTGTGTCCTGTCTTGCTCGATGATCTCGGCCTGATTCCAGCGATTGAGTGGCTGACCAGCGAGTTTTCGGCGCGTTATGGCGTGCGGGTGATCAGCGAGATCGATGCAGATGAAGTCGCCTTCAATCGGGACAGCCGAATCGATGTGTTTCGCATGATCCAAGAGGCGCTGGCGAATGTTGCACGTCATTCTGGCGCAAGCGAAGTCAAGCTGAGTATCGTTCGCGATGAGCCGAATTGCATCGTGCGGATCGCTGACAACGGTCGCGGTGCCGTGCTTGACGCACGCCCAGGCCGCAATTCGCTCGGCCTGCTCGGGCTGCGCGAGCGCGCCGCACGGTTGGCGGGGAACGTGCAGATCAGCACGGCACCCGGTTCGGGCTTCACGTTAGCCGTCACGTTGCCGCTTGCCGCCGTCGAGGCAACATAGCAAGACAGATGCGCTTTCTTGACCTTGCCGCCGCCATCGCGGCGCAGCAAAGATCAGCCCGCCGCGATACGCCGTGCGGCCTGGTCACCCCACCACGCGGCCTCCTCGAAGACGGAATAGCCGGACAGGTCCGCATGCGCGTAGTGGATCGGTCCTGCGCTCTCGCGCAGGCGCGCAATCGTGGGGCGTGAGAGAAAGCCCGGCACCGGAATCGCCATGGCGTGTCCACGCAGGGTCAGGTCTGCACGGCGGATCTGCGCGCGCAGGCGGATGCCGTACACGGTGTCCAGGTCGGCCAGCGCGCGGTCCAGCAGCGCTTGCGGCGGCGCCTTCAGCAGCCATTCGCGTGCGGCCTTCGGGGTCATGTCCGACAGCGCTACGTAGGCTGTGAACACGCTCTGCGCCGGCGGCCCGACGCGGATGTCCTGGTGATTGGCCACCACGTAACCGAGGCCGGTGCCGCGATAGACCACGTTGTCCCACGCCAGCGGCGTGTCGTCGTGCTCGGGCGGGAAGCCGTCGATCAGCAGGTTGGCCAGCAGCCACGGTGCGGCCTCGGGCAGTTCGGCGGCGGGCACGTCGAAGCCTTCGACCACGTGCTTGGCCACGTGCAGCGGCATGGCGCTCACCACATGGTCGGCCAGCAGGCGCACGACGCGGCCATCCGCTTGCAGCACGTCGGCGAAGACGCGTGCGCCGCCTTCATTGGTGTTGCCGATGCGCGCGGCGCTGCCCGCAAGCAGTCGGCCGGCGTCCTTCAGCCCGGCCGCCTCGAACAGGCGCTCGGCCATCCAGTCCAGCCCTTCCGGCCATGTCAGCACGGTGCCTTGCTCCGCATTGGCCGCCAGTCCACCACGGCTGGCGAAGTAGGCGAGCCCGGCCCAGGCGGAGACGTGGTCGGCGGTCGCGCCATAGTCGTCGCGGCAGCAGTAGTCGGCATACCAGTGCAGCGTGGCGGCTTGATAGCCCTCGCGGTGCAGCCAGTCGCGAAAGGTGAGCGCATCGAGCGCGCGCCAGCTTGGGTCGGCGGAGGCCAGGGCCGTCGGGACGGTGAAGATGCGGCGGCCGTCGGCGCCCGTGGTCTGGCGCAGGCGGTCGATGTGGGCGAAGAAGCGGACGTGTTCGGCGCGTTCGGCATCGGTGATGCCCTCGTGCGGCACGAAGCCGTCCTGCCAACGGTTGCCGAGCCACAGGCGTTCGTCGGGGGCGTGGACGAGCACGCGTTCGTCATAGGTCGGGCGCAGGCCAAACGGGTTGCGCTCGATCACGCCGAAGTCGGCCAGCATCTCGCGCACGTGGGTCGATTCCATCGACGGCAGCGGCAGGTAGTGCGCGCCGGTCGGGAAACGTTGGGTGCCGAACGCACCGCCTGCGGCGTTGCCGTAGCGCTCGGGGCCTTCCACCACCACCGCGTCGCGCCGACCGCTCTTGGCGAGTCGCCAGGCGCAGCTCAATCCGCCGATGCCGCTGCCGCAAATGGCGACACCCACGCGCCGCGTCTCCGACGGTGCGGGTAGCGCCTTCAGGTCGCGCAACTGATGGCCCGCTGCCTGCCCAGGTAGGCGCACGTTGGGCGTGATCTCGGTCAGCGCGCGAAAGCCGGCCCATGATGCGGCGCCGGCTGCCGCCACGCCCGCTGCGGCGGCGCCGATCAGGAAGCTGCGTCGCGTGGTCATGACGTGCTCACCTCAACGCAGCACGCCGTGCCAGTCTTCTTCGAAATACCGCACCAGCGACTGGTTGTTCAGCCGGTTGGGCTCCACCTGCGGACGCGGCATGTCGGGCGCGAAGCTGAACATCTGGTGCGTGGTGTCGGCATCCAGGAAGCGCGTCGGCACACGGTACGCGGTGGGCGGCTGGAAATCCGCCCGGCCCGGCGCGGCCAGGATGAAGCCCCATTCGCCAAACGACGGCACCAGCGCGTGATACGGCCACGTGCGGTAGCCGGCCTCCTTCAAGGTCGCATCCACGCACCAGTACGAGCGTGGCGCGAAGTAGGGCGAGGTGGCCTGGATGACGACGAGACCCGTGTCCGCCACGTGGCGCGACAGCAGCCGATAGAACGGTACCGAATACAGCTTGCCGATGCTGAAGTTGGACGGGTCCGGAAAATCGACGATGGCCACGTCGAACATGTCCGTGGCGGTCTGCAGCCATTGCCCGGCATCCGCATTGACGATCGTCACGCGCGGGTCGCTAAAGGAATGCTGATTGAGCGCAACCAGCGCCTCCGCGTGCGAGAACAGGTTGGTCATGCGCGGGTCCAGGTCGACCAGCGTGACGTGCTCGATCTGCGGATACTTCAGGATCTGGCGCAGCGCCAGCCCATCGCCGCCGCCCAGCACCAGCACGCGCCGCGCGCCGCGCACGGATTCCAGCGCGGGCAGCACCAGCGCTTCGTGGTAGCGGTACTCGTCGCGCGAGGAGAACTGCAGGTTGCCGTTGATGTACAGGCGCAGGTCGTCCTTCCAGCGCGTCACCACCAGCCGCTGGTAGGGCGAGGAGATCGCGTGGATGATCTCGTCGCCAAACAGCGCGCGCTCCGACCAATGCGTAAGCCGGTCCGACGCGCCAAAGCCCGCCAGCAGCGCCGCCGCCACCGCGCCCGCGCGCCAGGCCATGGCCGTGCGCATGCGCGCCGACAGCGCCAGCTCGGCACGGAAGTGCCACAGCGTCCAGACCGCAATCGCGGTGTTGAGCAGGCCGAACAGGAAGCCGGTGCGCACCAGCCCCAGGCGCGGCGCCAGCACCAGCGGAAACAGCAGCGAGACGGCCAGCGCGCCCAGGTAGTCGAACGTCAGCACGCGGCTGACCAGGTCGGAAAACTTGGCCTGCCGGCGATGCAGCATGCGCATGACCAACGGAATCTCCATGCCGACCAGCACGCCGATCACCGTCACCAGCGCATACAGCACCAGCCGGAACGGCGCCGATTCCAGCGCAAACAGCACAAATAGCCCTGCGGCCGACACGCCGCCAAACAGCCCCACCAGCAGCTCCAGATCGACAAAGCGCGCCAGCAGCGCTTCGTCCGCCACGTAGCGCGACAGCCACGAGCCGATGCCCATGGCAAACAGATAGGCGCCGATGATGGAGGAGAACTGCAGGATCGAATCGCCCAGCAGGTAGGAGGCCAATGCCCCGGCAATCAGCTCATAGGCCAGCCCGCACGAGGCGACCACGAACACGGCCAGGACCAGCAGGGCATTGCCACGACCTTGTGGCGAGGAGGAATCGAGAACGGCGTCGGGCTGCGGCGTCGACATGCGAAGGGCGGGAGTCTGGACGAAGGATGATCGGGCGTTAATACATGCGCCGATGCGGCGAGCGCGATTGTGCCGATTTTTTGCCGAACCGGCGAGCCCAACCGTCCGTGCTTATGCCGCCGCACTCGCCCCCGTCAGCGCAAGCACTCGTCCCTCGTCCGCCGCCAGCTCCCGCGCACTGCCGGAATAAACAATGCCGCCGTCGTCCAGCACATAGGCGTGGTCGGCAATCTCCAGGCTCATGCGCGCGTTCTGCTCGACCAGCAGGACGGTGATGCCCGCATCGCGCATCTGGGCGACCACGCGAAACACCTCGCGCACCACCAGCGGTGCCAGCCCTTGCGACGGCTCATCGAGAATCAGCAGGCGCGGGTTGAGCAGCAGCGCGCGGCCCAGTGACAGCATCTCCTGCTCGCCGCCCGAGAGCGAGCGGCCGCGGCTGAGCTTGCGCTCGGCCAGGCGCGGGAACAGCGCGTAGATGCGGGGGATCGTCCAAGGCCCACTGCGCTCGACCGGCACCTTCAGGTTCTCTTCGACCGTCAGATTGGCGAAGATGCGGCGGCCCTCCGGCACGTAGCCGACGCCACTGGCGGCGATGCGGTAAGTCGGCCAGCGCGTGGTGTCGGCGCCGAACAGAGTCACGCGCCCCTGCCGCGCAGGCGTCAGGCCCATCAGCGTGCGCAGCGTGGTGGTCTTGCCGGCGCCGTTGCGGCCGAGCAGGACCGTGATGCGGCCCTCGGCGGCCTCCAGGCTCACGCCATGCAGGATGTGGCTCTTGCCGTAGTAGGTGTGCAGCCCCTCGGCGGTCAAGGCGAATTGCGGCGCCGCGCTCATGACGCACTCCCCAGGTAGGCGGCCTGCACGGCCTCGTTGGCGGCGATCTGCGCCGGCGTGCCCTCGGCCAGCAGCCGCCCCTGGTCGAGCACGGTGATGCGATCGGCCAGGTCGAACACCACGCGCATGTCGTGCTCGATCAGCACGATGGTGAAGTTGTTCTCCCGGTGCAGGCGGTGGATCAGCTGCATGGTCTCGTCGGTCTCCTGGTCGCCCATGCCGGCGGTGGGCTCATCGAGCAGCAGCAGACGCGGCCGCAAGGCCAGGGCGATGGCGATCTCGGTGGCGCGCTGGTCGCCGTGGGCCAGTTCACCGGCCAGGCGGTTGGCCTTGCCGCGCAGGCCGGTGAGGTCGAGCGTCTGCTCCACGTGCTCGTGCACGCGCGCCTGGTCCGCCGCGCTGATCCACGGCCGCAGGCGAAAGCCTGCTGTTGCTTCCGCGCTGATGCGCACGTTCTCGAACACCGTCAGCTCCGGAAAGATCTCCGTGATCTGGAAGGTGCGCGCAATGCCCGCCGTTACACGCCGGTGCGCGGCCAGGCCGGTGATGTCGCGGCCTTCAAAGGCGATGGTGCCCGCTGTCGGCCGGAAGAAGCCGCTGATGAGGTTGAAGAACGTCGTCTTGCCCGCGCCATTCGGGCCGATGACGGCGCGCAGCTCGCCGGGCTCCACCGTCAGGGACACATCGTGCACCGCGACCAGGCTGCCGAAGTGCTTGCTGACGTGTTCGACGGTGAGCACGCTCACGATTCGCCCCTGCGCCGAATCACCCCTAGCAAGCCACGCGGGAAGAACAGCACGATCGCCACGAACAGCATGCCGACGAACGACATCCAGTTGATGGTGATGCTCGACAGGTAGTCCTGCAGCACCACAAACACCACCGCGCCCAGCAGCGGCCCCCAGAAGCTGCGCATGCCACCCATCACGGCCATCATCACGAAATCGCCCGACTGGCTGTAGTGCAGGCCGCGGGGGTCGGCGAAGTTGTTCAGCAGCGCGTACAGCGCGCCGGCAAAACCCATGAAGAAGCACGACAGCGTGAAGGCGATCCAGATGTGCCGGTTGACGGGGATGCCGAGAAAGCGCGCGCGCCGCTCGTTCTCGCGGATGGCGATCATGGTGCGGCCGAACGGAGAGCGCAGGACGAAGGCCATCAACCCGGTCGCCAGCGCCAGGCAGGCCAGCACGAAGTAATAGAACGCGTTGGCGTTGGAGAGGATGTCGATGGTGGTGAAGCCGAGGTTGAGCGGCGCCCGCGCGAAGCCGCGCAACCCGTCATCACCACCGGTGAGCGAACTCCACTGGAACGCGATGTAGTAGAACACCTGCCCGAAGGCGATCGTGACCATGGCGAAGTAGACGCCACGGCGCCGCACGCTCAACGCGCCCAGCATCGCCCCGGCGATGCCGCCGAGCAGCGTGCCGCATACCAGCGCCAGCGGCGTACTGGGCGCCAGGAACTTCAGCGCGAAGCCCGCACCGTAGGCGCCCAGCCCGAAGTACGCCGCATGGCCGAACGACAGCACGCCGGTGAAGCCCAGCAGGAAGTTGACCGACATCGCCGCCAGTCCGAGCACCAGCACGCGCGTGCCCAGCGCCGTGTAGCCGCCCAGCGCCGGCATCCAATAGGGCGCGAGCAGCAGCGCCGCCCAGATCGCCAGCGGCCCCAGCAGACGGCGGAGCGATGCAGGTGCGCTCATGTCAGCATGCCTTCTTCACCCAGCAGCCCGCGCGGGCGCAGCAGCAGCACCAGGGCCATCATCACGTAGATGACCGCCTCGCTGGCGGCCGGCAGGAACACCGCCGTGATGCCCGACGCCACCCCAATGAGCAGCCCGCCCAGCAGCGTGCCCGTCAGGCTGCCCACCCCGCCGACGATGATGGCGATGAAGCTCGGCATCAGCAGCCCGGTGCCCATGGTCGGCTCCAGCCCGAGCTGCCCGGCCGCCAGCACGCCGGAGAGGCCCGCCAGGAAGATGCCAACCGCAAAGTTGAGTGAGCGCAACCGCCCCACGTTGATGCCGAGCGCTGCCACGGTCTCCAGGTCCAGTGTGCCGGCGCGGATGCGGATGCCCATGCGCGTGTAGCGCAGCAGCAGGAAGAGCGCCGCCACCGTCACCGCCACCGTGCCGACCATGAACAGCCGGTAGCCGGTGATGAAGAAGAACTCGCTGGAGAGCGGTTGCGCCAGCGCCTCGGGAATCGTCACCGGCTTGCCCTGTGCGCCCCAGATGAAGCGCGTGCCGTCTTCAAACACGAACGCCAGGCCGAAGGTCAGCAGCAGGCTGTAGAGCGGGTCACGCCCGTACACGCGGCGGATCAGCAAGCGCTCCAGCACCAGCCCGAGCAGCGCGGCAATCGGCGGCGCGATCAGCAGCGCGCCCCAGAAGCCGACGTACGGTGTAATCGTGTACGCGATATAGCCGCCGATCACGAGAAACCCGCCGTGCGCGAAGTTGATGACGTTGCTCAGGTTGAGGATGAGCGACAGCCCGAGCGCCATCAGCACGTAGAACGCGCCGATGATCAGCCCGTTGGTGATGTTGAAGAGCAGCAGTTGCGTCATGGCCCCCGACGCGTCCTGGTGCGCGCTATGTGCGGTGGTTGGCGGCTACGTCAGGCCGGCCACTTGATGCTGCAGCCGGTCGCACTCTCGGGCGGCGCGGTCTTGTCGCCGGGCACGATGTTGTCGACGCGGAACAGGTCTTCCGGGTCGCCCGCCGGCTTGCTCAGCGCCTCGCCCACGAAGGCTGACGTCATCAGCTGATGGTCGCCCTTGCGGTAGTAGCACTTGTTGGGCTGCAGCTTCACGTCGTCGGGCAGCTCGAAGCCGCCGAGCGCCTCGGCGAGCTTTCTCGAATCGAGCGTCTTCTCTCGGTTGGCGATCCCGGCCAGCGTGTGCACCGAGGTGTAGCCGAACCAGTGGCGCGCGGTCGGCACCTTGCCGTTGTTGACCTTGCGGATGTCGGCGACGAACTTCTCCACGTGCGGCACACCCGGCTGCTTCCAGTACCACTCGAACATCCACACGCCGACGCGCGCCTCGGGCGGCATCGCCTCCAGCGATTCCAGCTCCTGCTGCAGCCCGGCGATGTGGATCTGCTTGCCGATGCCAAACTGCGCGATCTGCTTGAGGCAGTTGACCATGTCCGAGCCCTGCGGCAGCACCAGCAGTACGTCGGGGTTGGCCGCGCGCGCCTTGATCAGGAAGGACGAGAAGTCGGTGGTGCCCAGCGGTGTCAGCTCATTGCCGGTGATGGTGCCGCCCAGCTTCTGCAGGTCGGCCGCCGCCGCCTTCTGCAGCGTGTGGCCGAAGGCGTAGTCCGGCGTGATGAAGTGCCACTTCTTGCCGTACTTGGTGAACAGCAGGTTGGCCACGGCGTTGGCCTCCATGCTGGTGGTGTTGCACACGCGGTAGACGTTCCACTTGCAGTCGCTGCCGGTGATGGTGTCGGTGTGTCCGCCCGACACGATGTGCAGCACGCGCTTCTCGTTGCTGACCTGGGAGATGGCCTGCGCGATGCCGGAGTTCACGTCGCCGATCAGGAAGTTCACCTGGTCGCGCTCGATCAGCTTGCGCGCCTTCTGCACGCCGGTGCCGACGTCGTTGGCGGAGTCCTCCACCAGCAGTTCGATCGGCCGGCCGAGGATGCCCCCGCGGGCGTTGATCTGTGCCACGGCAAGCTTGGCGCCCGTGACCTCGTTCTGGGCCACGGCAGCGTAGACGCCCGTCAGCGGGTCGACCATGCCGATGCGGATGGGGGTGTCGCCGCGCGCCTTGAGGATGAAGGGCGGTGCCAGCTGCACCGCCGCCGCCGCAACGGCGGTTTTCAGGATGGTGCGACGATCAACGTGGATGCAATTCGGTGTCGTCATGGCTGCCCCCTGACTGTCGTGTCGAATCGGCCAATCGCCTGAGCCTCGCGCGCATGCGCGAGGGGTCTCCTATCAATCAACTTTAGGTGTGCGGACTGAGTTGCACAAGGAGGGGCAACCGGCGAGAACGGTTGATGGGCAAGGGTTTCTACGGGGTGTGGGTGGCGTGGCGAAGGCGGGTACGCCGCCGTCATGTACCGGCAACGGCACGCGGCTTGATTAAGGGGTGATAACAAACGCCAGGCAGGGCAGCCGGCGGGGGGTACGCAAGCGTCACGCGGCCCGCTATAGTGGCGCCACTTGCGGCCAGATGCCGCCTCCGGAGCCCTCAGCCTCATGATCGCCCCCATCATTGCCTATGCAACGCACCTGCTGGCCGGCGCCATCGTTTTCGCCGGCTTTTTCTTCGTGTACCTCAAGCTGACGCCGTACGATGAGTTCAAGCTGATCCGCGAGGGCAACGTGTCCGCGGCGCTGTCGCTGGCGGGAGCACTGCTGGGCTTCGTGTTCACCATCGCATCCAGCATCCAGCACAGCGATGGCCTGATGCCGTTCCTGTTCTGGGCGGTGATGGCCTCGGTGGTGCAGCTGATTGTGTTCCTGGTGCTCACGCGCCTGATGCCGGATTACCGGCTGCAGATCGAGCACAACAACACGGCAGCCGGTGGCCTGTTTGGCGTGAGTGCACTGGCGGTCGGCATCATCAACGCCGCCTGCCTGTCCTAATTTTTGTCCTGCCTCGCATAACCATCACGAAGGAGTTTCCCGTGAGCCTGTCCGATTTCATCAGAAAGCAGTTTCTCGACATCCTGCAGTGGACCGAGGGTGAGGACGGCGTCTTGGCCTGGCGCTACCCGATGCAGGACATGGAAATCCGCTACGGCAGCAGCCTGACCGTGCGCGACTCGCAGATGGCGATGTTCGTCAACGAGGGCCAGATCGCCGACGTGTTCCGCGCCGGCATGTACAAGCTGACCACGCAGACGCTGCCGGTGCTGACCTACCTGAAGAACTGGGACAAGCTGTTCGAGTCCCCCTTCAAGTCCGACGTCTACTTCTTCAGCACGCGCCAGCAGCTCGGCCGCCGCTGGGGCACGCCGCAGCCGGTGACGGTGCGCGACAAGGATTTCGGCATGGTCCGCCTGCGCGCCTTTGGCGTGTATGCCTACCACGTGGCCGATCCGAAGCAGTTCTACCAGCAGGTGAGCGGCACGCGCGATGCCTATACCGCTGAAGAAGTCGAGCAGCAGCTCGGCCCCGTCATCATGGGCGCGATGGCCACGGCGTTTGGCGAATCCGGCGTGCCGTTCCTGGACCTGGCCGCTAACCAGACGCTGATCTCGACCAAGGTGCGCGAGGTGCTGGCACCGCAGTTCACGCAGTACGGCCTGGCGCTCGATAGCTTCCAGGTATCGAGCATCACGCTGCCCGACGAGCTGCAGGCTGCAATGGACCGCCGCATCAGCATGGACATGACCGGCGACATGGGGCGCTTCACGCAATACCAGACCGCCGAATCGCTGCCGCTGGCGGCGCAGAACCCGGGCGGTATCGCCGGCACGGGTGCGGGGCTGGCAGCAGGCTTGGCGATGGGGCAGGTGATGGCCGAGAGCATGCGCACGGCGGTGCAGGGCGGCGGCGCTGCTGCACAGCCGGCTGCGCAAGCCCCGGCAGCCCCGGCTGCCGACGACCCGACCGCGCGTCTGGCCAAGCTCAAGGAGCTGCTCGACAAGGGTCTGATCACCCAGGCCGATTTCGATGCCGGCAAGGCCGCCGTGCTCAAGGCGCTGACCGGCGGCGTTTGAGCGCAGCCCATCGCATCGTCCTGCGGGGCAGCCTGGATGGCTGCCCTGCCTTTCTGCGTCATCCAACACCCTGACCATGTTTCATGCCAACTGCCCGGCGTGCGGCGCGCCGGTGGAACTGAAGTCTGCCGCCGCCGTGATGGCGGTGTGCAGCTTCTGCAAGAGCACGCTGCTACGCGACGGCGAGACGCTGCAGGACATCGGCAAGATGTCCGCCGTGCTCGAAGACTACGCACGCGTGCAGATCGGCACGACTGGGCGCTACAAGGGCCGCGGCTTTACCGTGGTCGGCCGCATCCAGTTGCGCTACGACGCCGGTTTCTGGAACGAGTGGTACGTGCTGTTCGACGACGCCACCGACGGCTGGCTGGCCGAGGCCTCCGGCCAGGTCACGATGACCTTCGCGCGTGGCACGCCGGCCGATGCCGTTGCCTTTGAATCGCTGCGGCCCGGCCAGTCCTACAACGCCGATGGCAAGGTCTTCGTGCTCTCCGACGTGCGCGAGGCCGATTGCACCGGCGGCCAGGGCGAGCTGCCGTTCCGCGTAGGCGAGGGCTGGCATGCGCGCGTGGCCGACGGCCGCAGCAAGGACGCCTTCCTCACGCTCGACTATTCCGACGGCACTGCGCCCACGCTGTACCTGGGCGAAGCGACCACGCTCAAATCGCTCAATTGCCAGTTGCTGCGCTCGGATCAGGAGATCCAGGACAGCGCCGGCACCTTGCCGGGCAAACTGGTCAACCTGGACTGCCCGTCGTGTGGCGCTGGCATCCCGTTCGGGCCGGGCGCCACCGCGCACCTGCTGTGCCCATCGTGTGGCACCACCATCGATGCGTCGACGCCGCGCGCGGAGATCGTCGAGCGCGCGCGTTCGGTGCCGCAGGTCGAGACCACGCTGGAGCTGGGCGCCAAGGCGCTGATCGATGGCGTGCAGTGGCAGATCATCGGCGTGATGCGCCGTACCGTGGTCAACGACGCGGGCGAGTGGTTCGAATACCTGCTGTATAGCCCTAAGCGCGGCTTCCTCTGGCTGGTCGAGACCGATGAGGGCTGGTCACGCGCCAGCGTGCTCGACCGCTGGCCGGAGACGGTCGACGCGGGTGGCGCCGTGCTCGAAGGCAAGCGCTACAACCGCAGCGACGACTACAGCGCGCGGGTGACCTACGCCGCCGGCGCCTTCAACTGGCGCGTCAAGAGCGGCGACGTGACCCGCGTGATCGAATATGGCGCCAGCGTCAACGGCCTGGCCGCGGAGAGCGACGCGCACGAGCTGAACTGGTCCAGGAGTTCGCCGGTCTCCACCGCGCAGATGAAGGCGTGGTTCGGCAAAGTGGTGGAGGAACCCGCGCGCAAGCCGGAAGCCAGCGGCTACATGTCGGTGGCGATCGTCGCCTGCGTGCTGCTGGGCCTGTTCGGACTGGTACCGTTCTTCATGGCGCCGGGCTCGGTGTTCGGCATCTCCTTCATCGCCGCGCTGCTGTTGCTGCTGCCGGCCTGGTTGATGGGGCTGGTGGGAGGCGCGGAATGAAGCGTTTTTTCGTGATGTATGCCGTGGGTGTCGTCATCGGCGCCACGTACATGAACTGGAAGGCCGGTTTTGCCGCACCGCGCACGCCGTCATATGGCAGCAGCACGGGTGGGTCGTCGTACTGGGGCGGCTCGTCGGGCGGCAGCGGTTACGGCGGTGGCTTCAGCGGGGGCCATAAGTGACGCGTGTGGACGTTGCGCCCACTACGGCCGACACTGGCGGGCCTGCGGTGGGTGAACACCTGCTGCTGGACCTCTACGGCGTGGCCCCTGCGCTCCTGCGCGATGCGCGCTTGCTGGAAGCCGCCTTGCGCGAGGCGGCCGACGCCCTGGGCGCCACCATCCTCCACTGCCATCTGCATCGCTTCGGCACATTGCACACTGGCGACCCATCTGGCGACCCGTCGGACACCGGCGGCGTGACCGGCGTGCTGCTGCTGGCCGAATCGCACCTGTCCATCCACACCTGGCCCGAGCACAGGTTTGCCGCCATCGATGCCTTCATGTGCGGCACCGGCACGACACACGCCGCGCGTGCCGTGTTCGAACGGGCCCTGGCGCCCGCACGCGTCGACGTGCGCATCGCACAGCGCGGCGGCACAGCGGGTTAGCGATTTCGATTTAAGCCGAACGGGGCGGGTTTCACCGGTCGCCCGCCATTCCGCGCGCGGCAAGCGTGTCCCGCGTCCGCGCGCTGCCATTCCCCAACTGACACCGCGTCATTGACAAGACTCGTATGCACCGACGTGCCATGATGGCGCATCGGATTGCATCTAGGTGGCTGATGCAAGGCCACCGGCGTTTGGTTTCTCCATCACCAACCCAACGACGAGGCCTCCATGACCACGCTGCCCACGCACGTCCCGCCTTCCGTACTCCCCACGCCTTCCATCGCTACGCCAGCCTTGCCGGACTGGATTCTCGCCCGCATGCGGGGCCATTTCGACGAGCGCATGGCCAAGCTCTGGGGCGGCGATCATCTGCTGCACGGCCGCTCACCCGGCCCCGGCGCCTTGTTCCTGAACAGCAACGACTATCTGTGCCTGCTCGGCGAGCGCGCGCTGGTGCGTGCGCAGGCGCGCGCGCTGCTGGGGCATGAGCACGAGCTGCTCATGTCGGCGGTGTTCCAGCATGGCGATACGGCGCAGAGCCGGGTCGAGGCCCGTCTGGCGAAGTTGATGCGGGCCGAGGCCGGCTTGATCGCGCAGTCCGGCTGGGCAGCCAATGTGGGGTTGATCCAGTGCATTGCCGGGCCGGGCGTGCCGGTCTATATCGACATGAGCGCGCATGCCTCGCTGTGGGAGGGCATCACCGCGGCCGGCGCGCAGGCGGTGCCGTTCCGGCACAACGACGTCGACCACCTGTGCCGGCAGCTGGAGCGCACGGGGCCGGGGATCATCGTGGTGGATTCGGTCTACAGCACGACCGGCAGTGTGGCGCCCTTGCCGGCGCTGGTGGTGGCCGCAGAATCGAACGGGTCGGGCATCGTCGTGGACGAATCCCACTCGCTGGGCACGCATGGGCCCGGCGGGGCCGGACTGGTGGTGCAGCTGGGCCTGGAGCGGCGGGTGCATTTCCGCACCGCGTCGCTGGCCAAGACATTTGCCGGCCGCGCGGGGGTTGTCGCCTGCAGCGGTCAGTTCAAGGATTTCTTTGCCGTGGAGGCGCGCCCGGCCATTTTCAGCTCGGGGCTGTTGCAGCATGAACTGGCCTGGTTCGCGGCCGCAGCCGATTTCATTGCCGCCGCCGACGACCGCCGCGAGCGCCTGCACGCGACCACCCGTGCAGTGCGCGCAGGCATTGCCGCGCTGGGCTACAACATCGGCGACGGCACGGAGCAGATCATTGGGCTGGAAGCCGGCTCGGAGCCCCAGGTCAAGGTGTTGCGCGACGCATTGCAGGCCCGTGGCGTGTTTGGCGCGGTATTCTGTGCGCCGGCCACGCCCAGGAATCGGGCGTTGATGCGCCTGACGCTGCATGCCAAACTCTCCGCCGCAGATATCGAGCGTTTGCTTGGCACGTTGGCCGATATCCGTGACCAGGTGGGGCTGGATGACTGGCCGTCCACGCGCAGGATGCGGCGCGCCGCAGCAGCTGTTCAACTCAATGCATGTTTGGCGAATTCATGACCAACAAAGAGGGTGGGGTCTCAAGAGCGCGTTCGGGGCGCTGGCCGGCCCGTGCATGGCAGCACCTCGTGACCTCCTTGACGAGCGCGGCGCTGCTCGATGATGAAAGCGCGGCGCGCCTGCGGCGCGTCCGCTTCGTCGGTGCGCTGGGCGTGATCGGGCACCCCTTGTATTTCGTGATCTGGTCGCAGGTTTTTCCGCAGCCTTATGAAAACGTTTGGTTGCGGGTGATCTGCACGCTGCTGTTCATCCCGCTGCTGTTTGCCAACCGGCTGTCGCAGTACCGATGGCTGCCGGCCTACGCGCTGTTTGCCATCACGGTTGGGCTGCCGTTCGCCTTCATTTTCCTGTATCTGGAGAATGCCGGGACGATGGTGTGGGCGGAGTCCGTGGTGATCGCGGTCGTGATCCTGTTCCACTTCAGCACGGCGTTTGCCCTGATCTCCCTCGTCAGCGGCGCCGTGGCCGCGACGACGCTGTTCCTGCTGGCGGGCAACGCGGTGGCGGCATTCCCGTGGCATGCGCTGTTCGAGCAGGTGCCGGTGGTGGCGTTTGTGATGGCCGTGCTGGTCGTCATCAAGCTGGATCGGCAGATCCTGGCCGAACAGAAACAGCGGGGCGTGGCGCTGGCGCTGGGCACGGTTGCCCATGAACTGCGCACGCCGCTGGCCAGCCTGGCACTGACCGCGCAGGGCATCCAGAGCCGCCTGCCGAACCTGGTGCCCGCCGAGCATCCCGACCTGCCGACAGTGCAGCATGCGGTCGAGCGCATGCGCACCGATGTCGTACGCGCCACCAACAGCATCGAACTGCTGGTGGCCAACTCGAAAGACCCGCAGACCATCATCACCACGTGGTTCGATCCGCATGACGCCATCTGCTCGGCCATTGCGGCCTTCCCGTTCGAGCCCGGCACGCGCGCGCTCGTGCAGATCGCACCGAGCGCGGGCGTGCGCGTCATGGGTAACGCCAAGCTGTTCGAGCACATCATCACCAACCTGACCAAGAACGCGCTGGAGGCCATCCAGCGCGTCGGCAAGGGCGACATCTGCATCGGCTATGCACTGGCGCCACGTATCGTGGAGGTGGTCGTGCGCGACACCGGGGCTGGCGTGTCACCAACCGTGCTCAAGCGGATGTTCCAGCCGTTCTTCTCCTACCCGGCCCATCGGGGCACGGGCATCGGCCTGATGTTCTGCCGCAAGGTCTTGCGCGGCTGGGGCGCCAGCATCTCGTGCAGCTCGGTCGAGCACGAGTACACCGAATTCCGCATCCGATTTCCCCAGCCGCGTTGAGGGCAGAGGGCAGGCAGGTCTCTGCTCACCGGCCGACCATATTCTCCGGCCGCACCCACGCGTCGAACTGCTCGCCCGTGACGTAGCCGAGCGCCAGCGCGGCCTCGCGCAGGCTGGTGCCTTCCTTGTGCGCCTTCTTGGCGA
>CAJXMR010000032.1 GCA_913056305.1 uncultured Ralstonia sp.
ACAAAGAAAGTGAGTCAGCCCCGGCAGGGGATGAAACCAGGGATGCACCACCAACAACAAAACCCACCCTCGCAGGGCGGCGCCATAACCACGGCACAGCAGAAATCCCCCCCTCAACACTGCCAGAGAAATTTCACCTGACCAGGATGCTGCCCACATTGGAAGAGGTAGGCGCAACCGCTGCCAAAGTTCATCGCGGTATGAGCGTCGGGGCCTTCCTCCAGCTGCACAGCCAAGCGCATGGGCGCGCCGCAGGCCGGGCAGGCAGGGGTCTCATCGGCCTGCAGCCACAACGGCATACCGTACAGCTGGCCCAACACCTGCCGACCCGGACTGCCAGTGCGCTCGCACCACTGGCGCCGCGCGGCTTCGTAGTCTTCCGCATCCTGCACCTCGGTGCGGGCACCGTAGGTGGTCTCGCGCAGGGTCAGCCCCTCGGCGGGCGGCTCGGCCAACACCAGCCGCGTACCCGCCACAAACAGGGCGCAGTTGCCACCACCGTCGGGCGCCCATTCATCGCAGCAGCCAGGATCGTTCTGGCACATGAACATCAGCAGCAACCCAGCCGGGTGCTCGGCCGTGGCACCCACCCCAATCTGTCCCTGAAACTGCATCGGCTGCTTGCACGTGGCGCAGCAGGGCCACACAAACTGCCCATCGGCCGGCACCAGCGGCCGCCCGCCAAACCGTGTTTGCACCACGTGCTCGTCGGGTGCGGACGTGTTCAACAGCAGCGTCACCATGGCAGCTCCTTGGGTGGGGAGGAAGGGAGGACGACAGCCAGCTTGATCGCGGTATTGTGCCCGATCCCCTTGCCGGGCAAACCCGGGCGTTGCGCGTGACGCCAGCGGCGCCCGATGCCTGGCCGCCACACCCTATGGCCGTCCTAAGTCTGCCCCCACAGACTGCTGCGCAAGCTCCCGCCATCCCCCTTTTTGGAGGCTCCGCATGCCCACCACGACATCCCGCCCCCTGAGCAAACTTCCCGAGATCACCCTGGCGTTCTGGGTCATGAAGATCTGCGCCACCACGCTGGGCGAGACCGCCGGCGATCTGCTGTCGATGACGCTCAAGGTCGGCTATGCGGCCAGCTCCCTGCTGCTGCTCGGCATCTTCTGCATCACGCTGGGCGCGCAACTGCGCAGCAAGACCTACAACCCGCTGCTGTACTGGGCGGTGATCCTTTCCACCAGCACGGCCGGCACCACGCTGTCGGACTTCATGGACCGCACGCTCGGCCTGGGCTATGCCACCGGCTCGGCCATCCTCGCGAGCCTGCTGTGCGCGGTGCTGGTGTACTGGAAGCTGAGCCAGAAATCGCTGTCGATCGCGCACGTGCGCAGCGGCAAGCAGGAGCTGCTGTACTGGGGCGCCATCCTCGTCTCCAACACGCTGGGCACGGCACTGGGCGACTTCTTGGCCGACTCCTCCGGGCTGGGCTTTGCCGGCGGGGCGCTGCTGATCGCGGGCCTGATCGCGCTGATCGTGGCGGCGTATTATCTGACCGGCATTTCGCGCGTGGCGCTGTTCTGGATGGCCTTCGTGCTGACGCGGCCGCTGGGCGCCACGGCGGGCGACCTGCTGACCAAGCCCGTCGCCGCGGGCGGCATGAACCTGGGCACGGCGGGGGCGTCGGCGGTGCTGCTGATGATCCTGCTCATCACCATCGGCTACACCAGCTGGCAGGCGCGGCGCGTGACCATGCAATCCGCTTGAGCGCGGTGCTACCCAAGAACCCACCGGAGACCGGATGCGAGTCCTGCTCGTCGAAGACGACCCGATGATCGGCGCGGCCGTGGAAGCCGCGCTGCGCGACGCCGCCTATGCGGTGGACTGGGTGCGCAACGGCCAGACCGCGCTGGATGTGACCGGGCACCAGCACTACGACGCGATCCTGCTCGACCTCGGCCTGCCGGGCAAGGACGGCCACGCGGTGCTCGGCGCACTGCGCGCGCGCAACAACCCGGTGCCGGTGCTGATCCTGACCGCGCGCGACGCGGTGGACGAGCGCGTGCGCGGCCTGGATGGCGGCGCGGACGACTACGTGCTCAAACCCTTCGAGATGGTGGAGCTGCTGGCGCGCATGCGCGCGGTGCTGCGCCGCAAGGGTGGAGCCGCCAGCCCGGTGCTCTCCAACGGCGTGCTGTCGCTCGACCCCGCCGCACACGAGGTGCGCGTGGGCGACGGCGAGCCGGTGCGCCTGTCCTCGCGCGAGTTCGCCCTGCTGCAGGCGCTGATGATGCGCCCCGGCGCCATCCTCTCGCGCACCGAGCTGGAAGAGCGCATCTACGGCTGGGGCCACGAGGTGGCCAGCAACGCGGTCGAATTCCTCATCCATGCGCTGCGCAAGAAGCTCGGCGCGGAAGCAATCAAGAACATCAGGGGCGTGGGATGGATGGTGTCCAAGGGCGGGTGAGGGCTGACTCGGCAACGTCCGTGCAACGGCGGCTGTCGCTGTGGCTGTCCGTGATCATCATTGGCGTGGCGGTGCTGGCGGGGGGCTTTGCGTTTGTCTCCGCCTTTAGCGAAGCGCACGAGCTGCAGGACGACGTGCTGCGTCAGGTGGGGGCGATGTTCGACCCCGAGCACCTGCCCGCCATGCCCGGCACGGTGGCCGACATGCCTCACATGGCCGATGAGGAATCGCGTGTGACCGTGCAACTGCTGGCGCCGCCGGGCACCGGTCCGGCAATGGCAGCACTCCCGCACATGCCGGCGTTTCCCGCCACGCTCCAGGACGGCATGCAGACCGCCACCGTGGGCAAGCGCGACTACCGCATCTGGGTCCGCACGCTTGCCAACGGCCAGCGCATCGCCGTGGCACAGGATACCGCCGTGCGCAACGAGATCGCCTACGACGGCGCGCTGCGCACGCTCACGCCATTCCTGATCCTGGTGCCGATCCTGCTGATAGCGGTGGCCGACGTGCTGCGCAAGATGTTCGCGCCCGTCAGGCGGCTCTCGCACGAGGTGGACCAGCGCGACGAGCGCCAGCTGCACGCCATCGCGCCCGAGGTGGCGCCTGAAGAGGTGCGCCCCTTCATCGTCGCCATCAACCGGCTGCTGGCGCGTGTGGCGCAATCGGTGGAGGCGCAGCATCGCTTCGTGGCCGATGCCGCGCACGAGCTGCGCACGCCGCTGACCGCGTTGTCGCTGCAGGCCGAGCGGCTGGGGCAGGCGCCCATGTCGGCGGAGGCGCAGGCGCGGCTGACCACGCTGCGCGAAGGCATCGAGCGCAGCCGCACGCTGCTGGAGCAGTTGCTGACGCTGGCCCGCGCCCAGGCCGCCACCGGCGCACCGGAGGGCACGGTGAGCGTGCAGCGCGTGTTCCGCAGCGTGCTGGAAGACCTGATGCCGCTCGCCGAAGCCAAGCGCCTGGACCTGGGCGTCACCACCGAGGCCGACGCCCGCGTGCATGCCAATGAGATCGACCTGTTCGTCATCGTGCGCAACCTGGTCGACAACGCCATCCGCTACACGCCGGACGGCGGCAGCATCGACCTCGCCATCGACACCGCCGGGCGCGTGGCGAGCATCGCCGTGCAGGACAGCGGGCCGGGCATCCCGGCGGAGGAACGCGCGCGCGTGTTCGACCCGTTCTACCGCGTGCTCGGCAACGACACCACGGGCTCGGGGCTGGGGCTGTCGATCGTCAGTACGCTGGTGCAGCGCCTGGGCGGGGAGGTGGTGCTGGAAGAGGCCATCGACGGGGCAAGCGGGTTGCGGGTGACGGTGCGGCTGCCGCTGGCGGGGTAGGACGCCCGCTCGCGGCTGCCGAGCAAGCTGGTGCACGGCCTCGACAACACCGGCGTCACGATCTTGGCGCCACAGACCTCGATGTAGCGATCTTCTACAGCCACCGACATGGCCGGCGGTCTCGTTGGCCGTGGCCGGCCATCGCGAGAGGCGCATCCTGCCGTTGCCGCGGTCGCGAAACCTGCCGGCAGGGGCGGGCCGATGCCCCATAATCCGCCGCTTGACGCGCTTCAGCGTTTTTGCAAATCATGCGAGGCGCACGTGTGCGCGGTGCTGTCGGTCGATGGCTCGGCCCACGCCGGAGAGCCTGTCGGCGGCACCACTGGGCGCCGCGCTCTGCAGGCCACTGAAGACGTCCGTCAACGGCTCGCTTGCCAAACAATGACAACCTCACAACCGAGGAAGAGGAAACCATGTCGATCAAATCCATCGTCTGCCAATCGCTTTGCGCCTTGTCGCTGTGCCTGGGCGGCGCCGCTCACGCGGCGGATGCCCCGACGTATGTCGTGGGCGCGGGTGGCACCTACCGCCCGTTCGAGTTCGAGAACGCGAAGAAGGAGCTGGTCGGCTTCGACATCGACCTGATCAAGGCCATCGCACAGGCGAGCGGCTTCAAGGTCAAGCTGGTGAGCACGCCGTGGGAGGGCATCTTTGCCACGCTCAACAATGGCGACCGCGACATCATCGTCTCGGGCATCACCATCACCGACAAGCGCGCGCAGATGGTCGACTTCTCCCTGCCGTACTTTCCCGCTGAGCAAGTGATCATCGTGTCGCCGTCCACCAAGGTGGCGGGCCTGGCCGATCTGAAGCCGTTGAAGGTCGGGGTCGTGAACTCCAGCGCGGGGGATACCGCGGTGTCCGAAGTCATTGGCAAGAACAGCACGTCCATCCGCCGCTTCGACAACACCCCGCTGATGCTCGAAGAGCTGTTCCGTGGCGGCATCGACGCGGCCGTGGGCGATATCGGCGTGATCAAGTTCTACAACAAGAACCACCCCGAGAAGAACTTCAAGCTGGTGGGCGATGCGAAATTCACGCGCCAGTACTTCGGCATCGCCGTGCAGAAGGGCAACAAGCCGCTGCTGGACAAGATCAACAGCGGCCTGCGCAAGGTCTATACGGACGGCACCTATGCGCGCATCTACAAGGAATGGTTCGACGACGCCGTTCCCAAGCTGCCGCAGCAATAAGGTGAGCCTCGTTCAATAGATCCAGAGGTTGTCCACCATGGCTTCACCTTTCCAATGGGAAATCATCTCGGAGTACGCGCCCTTGTTTGTCGAGGGCACCTGGATGACGATCAAGGCCGCCGTGCTGTGCGTGATCGCCGGCACGCTGATCGGCCTGGTGCTGGGCGTTGGGCGCATTGCCGAGGCACGCCACGGCCCGGCCAAATACCTGCTGCGCTATGGCGTGCAATATCCGGTCCGCTTTTACGTGAGCTTCTTCCGGGGCACGCCGCTGTTCGTCCAGATCTTGCTGATCCACTTCGCGCTGATGCCCTTGTTGATCAATCCGAACGGGGGGCTGCTGGTCAGCGGCGATCTGGCCCGGGAACTGCGATCGACCTATGGGGCCTTCATGTCCGCAGTCCTGGCCATCTCATTGAACTCTGGCGCGTACGTCTCAGAGATCTTCCGGGCTGGCATTCAGTCGATCGACCGCGGCCAGACCGAAGCGGCGCGCTCGCTCGGCATGACGTACATGAAGGCGCTGCGCAAGGTGGTGCTGCCGCAGGCCTTCCGGCGCATGCTGCCGCCGCTGGGTAACAACGCCATCGCCATTGTCAAAGACTCCTCGTTGGCCTCGGCGATCGGCCTGGCCGAGCTGGCCTACGCGGCCCGCACGGTGTCCGGCGCCTACGCCCGCTACTGGGAGCCCTATCTCACGATCTCCGCCATCTATTGGGTGATTACCCTCGCCTTGTCGGCACTCGTTCAACATCTTGAAAAGAGGTACGGAAAAGGTGATTCGCGTTAAGAATCTTCAGAAGCAGTACGGCGACATCCACGTACTGCGCGGCATTGATTGCGAAATCGCCGAGGGCGAGGTGGTGTGCGTGATCGGCCCGTCCGGTTCGGGCAAGAGCACCTTTCTGCGGTGCCTGAACGGGCTGGAGGAAGCGACGGGCGGAGACATCGTGGTCAACGGGATGGCGGTCAGTGATCCGCGTACCGATCTGAACACGCTGCGAACCGGCGTGGGCATGGTCTTCCAGCGCTTCAACCTGTTCCCGCACATGTCGGTGCTGGACAACGTGGTGTTGGCGCCGATGCAGGTGAAAGGCACGTCGCGGCAGGATGCCGTGCTCGCTGCGGAGCGCCTGTTGAAGAAGGTGGGGCTGCTCGACAAGATTGATGCGTTTCCGAGCCAACTGTCGGGCGGACAGCAACAGCGTGTGGCGATTGCCCGCGCCCTCGCCATGGGGCCTCGGGTCATGCTGTTCGATGAACCCACCTCGGCGTTGGATCCTGAACTGGTTGGCGAGGTCCTGGAGGTCATGAAGTCCCTGGCCACGGAAGGCATGACCATGGTGGTCGTGACGCACGAAATGGCCTTCGCCCGTGAGGTCTCCAATCGCGTGCTCTTCATCGATCAGGGGGTCATCATGGAGCAGGGCCCGCCAGCGCAGATTTTTGGCAGCCCAACCAACGAGCGCACCCGAGACTTTCTGCGCAAGGTGTTGTGATTTGCGGCCCGCGCGTGTGAGCGGGCCTTGATGAAGCGCCCCCGGGGACGTGCCGCGGGGGCTGCTTGCGTAACCCGCCAGGCGCTAACGCCGCGCGCGGAACACCACCGCCAGCCCCAGCAGGATCATCCCCATCCCCGCCATCGCCACCGGCGACAGGCGATGGCCCAGTACCACATCATCGAGCAGCGCCGTCACCACGGGCACGAGATAGAACAGGCTCGTCACGTTGACGAGATTGCCGCGCTGCATGAGCCGATAGAACAGCAACTGCGCGCCCACCGATATCACCACGCCCATCCACAGCAGTGCCACGATGCCCGGCACGCTGGGCACGAACGCCACCGGCTGCGCGGCGGCGAACCCGGTGCACAGCACGAGGCTGACGGCATTCTGCAGCGGCAGCACATCGATCGGCGCCTGGTTCAGCCGCTTCTGGCCGATGGCGCCCACGGTCATACAGGCCAGCGCGGCCAGCGCATAGGCAAGCCCAGCCAGCGGCACCTGCTGCGCGCTGGCGCCGCCCACCACCAGTGACAGGCCCGCCAGGGCCAGCACCAGCCCCGCCATCCGCCGCGCAGACCACGTGCGCTCCGTCACCAGCAGCGTCAGCAGCGGCTGCACGCCGAGCACCGTCGCCAGCAGCCCGGGCGTGAGGCCCCGGTCCAGCGACAGCAGGTAGCAGATCGCATAACCGCCAGTCAGCAGCGCGCCGGTGGCCGCCACCTGCAGGCGCGTACCCGGCGCGGGCAACCAGCGCCCGCGCCGCCACCCCAGCAACGCCAGCACCAGCGAGGCCAGCGCAAAGCGCCCCACCAGAAACGCGAACGCCGGGACATGCTGCACCCCGATCTCCGCGAAGATCGCGCCGCTGCTCCACAGCAGCACAAAGAGAACCGTCGCGCCGGACCCTGCCAGCGCGGCTTGCATAGAACGCATACCACTCACCTGTCGAAAAGGAATGTCGGGTTCCGGCGCGCGAGCGAACGCCCGCCTCGGGAACAAGCCCGAGCCTGGTTCAGGTCAACCGGAAACGAAGCGGCTGGAGATCAGCCGAGGGCCGGGGTGCACGGCGGCGGCGGCGCGCCGACCATGCCGCGGCCCGGAGGGGCGACAGGTGGAGGGAAGGGCCCGGGCTGCACGCACACGTCATCCACGCGGGCGCGATGGCCAGGGGCGAGGAGGGCGGGATGGAGTCGGGGCATGGATGCGGTGAAAAGGAAATCGCCGAATGGCGTTGCGGCAGGTTAGCGGGGTTGGGGGTGCGATGCAAGTCCGCTCCGGACACCACGCGCCAGACCAGGGCATGCAGGTCGAGCACCTGCGCCAGCAACGGCCCGATGTCGAACTACACCATGATAAGGCCGTGTCGCATGCCCTGCATGACGGCCTCGGTGCGGCTGTTTGCGCCGAGCTTGCCGAAAATGGAGGCGAGGTGGAACTTCACGGTGTTGTCCGAGATGTCGAGCTGGCGCGCGATCTCCTTGTTGCCAAGCCCTTCGGCGAGCATGGTCAGCACTTCAATCTCGCGTGGCGTGAGCGTTTCGACAAGCGCCGCGGATGCCATCTGGCGAGGCGCCTGGCGCTGCGCTAGCAGCCGGGCGAGGATCTCCGGCGACAGCACGCAAAGGCCCGCCGCCACCGCCTCGATCGCGGCGATGATCTCTCCGGGCGTCGCGCCGCGCGGCAGCAGTGCCGTGGCGCCGCCTGCCAACGCCTCATGGACCCAGTCGCCGTCCGCCTCGTCCGTGAGCAGGGCGAGCGCCGGCGTTCCGGGATCGCGGTTCACCTGCAGCGCCAGCCACTCGCCGGCCTCCCCGGCCTGCGGCTCCAGGTCAACCAAGACCACATCCGGCAATTCGCCGGCAAAGCAGTCGGCGACCGCCGCAGCGTCGGCCGCGCTGCCTGCGAATTCCAGCGCCGGCGCGGCATCGACCAACGCCTGCAGGCTTGCGCGCGCTTGCGGCGAGGCGGCGATGACGGCGACCCTGACCGGGCTCAGCTGTGTCATCTCGGCGTCCGACATGCGGCGGCTCGCAAGAAGCTCAGCGGCACGAATGCCGCGGCTGGCGCTCGCCCACCGTGACCGAGCACTCGTGGCGCTCGCCGCCGCGGATCAGCCCGATCTTCAACACCTGTCCGATACGGTCGCCGCCCAGCGCGGCATGCACGTCGTCCATGTCGCGGCACGGCTTGCCGTCGAGTTCGATCAGCACATCCCCGATCAGCACCCCGGCTTGCTCCGCGGGCCCACCTGCGGCGAGCGACACCACCAGCAAGCCGCGCTCGGAAGCCAGATTCAGTTTCGTGACCCACGCCTGCGACAGGTTCACCGTCTGCGTGCCCACGCCAAGGTAGCCATGCGACACACGTCCCTTTCTGAGCAGTTCGTCGCTCACGCGCGCCACGGTCATGGCCGGGATCAGGATGCCGGCGCCAGGCGCGAGCGCCGAGGTGCACAGGCCCATGACCCGCCCCTGCATATCCGCCAGCGCCGCGCCGGAGAAACCGGGGCGCAGGCCGCCGTCCAGCCGCACGAAGGCATCGAACTGGCCGCCTCGCCAGGTGCGCCATGGACCGCCGGCCGTGCCGACGACGCCGAAATCCGCACTGGAGCCGAGCCGGTCCACGCGCGCCACCGCGAGCACCAGGTGGCCCGCTTTGAGGGCGCGCGCATCGCCGGTCTCGACCGGGTTCAGCGCCACGCCGTCGAGCTTCAGTACAGCCAGGTCCGTGCCAAGGTCCCGTCCTGCCAGGACGGCCGGCACGGTACGGCCATCGGCCAAGGTCACTTCAATGCCGTCTTCGTGCCTGAGCGTATGCGCCGCCGTGACCACCACGCCGGGTTGCCAGATGACGCCACTGGAGGGAAAGCGGTGCCGCCCGTGCACCGCGACAACACTCTGGCCAACGCGCTCGGCGATAGCCGCCAGGTTGGCGGAAAGTTCCTGCAAGGGATTTCCGCTGGAGGTTGGGGTTTCCATGTGATGACTCCTGCCATTCGCTAGGTGAATCCATGCTTCGCGCGCCCGGCCAGCCCCCGGGGACGCGAGGCAGGCAAGCGGTGAAACGTGGAGTCACGATGACAGGCGCGCGACGGCCGCACACCACCCTAATGGGTAGCCTGCGCATTGGGCGGCTTGCGCGCCGAGGCTCAGTTTCCAATCGGTCCGGGCAGCGCCTTCAGCCCAATCCAGACCACCCCGATGACGACATTGACCGGCACGCTGAGCGCACTGGGCACGTAGAACAACGCAGACAGGCCGGGGGCTTTCAGGGCCAGCTCCACCACGCCACCCAGGGCATAGAGAAACACGCCGCACCAGAACCATCGCCGCATATAGGGCAGCAGCCAGTGGGCATGCGCCTGGTTGAAGCGCCAGGCCGCCGCCCGTTCGAATAGGTTGCCGCGGCTGGCGTCCTTGAACAGCCAGCCGTAGAAGAAGTAGCGGTACAGCAGGGTGCGAAAGGCGAGCTCTTGCATGATGACTCCTTCAGCCTCGCGCGCCTGGAGATCGCCTGGCGCATCGCCAGGCCCGCGTGGTGCGGCATGGGTCCGTGCTGCGCCGGCAGCGTCGCCGAGGCGCTGCATCGGCCGCGCACGACGCCGGCGTGCTCAGGTCCAGCGTAGCAAGGAATCGGCGTGTTCGAAGCCCCGTCGCACATTCCGGGGAGGCCGGAAGGGTCAGGCTGCTTCATATGGTGAAGGCCGTCGCCGGTTCACGTCGGGCATGCACCTGCGCGGTGCGGCGGCGGCATCCGGCGCTGCATCCGTTTCCACGCTGCCCGCGTATTTGCAACTACCGGGAGCGCCAAGCGCCTCCGGTCGGGAAACCGGGTGGGGCGAACAAATTTTTCGCAGGTGCGGTGTCAGTTCTGCGTCGATGCCGCGACCAACGGGTGGGAGCAAAGCCGGAAGACGGAAAACGGAAGGCAACGCTCCCATGAGACGCCACCCCCGGATGTCCAAGCCAACTGAACCAGGAGTTCATCATGCACACGCCTCTCTCCACCTCGATCACGCGTCGCCTGCCGCTGGCGCTGCTGGCAACGCTCGCGGCCTCGGCCGCACTGTTTGCGGCTCAGCCCGCAGCCGCCGCGCAAGCCAGTGCGGACCCGTACACACAAGGCCAAGGGCGCATCGATAAGACCGATCCCTTCACGCAAGGCGCGGACCGCAAGGCCGATACCTATGGCACCCTGTCGTGGAAGAACGATCGGTTCGACCCGTACGCCCAGGGTGCCGACCGTCAGTCCAGCGCGCGCGAGGTGTTCGCATGGCGCGGTGACACCGCGTACCCGACCGATTCGCGAGGCGCGCGCGCGTGAGGCAACCTCGCAGGGGAAGGGCAGGCCCGCCGTTCAGCGCAGGGCCGTCTTCCCACGCGATGCGCGGCAGCGCACTCACCCCAGCAGATACTCGCGCGTCAGCTGCCGCGCGCAATGCAGGCGGCTCTTCACCGCCGCGCGGCTCTCCTGCAGCTGTGCGGCAATCTCGCCGATCGTCATCTCGTTCAGATCGCGCAGCACGATGATCTCGCGGTAGTGCGGCGGCAGCGACTCCAGCGCGGCGGCCACGTCGTGGCGCAGGTCGTCGACCGGCTGGCGGACGAGCCACGCTTCCACCTTGTCGTCGTCCCACGGATCAGCCGAGAGCGCCTTGCGCGCCATGCGGTGACACTCGCGCCGCACGATGGCGAACAGCCAGCTCGAGAATGCTGCAGCGGCCCGTAGCGAACCCACCTTGCGCGACAGGATCAGCAGGCTCTCCTGAATGGCGTCGTCCACATCGGAGACCAGGCAGTTGCGCTGCGCATAGCGGCGGATGTCGGGCTGGCACGCGGCCAGCAGGCGCTCGATGGCCGCCACGTCACCCGCGCGGGCGGCATCGAGCAGGGGTTGGTGGCGGGCAAGGTCCATGGGCTCAGCGGCGGGGTTGCAGTCGGCGGCCGACCATCGCGCAGGCCGGGCAAAAGCCGACCAGACCCGACAGCCCGAGGCCAGCGCCAGCGGCGGCCAGCACCCAGTTCCACGGGGCGGCGGCCAGCATCAGCGCGCCGGCGACGGCGGCCAGCGCCAGGGCGATGCGCACGGCACGCTCCCAGTTCGGCACGTTTTTGACATACAGGGCAGACTTCAGCAGCGACATGATGTTCTCCTAGGATGGAACGACGACGGAAATGCGTCAGCCCCTAAGAGGCGCCCGGTTGCCAAATGGATTCGCGCCGACGAAAAAAAAGCCGTCAGCGCGACGTGACGCGCACATGATGGCCCCGCTCCAAGGCAGGTCTTGCATGATCCGGTTTGACATCGCGTGCCATGACAACTATCGTAAGATATGTTTTGAGATAAAACTGCTGCGAGCTGGATGACACTGGGCTGCTAGCCCCATCGATGACACGCAGCTCACACACGACCTCCATGCCTACCCTCGCCCCAACGCACGAGCGCCGCCTGCTCTGGCTGCTCGCGCTCACGCAGTTCACCGTCATCATGGATTTCATGGTGATGATGCCGCTTGGTCCGCAGATCATGCATACGTTTGGCATCGGCCCGGCGGCGTTCGCCACGGCGGTGTCGGTGTATTCGCTGTGCTCCGGCGCCTCCGGCCTCTTGGCCGCCACCTATGTGGACCGTTTTGACCGGCGCCGCCTGCTGCTGACGGTCTATGGCCTGTTCACACTCGCCAACCTGGCGTGCGCGCTGGCGAACAGCTATCCGTTGCTGCTGGCGGCGCGCGCCTTTGCCGGCCTCACGGGCGGCGTGCTCGGCTCGGTGGTCATGGCCATCCTGTCGGACGTGGTGCCGCCCGCACGGCGCGGCGCGGCCACCGGCGTGGTGATGTCGTCGTTTGCGCTGGCGGCCATGGCCGGCGTGCCGGTGGGCATCGCGCTGGGCGCGCACCTGGGCTGGTCGGCGCCGTTCGTCCTGCTGACCGGCATGACGGCGCTGATCTGGTTGGGCGCGCGGCACAGCGTGCCGTCGCTGACCGCGCACCTGAGCGGCACCAGCCAAACACTCGGCCAGATCCTCACGGACCTGTGGCAGTTGCTGACCAACCCGCGCCACCTGCGCGCCTTCCTGCTGACCTTCGTGATGATGGGCTCGCACATGCTGGTGATCCCGTTTATCTCGCCGGTGCTGGTGGCCAACCACGGCGTGGCGCCGCAGGATCTATCGTGGCTGTACGTGGCGGGCGGCGCGGCGTCGTTCTTCAGCTCGCGCGCGGTCGGCAGGCTGGCGGACCGCTACGGCCGCCGCCGCGTGTTCGTGGTCGCCGCGCTGCTGGCGTTCATTCCGGTGCTGGTGATGACGCACCTGCCCGACTGGCCTTACATCGGCCTGCTGCTGTTCTTCCCGTGCTTCATGGTGATCCTCTCCAGCCGCATGGTGCCGATGCAGGCACTGATGACCACCGTGCCGGCCCCGCAGGTGCGCGGCGCGTTCCTGTCGGCCAACAGCGCCGTCATGTCGGTGGGCACGGGCACGGGCGCCTGGGTGGGGGGCTTGCTGCTCGCCAACGGCGCGAACGGGCACATCGATGGCTACGGCCTCAACGGCTGGATTGCCGTGGCGGCGGGGCTGTTCTGCGTGTTCTGGGTGAGCCAGGTCAAGGGCTCGGATGCGCAAGGCGATCCGTCGATGCAGGCGCAAGGCCAGCCGCCTGCACAAGCGGAACGCGCCTAGGCGTCACCCCGCCTCCACCACCAGCTTCAACTTGGCCAGATCGCGCTGCACCCATTCGGCATCGGCCTCGAACTGCGCGTCGTCCATGCCGGGCAGCCAGAACAGCGTGAAGGCGACCGTGGTGCCAGTGCCGTTGCGCATGGCGCGCAGCGGCACGTAGACCACGGTGTCATCGGGCAGACGCACCCAGTGATCGGCAATGCCATAGGGGTTGGGCGGGCTGAAGCGCACGTAGGCCTGGCCCTGCGGCGCCTCGGCGACCCACTCGTTCGGCGCGGCACCCGCGCCCGGCGTGCCGGGCACGAGGCCGGCAGCCAGCCCGCTCGCCCAGGTGGGGAAATTCAGCGGCTCGGCCAGGAAGGCGGCCACCGCCTCCAAGGGCCGCTCGATGTTGGTGGTGAGCGTGCGGACAGGGTGCAGCATGGGGCCTCCGTGAACGGCAGCGTGCGCTGGTCGACGGAGTATAGGCAGCGCCCGCCCGGAGACTGCGTCTTCGCCCCGGCCTGGGCCGCTCAGCCGTCGCGGCCGTCCGCGCGGGGGGCCAGCAGGTAGGGCGTGTACTTCCAGAGGTAGGCCACGAACGCGGCCACCCACAGCGCCGACGCCGCACCAATCCACACCGCACGCGGCAGCAGGAACGGCCCGGCCACGCGCACCAGCGCCGCCAGCGCGATGGCCGCGTAGGCGAAGGTCTCGGCGCGGCCCGCGCGCAGCAGGCGACCGGTGTGGCCGAGTGCCGTGCGCGTGATCATGGCGACGATGGCGCCGCCGATGGCACCGACCGTGATCGCATGCAATGCGGTGGAGCGGTCGCCCCAGCCGAACTCCGCCGCCGCCAGCAGGCCGAAGCCGAGCGGCAGGAAGGCGTACGCCACATGCAGGATGGCGACGATGGGCGTGCGCAGCGTGCGCAGCGAATCCCAGCCCGACAGGCGCACCGCCTGCGCCACGGCGGCGAGCGCAAACACCGCCGCCACCAGCACGTTCTGCACCGGCAGCGCGAGGGCCACCACGGCGGTGGCCGTCAACGGCACGATGGCGCGCTCGGCCCACACCGTGCGGCGGATGCGCACGCCAGGGATGGCGTTGGTGGTGAACATCGGGATCACGCGCCCGCCCATCACCGTCACGAATACGGCGATCAACCCTGCCGCCGCATCCACGCAGCGCAGCGCCGCCAGCGGTGCCTCCAGCAGCAGCGCCGCGTGGAAGCCGGCATTGATGGTGCCCAGCACCAGCAGCGCCACGGCCAGGCCGTAGTTGCGCGTGCTCTTGGCGCGCCGCAGGATGCGCAGGAACAACGCGCCGCACAGCGGCAGGAAGGCCACGTCGACCGCCACGGCGGCCAGGCCCGGGCCCGTCCACATCAGCACACGCGCAGCCAGCCACAGTGCGGCCAGGCCAGCCAGCGTCGCGCCTTGCGGTGTTTGCAGCCCCGTCCAGTTCTTGCCCGCCGTGAACAGGAAGCCGACCACCACCGCCGCGCCAAAGCCGAACACCATCTCGTGCGCGTGCCAGAACAGCGGCGGCAGGGCCGGGCCATGTGCCGACGGCAGCCAACCCAGCTGCAGCCCCGCCCACGCCGCCACCCCCAGCACCGCCAGCACTGCGGCCAGCAGATAGAACGGTCGGAACCCGAGCGCGAAGACCGGCAGGCCGGTGTAGGGCACGCGGCTGGCCGGATCCGGCTGGCCGATGGTGAGCAGGGGCGACGGGTGGCGGGACATGATGACCTCAACTCAAAGGATGTCGTCCAGAAGGTCCGGACCGAAGACCTCCCGGTGGATGCGCGTGGCGGGCACGCCGTTGGCGAGCAGCGCCGCGCGCTGCGCCTGCATGAACGGCAGCGGACCGCACAGGTAGAAATCGGCATCGGCCGTGCTGTCATCGAGCAGCGCGTCGACCGACATGCGCCCCGGCGCGGCCGGGCGCGAGAGGAATTCCGCAGCTTCGCCCGATTCGAGGAACACATGCGCCGCGAAATCCGGCAGGGCCTGCGCGGCGCGCTCGAGGTCGTCCATGTGGGCGACGTGCGAAGCGGCACGGCCGGCATGGCTGAACACCACCTTGCGCCCGGCGCTCTGCTGCGCCAGCGCGTTGAGCGTGGCGATCATCGGGGTGATGCCGACGCCGGCCGACATCAGCACGATCGGGTTGTCGGTGGCGAGCTGCGGGGCGAAGTCGCCGTAGGGCTGGCTGACCAGCAGCACGTCGCCTTCGCGGGCGTGGTCGTGCAGCCAATTCGAGACGGTACCGGCAGGGCGGTCGGCGTCACCCGCGTCACGCTTGACCGAGATGCGCCAGGTGCGGCCGTTGGGCGCATCCGACAGGCTGTACTGGCGCTGCTGCAGCACGCCGGGCGCCAGCTCCACCTGCACCGAGATGTACTGCCCCGGCAGGAAATCGGCCAGCGCTGCATCGGTCACCGGAGCCAGCGTGAACGACACCACGTCTTCGGCCTGCTGGCGGCGCTCGACGATGCGCACCGGCTGGCGGTGGTCCGGGCCGCTTTGTGCGCGCTCGTACAGGCGAGTTTCGGCGGCGATCAGCTCGGCGGCCAGCAGCCAATACGCTTCGTCCCACGCGGCAATCAATTCGGGCGTGGCGGCCTCGCCCAGCACCTCGGCAATCGCGCCGAGCAGGTGGCGCGCCACGATCGGGTAGTGGCTCGGCTTGATGCCGACCGCCGCGTGCTTGTGCACGATGCGCCCGACCACCGGCGCCAGCGCGGCGTTGTTGCCATGGTTGGCCGCATAGGCAAACACGGCCGAGGCCAGCGACTGCTGCTGCGAGCCGTTGGCCTGGTTGCCCATGTTGAAGAGGTTGGTCAGCTCCGGGTGGCTGGCGAACATGTTGCGGTAGAAGGTCTGGGTGATGGTCAGGCCGTGCTCACGCAGCACGGGCACGCTCGCATCGATCAGGGGCTTGGCTTGTTCCGACAACATATTCTTTGCTCCAAAGGGGTATTTGACACACAACAAATAAATCGCATTTCGCGGCATCGACTTGGGGGCGTGTGCCGCAGCCATGTTCACCACATGGGATGCATGGATTCTATTAAACGTGCATTTGATATGCAACAAATGTAGACTGCGGCAAACCGGCGCATCGCCACACCACGCGACGCCCGTGCAGCAACGTTTCCACATGACGATGGGCAGTGTCATGCGCTTGCCACTGGCGCAGTCGATGCTTGCTTGTCGCCACTTGTGGCGCGTGCTATTCCTATAGGACGCATCGCCGCCACCCCGTGTGGCGAGCGATGCCGCCGGACCCGAGTGCCAGAACAGCAGAGCGCGCGGCCATGCCCGACCAGGCGTGGATCACGCACAGGTTTGCAACCGCCTCACCGGAGCCCCCATGCCGACGTCGCCTCACCTCACTCCCGGCGGACCGCCCCTCACGGCCACCTTCCCCGCCATGCTCGTCGCCGCCGGCCATCCCCGGCGCGGCTGATCCTCCAGACGCATCACGCCCGCCAAGGGGCCTGCCATGACTACTGTCTCGATACTGCTGAGTGCCTTCGTGCTCTCGGTGATCGCGCTCGCCGTGTTCATCTGGAGCATGCAGAAGGGCTTGTTCGACACATCGCCCGGCGCGGCGTCGGTCATCTTCAATACCGAGGCCCACGCGCCGGAAGACCCATCCGCCGCCGTCGACCCCGCCCACCCGCAAGACCTCTCGCGCGACGACGCGGATGAATCGTCCGCGCCGGTGGTGTTCCTGCTGCTGTGCTGCGCCATGGTGTGGCTGCTGGTGGCGTCGCTGGCGGGGCTCACGGCATCGATCAAGCTGCACGAGCCGGATCTGCTGGCTTACGTGCCGTGGCTGTCGTTCGGCCGCATCCGCACCATCCACCTGAACGCGGTGGCCTACGGCTGGGCACCGATGGCGGGGCTCGGCATCGCCATGTTCCTGCTGCCGCGCCTGCTCAAGACGCCGCTGGTGGGCGCGCGCTACGCGGTGGTCGGCGGGGTGCTGTGGAACGCGGGGCTGATCGCCGGGCTGGGCGCCATCGCGGTGGGCATCTCCGACGGGCTGGAGTGGCTGGAGATCCCGTGGCAGGTCGACCTGCTGATGGTGGCGGGCGGCGCGCTGGCCGCCATGCCGCTGGTGCTGACGCTGGTCAACCGCCGTGCCGAGCACCTGTACGTGTCGGTCTGGTACATGGGCTGCGCGCTGTTCTGGTTTCCGGTGCTGTTTCTGGTGGCGAACATCCCGGGGCTGCACTTCGGGGTGGAGCAGGCGACCATGAACTGGTGGTACGGCCACAACGTGCTGGGGCTGTTCTACACGCCGCTGGCGCTCGCCTCGGTCTACTACTTCCTGCCCAAGATCATCGGGCGGCCGGTGCAGTCGTACGGGCTGTCGCTGGTGGGCTTCTGGGCGCTGGCGTTCTTCTACGGGCAGGTGGGCGGCCACCACCTGGTGGGCGGGCCGGTGCCGGGCTGGCTGATCACGTTGTCGATCGTGCAGAGCATGATGATGCTGGTGCCGGTGATCGCCTTCTCGATCAACCAGCACCAGACGCTGCGCGGCAACTTCCACCGCCTGGTCGACTCGCCCACGCTGCGCTTCGTCACGCTGGGCGGGATGATGTACACGGTCAGCTCGATCCAGGGTTCGTTCGAGGCGCTGCGCTCGGTGAACGTGGTGACGCACTTCACGCACTTCACGGTGGGGCATGCGCACCTGGGGCTGTACGGCTTCGTGAGCCTGGTGTTCTTCGGCTCGATCTATTTCATCCTGCCGCGCGTGATCGGCCGTGAATGGCCGTACCGCTGGATGATCTACGGCCACTTCTGGCTGGCCACCCTCGGCATCGGCATCTACTTCGTCGCGCTCACCATCGGCGGCACGCTGCAGGGGCTGGCCATGCTGGATGCGACCAAGCCCTTCATGGATTCGGTGGCGGTGACGATCCCGTACCTGAAGGCCCGCTCGGTGGGCGGCGCGCTCATGGTGATCTCGCACCTGCTGTTCATCACCAACTTCGCGTGCGCGGTGCTGGGGGTCGGTCCGCATCGTGACCAGCCGGTGATGTTCCGCCGGGTTCGCACACCGGTGACGGGGGCCTGACCATGCAGAACGAAACCGCTTTGCTGACGGGCGGCATGACCATGCTGGCCATCGCCACCAGCGCGCTGGTCGTCATTCCCTACCTGCAGTTGCAGGACGTGAAGCCGACCGAAGGGCTCAAGCCCTATACCTCGGCGCAATTGCGCGGGCGCGAGGTGTACATCGCCAACGGCTGCATCTACTGCCATTCGCAGCAGCCACGCGATGCGGCGTTCGCGCCCGATGCCAAGCGCGGCTGGGGTCGCGTCTCGGTGCCGGGGGACTACTACTACGACCATCCGCACCTGCTCGGCACCATGCGCACCGGGCCGGACCTGCTCAACATCGGCGTGCGCCAGCCCAGCGCCGACTGGCATCTTGGCCACCTGTTCCAGCCGCGCGCCTACGTGCCGGGCAGCATCATGCCGAGCTACCCATACCTGTTCGAGGTGAAGGACGCGCCCGACCCCGGCGAGAAGCCCATCACGCTGCCCGAGGGCTACAAGCCGCCCGGCAAGGTGGTGGTGCCCACGCCGGCGGCGCTGGACCTGGTCGCCTACCTGCAATCGCTGAACCGGACCGGCCCAGTCCTGCCGGCGCCGCCGAAGCCAGCCGAAGCATCCAAGTAAGGGGGCGGACATGGACCCGAACCAAGACACCGACAAGCGCCACGCCGCCGCCGCCCGCGAGCGCGAGCACGAAGATCCGCACGAGGGCAGCAACCCGATCTCGCGCGCGGTGCTGATCCTGGCCGCCGGCCTCGCGGCCTGGGGCGCGTGGTACATCGCCACTGCCCCGATCGACCAGCCCGCCCGCCTGGGTGACCGCCGCACCGTCGCCGACCTGACCGCCAAGGCTGGCGGCGCGGATGGCGCCAGCATCTTCACGGCGCGCTGCGTGGCCTGCCACCAGGCCACGGGGATGGGCCTGCCCGGCGCCTTCCCGCCGCTGGCCGGCTCCGAGTGGGTCAACGGCGATGCGCACAAGGTCGCCTCGATCGTGCTGCGCGGCATCACCGGGCCGCTCACGGTCAAGGGCGCCCAGTTCAACGGTGCCATGCCGCCGTTCGCCGACCAGCTGAGCGACGCGGAGATCGCCGCCGTGCTCACTCACGTGCGCAGCCAGTGGGGCAACAGCACGCCGCCCATCACGCCGGACATCGTCGCCGAGACGCGCACCAAGACCGCCAGCATGACGGGCCCGTTTGCGGGCGAAGCCGCGCTGGGCAAGCCGGGTGGCTAGCGCAGGCTCCATGCCCGCGGCGCCGCGCGGCTGGGGGCCGGCGCTCGCGCTGGCAGCCGTCATGGTGATGGGCGTGGCGGGCTTCGCGCGACTGACGCAGGGCTTTGCGGTGTGGACGCTGGACGACCGCCGCGCCGAACGCGTGGCCGAACGCACGCTGCAGTTTCCTCCGGTCGAAATACGTGACCAGCAGGGTCAGCCCGCCACCCTGTTCACGCCCGGCCGCGCCGAGCCCGCGCGCATGCTGCTGGTCAGCTTCATCTACACGCGCTGCATGACCGTGTGCCGCGCGCTGGGCGCGGAGTTCACCCAACTGAAGCGGCGCATCACGGCCGACGGGCTGGCGGGCAAGGTCGGCCTGCTCTCGATCTCCATCGACCCGGCACGCGACGACACCCGCAGCCTGGCCGCCTACGCCGCCGACCAGCAGGCGCAGCTGCCCGGCTGGCGCATCGTCGCGCCCACTTCCGCCGCCACGCTGCAACACCTGCTGCGCACGCTCGACGTGGTGGCGATCCCCGACGGCCTGGGCGGCTTCGAGCACAACGGCGGCATCCACGTGGTCGATGCGCACGGCCGTGTGCTGGCGATCTACGACCTGGAGGCGTTCGAGCAGGCCTACGCGTTCGCGCAGGGGGCCGCACGATGAACCCTGCCCGCGCGCTCACGGTGTCCGGCCTGCGCGCCGATCCGCGCCATGCAGCCCGCATCGGCACGCTGCTGGCGGCGGTCGTGCTGGCCGTACCGCCACTGCGTGCGCTGGCTGAGGCATCGATGGCGCTGCAGATGCTGATCCTGCTGCCGCTGGTGTTTGCCTGCGGCTGGGGATTGCCCGCGTGGCTGGGCGGGGTGCGCCAGGCAAACCTTGCTGCGGCCACGCGACCTTACGCGCTGGCGCTGCAGACCTTCGCCACCTTCGCCACCAGCGTGTGGATGGTGCCGCTGGCGCTGGACCTGAGCCGACTCGACAGCACCGTCAACCTCGCCAAGTACGCACTCGTGCTGGCCGCCGGCACCGCCGCGCGGCTCGGCTGCCGGGGCGGCGCGTGGCCCGTCACGCTGTTCTTTGCCGGCAACTTCGTGTGGATGATGGTGACGGCCGGCGCGCTCTACCTGGACGCCGAGCGCCGCCTGTGCGGCAACTTCCTGCTGCGTGACCAGCAGATCGCCGGGGCGGGGCTGGTGGGGGGCGGGCTGCTGCTGGGTATCGCGCTTTGTCTGTGGGCGGCACATCATGCGACGCCGCAGGCCGGCACTTCCCGATAAGATGCGTCTATCGTGAATGTTTTGCGCGGCGGCCAGCCGCGCGCCCGCCATGCGACTGACCGACTACACCGACTACAGCCTGCGCACGCTGATCTACGTGGCCGTGCATCCGGGCGAACTCGTCACGATCCAGCGCATCGCCGATGCGTTCGACATTCCCAAGAACCACCTGATCAAGATCGTGCAGAAGCTCGGGCAGGATGGCTTCCTGCATACCGTGCGCGGGCGCGCGGGCGGCATCACGCTGGGCCGCCCGGCCGTCGAGATCAACGTGGGCGCGGTGGTGCGCGCCACCGAGCCCGACTTCAGCCTGGTCGAGTGCTTCCACGCCGAGGACAACCACTGCGTCATCACCCGCGTGTGCGGGCTGCGCGGGGTGCTGGCCTCTGCGCTGATGGCGTATTTCAACGTGCTCGACGGCTACACGCTGCAAGACCTGATCGGCAAACCCGGCGCCCTGAACCGTGTGCTGGATGCGGGCGTGGCGCTGCCGATGCCGCGCGCAGTCAAGGCAAAAGCACCGAAGGGCTGATTCCGGGCAATGCCGGCGCCAGCTTAGGCCGATTGCGACGGCGCCTCCGACTGCGGCACGCTCGCGCGCCGCAGCCACACTGTCACCATCAGGCCGGCCCCGCCCGGGCCCGGCGCCAGCGCAATCTGCCCGCCCATGGTGTCGACGATCTGCCGCACGATGGCCAACCCGAGGCCGCTGCCCTCGGTGTGGGAGCCGGCCAGTCGCGTGAAGCGTTCGAACACGCGCGCGTAGGCTTCGGGCGGGATGCCCGGGCCGTCGTCCGACACCGTCAGCATGGCCCAACCGTAGTCGGCCGAGACGTTCACCGTCACGCGGCCGTCCTCGTGGGTGTAGCGCACCGCGTTGTCGACCAGGTTGAACAACAGCGCGGTCAGCAGCGTGCGGTTGCCCGAGGTCCAGACGGGGGACTCCGCGCTCTCCAGCCCGAGGTCGATGCGGCGGCCGTCAGCCAGCAGCGCCAGGTCTTCCAGCACGTGTTGCGCCACCGGCACCAGGTCCACCAGCTCGCAGGCCACCTGCGAGGCTTCGGCCTGCGACAGCAGCAGCAGGTCGTTGATCAGGTCGGCCAGGTTGCGCGTGCTGGTGCGTGCGGCGCGCAGCACGTCATGCAGGGCCGCGTCGGCGTTGGCTTGCGCGGCCACCTGCATCTGCGTGTCGAGAATCGCCAGCGGCGTGCGCATCTGGTGCGCGGCATCGGCAATGAAGCGCTTCTGCGTGACGGCATTGTCGGCAATGCGGTGCAGGTACTGGTTGAGGGCCAGGGCAATGGGCTGCAGCTCGCGCTGCAGGGTGGTCGGGTCCAGCGGCGCGAGGTCGGTCGGCGCGCGTGCCGACACGTTGCCGGCCAACCCCAGGATGGGCCGCAGCTCGAGCGTCAGGCCGATCAGGATCATCGCCAGCGCCAGGCCCACCAGCACCATCTGCCGCAGCAAGGACGGCCACCACAGCTGGCGGATCATGGCGTCGCGGCCGTTGACGGTCTGGGCCACACGCGTGAGCACGCGCTCGGAGCGGCCGGCGTCGTACATGGTGCGCACCACCGTGGCGATATGCACGGGCCGCCGTTGCCCGGCGGTTGGGTCGGCGATGGTATCGGCGTAGACCCCGGCGTCCGGCAGGCCCGCGGCATCGAAGGGCGGGCGCGTGCCGAAATCGAGCCGCCCGGCCAGCAGCCGCCCATGCTCGGTCACCACCTGGTAGAACACCTGATCACGCACCGGCGCCTCGGGCGCGGCGAACACCGCGAGCGCCGCCGGCGGCACCGACGCGCGCAGGCGGCCTTCGTCCCATTCGATCTGGCCGCTGATCATCTGCGCGGCGGTGTTGAGCGCATGGAAGTGGACCACGTCGGCGTTGTGGCGCGCGGCGGCCAGGTCCAGCCAGCCATCGGCGCCCACGTACACGGCCAGCGGCAGCGCCAGCCACAGGGCCAGCCGCAGGCGCAGGCTACGCGCGCGCGGCGTCGGCGGGCTCTGACTATTGGGCAGACGCATCGCGCAACAGGTAGCCGAGCCCGCGCAGGGTGACGATGGTGGCGGCGGAATGCTCGAGCTTCTTGCGCAGACGGTGGATGTAGATCTCGATGGCCTCGGGGCTGGCGTCGTCCTCCAGCCCGAACACGCCGTTGACCAGCGCCGGCTTGGACACCGTGCGCCCGAGCTTGAGCATCAGGATCTCCAGCACGGTGTGCTCGCGCGCGGGCAGCAGCAGCGGCCGCCCGGCCAGCGAGAAAGTGCGGCTGCCGGTGTGGTACGTCAGGTCGCCGCATTGCAGCTCGACCGCATTGGCCGGCGTGTTGCGGCGCACCAATACCTGGATGCGGGCGATCAGCTCGCGAATCTCGAACGGCTTGACGAGGTAGTCGTCGGCGCCGGCACCCAGGCAGGCCACCTTGTCGTCGATGCCGCCGCTGGCCGTCAGGATCATCACCGGCACCGGGTTGCGCCGGTCGCGCAGGCGTTGCAATACGGCCCGCCCGGACAGGGTCGGCAGCTGCAGGTCCAGCAGCACCACGTCGTAGTGTTGCGTGAGCAACAGTGTGTCAGCCGAGTCGCCGTCAGTGGCATGATCGACCGTGAAGTGCGCGCGGCGCAGCGCCTCGGACAGCCATTGCGCCAGGGGGGCGTTGTCTTCGATCAGGAGCAGCTTCATGCGAAGGCGACGCGGCTTGTTGAGCGTATTGAAAGCGGTTTGTGGGTTACCGCCACCTAGAATGGGGACGGCTGCCTGCGCGCGCGCCGGAGACATCACATCAATAAATCCGGTTGCGCGCGACACTAGTAACTACAAAATATAGCCGGAGACAACTCAATGGGTGTTTTTACCTGCAGGGGATCCCGCTCGCGCGGGCCTCGGGGCTGGATCACGCCGTTGCTCGCCGCCTGCCTGGCGGTCGTGGTCGCACCACCGCTCGCCGCCGAGACGCCCACGCACCTGACCCTGATGGTCAGCGGCACCGCCAAGCTGATCTACCTGCCTGCCACGCTGGCGCAGCGGCTCGGGTATTTCCGTGACGAGGGGCTCGACGTGGAGCTGCTGTCGCAACCCGCCGGGGTCGATGCCGAGAGCGAACTGCTGACCGGCTCCGCGCAGGGCGTGGTGGGGTTCTACGATCACACGGTCGACCTGCAGGCCAAGGGCAAGGAAGTGCGCGCCATCGTGGTGTTCAGCCACGTGCCGGGCGAAGCCGAGCTGGTCTCGACGCGCCTGCCGGCCACGGTGGAAGCGATGCGCGATCTGCGTGGCCACACCCTGGGCGTCACTGGCCTGGGTTCGTCCACGAGCTTCCTGACGCGCCACCTGATGGCGCAGCAAGGCCTGGGCCCGGGCGACTACACCATGCTGCCGGTCGGCGCCGAACGCAGCTTCGTGAACGCGCTGCGCAACGGCCGTATCGACGCCGGCATGACCACCGACCCAACCGCCTCGCAACTGGTACGCAACGGAGAAGCACGCGTGCTGCTCGACCTGCGTACGATCGAGAGCACGCGCGCGGCGCTGGGCGGTCCATACCCGGCGGCGTGCCTGTATGTGCAGACCGAGTGGCTGGAGGCCCATCCCGATCTGGCAACCAAACTGGCTCGCGCCTTTGTCCGCACGCTGCGCTACCTGCATCGCCACCGTGCGGAAGACATTGCCGCGCGTATGCCGGCGGAATTCCGGCACGACCGTCAGGACCTCTACGTGCAGGCGCTCGCCGCTGCGTTGCCCACGTTCAGCGACGACGGACGCATGCCCGCCGATGGTCCAGCCACTGTCTTGCGCGTGCTGTCGACCAGCAATCCAAATGCCCGCGACAAGCATATCGACCTCTCGCGGACGTACACCAACCGCTTCGTGGATCAGGCGAAAGTGCCCTGACCCAACCCTGTTCACGATCCGTAGTGCGCGACCCCGGACGAGCCCCGCTCGGGGGCGCGCGCCAGGATCGTAGACAGGGATCAGAAGCGGGTGCGCATACCGACGCCGAACTCGGTCTGGCTGTTGTGGCCGTTGGTTGCGCCGACGATGTACTGATCCTTCAGCTTCATGTAGTCCGCCGCCACGTAGAACTCGGTGCGCTTGGACACGTGGTAGAAGACCGAACCGTACACGGTCTGCTTGCGGCCACTGCCGGCTGCGGTGGCGCTGGCCACGTTGGAGTACGCGTTGAGCGTGCTGCCGTCCGCGCCGAAGGCGGCGTTGCCGGCCTTCATCATCTGGTAGCCGATTTCGTAGTCGAAGGCACCCGGCGGGGCGATCTTCAGCGACACGGTGTAGGCGTCGTCCTTGCGGTCACCCAGCGCCAGCGGCTGCTCGCCGGTGTAGTGGAAGTAGCCGGCGTTGATGCGGAACATGCCCAGGATCACGTTACCGCCTGCCGAGTACGAGCGGTCGGTAAAGCCGTTGACCTTGGCCGTCTGCGCGAAGCCCGCCAGGTTGAAGCTGCCGCCGTTGTAGCCCAGCGCCAGCGATTCGGTGGTGTTCTGCGACGGCTGACCCGCCACGTTGCCGAACTGATAGGCCAGGCCGGTGAAGAAACCGCCGTCCCACAGCTTCTTCCACACCACGCCGTTGTTCAGGCGCGTGCCGGTGGCGCTGCCTGCGTAGAAGATCAGTTGCTTGAAGTTGTTGACGTTGGTGTAGCCGCCTTCTTCCAGCGTCACCTTTTCGCTGGTGTACGGATCACCGTAGATGCCCGACACGTCGCGTGCAATCGCGTTCTGGCGGCCGAAGGTCAGCTTGCCGAAGTCGTTGTTCGACAGGCCCACCCAGGCGTCACGGTTGAACAGCACCCCCGGGGTGTCCATCGTGCCGTCGCGCGTCACGAACTCGGATTCCAGCTTGAAGATGGCCGACGTGCCGCCGCCCAGGTCTTCCTTGCCGGTCAGGCCCCAGCGGCTGCCGCTGAACCACGGCGCATCGTGAAAGCCGGTGGTGCGCCCGCCCGAGGCGGTGGTGTTGTTGATGGTGCTGATGGTGGTGTCGATCAGGCCGTACAGCGTCACGTTCGAGGCTTGTGCGTGAGCGCCGGTGGCTGCCAGGCCGGCCACTGCTGCTGCAGTTGCGGCCAGGGCAAATTTGGTACGGGACATCGAAGTCTCCTTCCGTTGTGGTGAATGATGTTTTCCGGTCGTGATGCCGGCTTGGATATTGCGTACCGGGCGGCTGGTCGGGCCGTCTGGTGAAATCGCTGGGCGAGCGTAGCGGCGCGGACCTTTCTGGAGCCTTTCGCACCACCTGCACTGCTCTTGACTGTTGCTTATTCGCATGCAGAGCATTGCAGGCCTTGCGCTCGGCGTCGAGTTAGAGTGTCGGCTCCTTCCAACACTTCGCAACACTTTCACCTGTCCGATGCACCCGAACCAGATGACCGGCCTGCAATTGCTGCAAGCCATGGGCCGTGGCGAGTTGCCGCGCGCATCCATCAGCGAAACCATCCCCATGACCATGGAGGCCATCGAGGCCGGCACCGTGCGCTTTGGCGCCCGGGCCGACAAGCGCCACCTGAACCCGCTCGGCGGCGTGCACGGCGGCTTTGCCGCCACGGTGCTCGATTCGGTGACGGGCTGCGCGGTCCACACCATGCTGGAAGCCGGCGTCGGCTACGGCACCGTCGACCTGAACGTGAAGATGCTCAAGGCGGTGCCGGTCGACACGCCGCTGGTGGCCATCGGGCGCGTGCTGCATGTGTCGCGCACGCTGGGGGTGTCGGAGGGCACGCTCCAGACGGAGGACGGCACGCTGCTGGCGCATGCCACGGCCACCTGTTTCATCCGCCGCCCGTAATCCCGCCCGCCAGGAGCTATCGATGTCTGAACCGCTGCAAACCCTGTCCGCCAAGACCACCGCGCTGGTGCTGATCGACCTGCAACGCGGCATCCTGCCGTTCGCGCAGGGGCCGCATTCGGCCGAGCAGGTGCTGGGGGCGTCGGCCAGGCTGGCCAAACGTTTTCGTGCGCTCGGCGCGCCGGTGGTGCTGGTCCGTGTGGGCTGGTCGGCCGACTTTGCCGATGCGCCACGCCAGCCGGTCGACCGCCCCGCGCCGACGCCGCCGGGCGGCATGCCGGCCGGCGCGCTGGACCAACCCGCCGAGCTGGAGGTGGCGCCCACCGACCTCCAGATCCTCAAGCGCCAGTGGGGCGCGTTCTACGGCACCGAGCTGGACCTGCAACTGCGCCGGCGCGGCATCACCACCCTCGTGCTGGGCGGCATCTCGACGCATGTGGGGGTGGAATCGACCGCCCGCGCGGCATGGGAACACGGCTACGCGCTGGTGCTGGCCGAAGACGCGATGAGCGCGCCGGATGCCGCGCAGCATCGCTTCTCTGTGGAAAACATCCTGCCGCGCCTGGGCCGCGTGCGCAGCACCGACACCATCCTCGCGGCGCTGGCCGCCTAGTCTGCGTCGAGCACCGGCACATACATCACCATGCGCAGGCGCGGGGCTTCCGTGACCTGCAGGGCGATGTCGTCATGGCGGATGACCGCGCCGCCGGGGGGTGCGGATGCGCTTGTAGCCGGCCTGTAGCGCGCGCACCTCGTGCTGGCGGCGGCAAAAGCGAGCCCGGCTTGGGCGTCAATCGGAACACGCACCAGAAACACCAGGCACCGCGGAACACACCGTTCGGCGCAGGCCGGTTTATCCGCCGGACCTGCCCCGAGACAATGGTTGCGTCATTTGCCCCGAGGCTTCGGCCCCAGTCACAAGAGGAACCCCATGACCGCAACCGCCATCTCCGCCTTCAGCTCGGCTTCCGACGCGCAAGCGCTCGCCGGCCTGGTCGGCACCCACCTGATCTACACCTACGACAACGGCTGGCAGTACGAGATCTACATCGAGAACGCCACCACGGTCTGCTACCGCATCCATAGCGGCATGGTGGGCGGGCGCTGGGTGACCGACCAGCATGCCTACATCGCCCGGCTTGCCGATGGCCTCTACACCGTGTCGTGGGACGAGCCGACCGGCACGGTGGTCAGCCTGAACATCGACCTGGGCCCACAACGCCGCCTGCACGGCCTGATCGTCTTCCCGCAGTGGGTGGCCAAGGAACCGGGCAAGACGGTCTGCTACCAGAACCAGCATCTGCCGCTGATGCAGCAATACCGCGACGCCGGCCCGACCTACCCCAAGGTCATCCTGGACGAATTCGCACGCATCACGTTTGCCGAGAACTGCGGCGCCGACCGCGATGACGTGATCGCCTGCGGCCCGGCCGACCTGCCCGCAGGCTACGCCGAGCGCACCAACTGATCCGCTCCATTCGATACCGCGGCGCGCGACACAAGCGCGCCGCAGTGCATTGATCGGCCACGGGCGCGGCTCCACACTGCCCGCGCACGCTTCGCATCCCGCTCCCGCATGGCCACCGTTTCTCCGCTTCGCGCGGCCGGCGCTTTGTCCGCCGCTCGCACCGTCTCGTCTTCTGCACGCATCTCGCTCGCCCGCCGGCTGGTGGCGGAAGGGCTGGGGACAGCCTTGCTGATCGCCGTCGTGATCGGCGCGGGTGTGCACGCGCACCGGCTCTCCGGCGGCGATGCGATGTGGACGCTGCTGGTGCAGTCGCTGGCGGGCGGGGCCGGGCTGTGCGCGCTGCTGCTGACGTTCGGGCCGATCTCGGGCGCGCAGTTGAATCCGGCGGTGACGGTGTCCGCCGTGCTGCAGGGCAACCTGCGCTGGCATGAGGGCGCAGGCTACGTTGGCGCGCAGTTGATGGGGGCGGTACTGGGCGTGGCGATGGCGCATGGCATGTATGGCATGCCGGCCTGGTCGGCGGGCACCCACGCGGTCGCGGCGCCGCACCTCTGGTGGAGCGAAGCCCTGGCGACCTTCGGGCTGATGGCGGTCGGCATCGCCTGTGCGCGGCGCTCGCCGCAATGGTTGCCCGTGGCGGTGGCGGCCTATATTGGCGCGGGGTATTGGTTCACGGGGTCGTCGTCGCTGGCCAATCCAGCCCTGACGCTGGCTTGCGCCCTGACGGATGGCCCCTCGGGCATCCGCCCCGGCGACGTGCCCGGCTACATGCTCGCGCAGTTCGCGGGCATGCTGGCGGCGACGCCTTTGTTCGGCTGGCTGCTCGGCTCCAGCCCCGAGCAACGGCAGGTCATGCTGGCCGGCGATTCGGGCATACCCGTTCGGTCGGTGCACCAGCGCAAGGCCGGCTGAGGCCGCGTTCGCCGCTCAATGCGGCGCGGGCAACCCGGCAGTGCGGGCGTATTGGAAGAGATCGATTTCCCGCGCCAAACCCAGCTTGCGCAGCGCGACGGTCTTCTGCGTGCTCACGGTCTTGATGCTGGAGCCGAGTTTGCGCGCGATCTCCGAGACAGCCAGGCCGCTCACATACAAGCGCACGACCTCACGCTCACGCGCGCTGAGGGTTTGGAATGCGCCTTGCTCGCTCAGCTCCTGCCCCCCATCCTCAACGAGGGTTGGGCTGTAGTACTGCAGCCCGCGTGCGGCCGCAGCGATGGCGTAGCCCACATGGATCAGGTCATCGCTCTTGCTGACGATGCCGCGCACGCCCAATTGCTGCATGCTGCGTAGCAGCGCAGGATTGTGGATCATGGTACAGACGACCACGGCACGATCGGGATGGCGCTTGCGCAACCGCGTCAACAGTTGCATGCCATCGTGCCGCGCATCGCCGTTCATGCGGTAGTCGGTCACGATGACATCGCAATCGATGTGTTCAAGCACCTGCAGCAACTCGCTGCCGTCATGCGCCTGCGCGATGATCTTCTGCTGCGGGAATTGCTCAATGGCGGCGGCAAGCCCCACCAGAATGACGGGATGGTCATCGGCCGCGACGACGGTTAGGAAGGGTGACATGGGCGCCCGCTGTTTAGATTGGGGCAGCCATGGACTGCGCTGCTCTTGCCGCCATGTTGAGCTGCGCCCGGCGCCACGCCGGCAAGACAGGGGCAGAACGCCTGCAGAGCAGGGACCATGCCCACACGCGCTGGCAGGTGCGCTCAAGGCGCACAAACGAAATGGAAAGAAGCGAGACCATGACCTGGGTAAGTTGACCGAAAAATAAGAAGCCACCTTACCCATGGCCCACTGCTGGTGGCATCGGAATCGTCTCAGTTTCCCATCTCCGTAACCATTCGGGGCAGAAGCTGCTTCTATCAGGTTTGAAGAAAACTGAATGCGTCTGCAGCAAACGACCGGTCAGGCCATCGCCTGGACCCGCGCCAGGAATGCGGTGGTCGACAGCGGCGCGGCCCACAAGTAGCCCTGGCCGGTGGTGCAGCCCAACGCGCGCAAGGTCTGCCGCTGGGCATCGGTCTCCACGCCCTCGGCCACGCATTCGAGTTGCAGCGCACGCGCCAGCTCGATCATGGCGCGACAGATGATGCCGCGCTGACTGGTCAGGTTGACCGCCTCGGTGAACGAGCGGTCGATCTTGAGGATGGTGAAGGGCAGGTCCGCCAACAGCTTGAGCGTGGCGATGCCCACGCCGAAGTCGTCGATGGCCAGGCCATGGCCGGCCAGCCGCAACCGGTTGAGCGCAATGGTCAGTTGCGTGGCGTCGGGCACGGCCGAGTCCTCGGTCAGCTCGATGATGATGTGCGCCGGTGCGATGCCGGCATCGCGCACCGTCGCCTCGATCCGCTCGACAGCGCCCGCGCGGCTGAGCGTCTGCGCCGAAGCATTGATGCCGATCGGCACGACCACACGTTGCGCCACCAGCGCGTGCTGCACGCGCACGCAATGCGCGAGCACATGGGAGAACAGCGCGTCGGCCAAGCCCAGTGCCTCCAGCCGTGGCACGAACGCCGCCGGCGAGATGCGGCCATGCACCGGATGGAGCCAGCGGCACAGTGCCTCCGCGCCCACCACGCGGTTGCTTGCCAAATCATGCTGCGGCTGCAGGACCACCTCGATCTGCTCGGGCGTGTCGTGCACCAGCGCCGCGAGCTCGTCGTCAGTGAATGCTGGCGGGCGCGACGGCGCGCTCGGCACGGCCTCGCGGTCACGCGCTGCGGCCTCCTGCAGCAAAGGCAGCACATGCTCGGCGCGCAGCGGCTTGGCAAGGCCATGCGTGTGCGTGAGGCCGACCGCATCGGCCAGGCCGACGTGCGATTCGACGATGGGCCCGTCCATTGCGCTCACCCAGGCCCACACGGGCGCCTGGCGCGGGAACACGCGACCGTCGCGCAGCAGCATCTGCTCCATCAGCGCCGGGCCGTTCATGCCGGGCATGTCGATGTCGCACAGCACCAGGTCGACATGGCACAACTGCAGCAGGTAGAGCGCCTCGCGCCCCTCGCACGCCGTCAGGATCTGCTGCACGCCCAGCGTATGCAGCACCTGCTTGGCAGCGGCGCGCTGCACCGGGTGGTCGTCCACCACCAGCACGGCGAGTTGTGCAAAACCTTCCATCGGCCTTCCTTATTGTTGTTGGTGTGCGCGGCGACGCATCCCGTATGCGCTGTGCTGCAGATGCCGCGTGCCGTCATTGAAGCACCGGGCCCGCCGCTTGTCAGGTACCCGTGCCGGTGCCGGAAAAAGCAAAGCCCGCGCAGTTCTTCAACTGCGCGGGCCTTGAGCGATTCCCCCAACCTTTTGAGCTTCCGGCGCCGGTGTCGGCGGCGTCGGGACGCAAGAAATCGTGCCTTAAAAAAATGAAGCCCGCAACAGGGGCGGGCTCAAAAGGGGGGGAGTGCTCCCTAAAGAGAGAGCAAGGTGAAGTTTAGTAGAGAGGATTCGCATGGACTGTCCGGGTGCGGCCGAATCGCTTGTAGGACAAAATCCGACGCAATTACACGAGGATAGCGACACAAAGCGCGCGGTTCTCCACATATTTGAGGCGATCACGTGATTCTGACGACGTATTGCAGTGCATCGTGCACATCCTCTCGATGTGCGGCTTAAAACGCGCGCCCGAAAATCAAGCACCGTTGCTATCGGACAACGGCGCATTCTTGAGCGATGGGGACAGCGTAGCCGGAAACCGATGCGCGCGGGAAACACCCCGGACCGGCGGCACAAAGAAAAAAGCCCGAGCACCAGGTGCTCGGGCCACAATCCACCAAGGAGGGTGGAGGAGACAGGTCCAACTATAGCGGATCGTTTGCTGCGTTGCAATAAGGTAGAACTACGTAAGTCTGCAAAGCGTTGCCAAGGCGCTACGGCCTAGGCAAACGGTTGCAGTTGTCACGATTTGGCGCGGCGCAACAAACGCCCATCCGCTCTTGCGGCTGGCCGTCACGGCAAGCCCCATCCGCTTTGCAGTGCGGCGACTCACGAGAGTATTCGCTTACTTATCAGATCCAGCTTAAAACGCCGGCAGGATCGCGCCCTTGAACTGGGCGTCAATGAACTTGCGCACCTCGTCCGACTGGTAGGCGTGCACCAGCGTCTTCACCCAGGGCTGGCTCTTGTCCTTCTCGCGCACGGCGATCAGGTTGGCGTATGGGCCCTTGCGATCTTCCAGGGCGATGGCGTCCTTGGCGGGCGTCAGGCCGTTCTTGACCGCGTAGTCGGTATTGATGGAAGCGGCGTCCAGGTCATCCAGCGAGCGCGGCAACTGGGCCGAGTCCAGTTCGATCAGCTTGATCTTCTTCGGGTTCTCGACCACGTCGCGCGGGGTGGCGTTGGTGCCGTTGCTGCCCACGCCCGCCTTGAGCTTGATCACACCGGCCTTCTGCAGCAGCAGCAGGGCGCGGTTGCCGTTGGAGGGGTCGTTCTGGATGCCGACCTTGGCGCCTTCCTTGAGCGCAGCCAGCGACTTGATCTTCTTCGAGTAGAAGCCCATCGGCGCCACGTAGGTCAGGCCCACATTGACGATCTTGTAGCCGCGCGCCTGGATCTGGCTGTCGAGGAAGGGCTGGTGCTGGAAGCCGTTGGCGTCAAGGTCGCCGGCGTCGAGCGCGGGGTTGGGCTGGGCGTAGTCGTTGAACTCGATGACCTTGATGTCCAGGCCGTCCTTCTTGGCGACCTTCTGCACCACTTCCCAGATCTGCGCGTCGGGGCCGCTCATGGTGCCGAGCTTGATCTGCTTGGTGTCGGCGTGGGCGCCAGAGGCGATGGCCAGCGCGATGACCGGCAGGGTGGCGCGCGCAATGCGGGTGAACAGAGACATGGAGAAACCTCGTCGATCTTGTCGTTGATATGGACCGCCGGCGGGTAGCCGGCGGCGAGGCGCGATCGTGGCACAGGCACGCGCCCGACAGAACGAACTTTCCGGCATGTCGATATGCCGCAGCGCGAGGCGGCGTGCGCCTCTGCGGCCGGTGGCGACTCACGCGGCCGCGTCTTCCTCCACAGGCGGCGGCTCGGCGGCCGGCAGGGCGACGACGAAGCACGCACCGCCGTCGGCCGCCGCCTCCACCCAGATGCGCCCGTTGTGCGCGCTCACGATGGCCTCGCACACCGCCAGCCCCAGGCCGACGCCGCCGGTGGCAGATTCCTTGTCGCCACGGGTGAACTTCTCGAAGATGGTCCGCTCGGCGCCGCGCGGCACGCCGGGGCCCTGGTCGCGTACGCGCACGTGCAGCTCGCGGCCGTGCCGCTCACTCAGCAGGATGGTGGCCGAGATACGGATCAACGTGCCGGCCGGCGCGAACTTGCCGGCGTTCTCCAGCAGGTTGGACAGCACGCGCTCCATCAGCGGGCCGTCGCAGCGCACCAGCGGCAGCTCCGACAAGTCGTCGACCACCACCTCATGCGTGGGCAGCGGAATGGCCGCCAGCGCCGCGCCCACCAGCTCCTCGATCGACTGCCACTCCTGGCGCAGCTTGACGTCGTGGTTCTGCAGCCGCGCCATGTCGAGCAGGTTGGTGACCATCGCGCGCATGCGCCGCGCCTGCTCACCGATGGCGACGGCGGCTTCCGACTGCAGCGGCGGCAGCGGCGGCTGCGCGCGCTGCAGCGTCTCAGCCATGCCGACCAGGCCGGTGAGCGGCGTGCGCAGATCGTGCGAGACCGCCGCCAGCAGCGAGTTGCGCAGGCGCTCGGATTCGATGCGCACCAACGCATCCTGCGCGATCTCGACGTAGTGCACCCGCTCGATGGCGATGGCGATGAGGGTGGCGCAGGCATCGATTTGGCGGCGGTTGTCCGGTTGCGCCAGCACCTGGAAGGTCTCGGGCTCCACCGCCAGCACGCCACGGATGGCCATCGGCGCCTTCAGCGGCAGGTACAGCACCGAGCACGACGGCAGCGTGTGCGTGCCGGTGCCGGCGGGCTGGCCATGCTGGTAAGTCCAGTCGGCCAGCACGCGGTCGAGGTTGGGCATGCCCGAAGGCGCAGCGTCGGATGCCTGGGCCGCGCCCTCGGGCCGGGCGATCTGCGGCGCGCCCAGGCGGCCGTCCAGCCCGACGAAGAAGAACGCGCAGCGCCCGCCAAAGGTCGCGTTGACGAAGCGCCCGCCGATGCTGACGATCTGGTCCAGCGTGAGCGCGGCGGACAATTCGCGCGCCGCCTCGTACAGCGCGCGTGCGGCGGCCTCGCGCTGCACGGCCACCTCAGCCTGATCGCGCAGGCCCGCCGTGAGCTGGCCGACCAGCAGGCCCACCGCCAGCATCACCGCGAAGGTCAGCAGGTACTGCACGTCGCTCACGGCAAACGAGAAGCGCGGCGGCACGAAGAAGAAATCGAACAGCGCCACCGACAGCACCGACGCCAGCGCCGCCGGCCCGCGCCCGTGCCGCATCGCCACCGCCACCACCGCCGCCAGGAACAGCATGACGATGTTGGCCAGATCGAACACCGGGTGCACCAGGCTGGAGAGCAGCGTCGCCACGCCCACGTAGACGCACGCCGCGATGTAGCCCGGCTTGAGCCCGCCGGTGTCGGCCTCGGCCGCGCGCTGGGCCTCGGTACGCATGTCGGCGCGGCCGATGGCGGCAGCGCGGGGCTGCAGCTGCACGCGCGCCGGGTCGGCGGCGGCGCGGATCACGTCCACCTCCGGGCACTGCCGCGCCAGTGATTCGGCAAAGTCGCCGCTGGGCAGGCGCCGCTCCAGGCCGATCGCCAGGCGCAGCGCCACCACGATCGCGCGCCCCGAGCGCCAGCGCCGCTCGGGTGGGCGCCCGATCACCGCCTTGGTGATGTTGTGGCGGCGGATGTAACCGGTGAGGGCCTCCACCGCGTTGGTGCCGGCCAGGGTCTCGACCCTGGCACCGGCATCCTCGGCCAGCTTGAGCAGCGCGTGCAGGCGTTCGGTGCGGGCGTCGGCGCCGCGCAGGTGCGGCATCACCACGGCCACGGCGTGCCAATCGCATTCAAGCTGCGCGGCCAGGCGCGCGGCGCTGCGGATCACCTGTTCGCCATCGCCCTGCGGGTCCAGGCAGGCGACGATGGTCTCGCGGGTGCGCCAGACGTTTTCGATGCGGCGGGCGCGGCGGTAGGCCTGCACGTCGTCGTCGACACGGTCTGCCGTGCGGCGCAGGGCCAGCTCGCGCAGCGCGATCAGGTTGCCCTTGCGGAAGAAATTGCGCGCGGCCTGCTGGGCCTGCTCGGGCATGTAGACCTTGCCCTCGGCCAGGCGGCGCAGCAGTTCGTCGGCGGGCAGGTCGACGAGGATGACTTCGTTGGCGCTGTCGAACACGGCATCGGGCACGGTTTCCCACACGCGGATGCCGGTGATGCTGCCGACCGCCTCGTTCAGGCTGTCCAGGTGCTGGACGTTGACGGTGGTCCAGACATCGATGCCGGCGGCGCGCAGGTCTTCGATGTCCTGCCAGCGCTTGGGGTGGCGCGAACCGGCCACGTTCGAGTGCGCGAGTTCATCGACCAGGATGAGGGCGGGCTTGCGGGCCAGCGCGGCGTCGAGGTCGAACTCGGGGAGGGTGCGGCCGCGGTATTCGATGGGGCGGGTGGGCAGGTGCTCGAGGTCTTCGACCAGTGCGGCGGTCTCGGCGCGGCCGTGGGTTTCGACCAGGCCGATCACCACGTCGATGCCCTGGGCGCGGGCGGCCTTGGCGGCGGACAGCATGGCGTAGGTCTTGCCCACGCCTGCGGAGGCGCCAAAGTAGATGCGCAGCTTGCCGCGGGCGGCTTGCTCCTGGCCGGATTGGAGTTCGGCGAGGAGGGCGTCGGGGTTGGGGCGGGTGTCGTCCATGCTGTGTATTTTGGGCGTTTTTTGGCCGGGGTGGTCCACCTCCCTTTCGCCCCCTGCCGGGGCCGACTCACTTTTCTTTGTCTTGC
>CAJXMR010000033.1 GCA_913056305.1 uncultured Ralstonia sp.
CGCAGGCGCAGGCGGTGATGTTCTGCGTGATGGACGTGTCCGGCTCGATGGACGAGAGCCGCAAAGACCTCGCCAAGCGCTTCTTCATGCTGCTCTACCTGTTCCTGAAGCGGAACTACGAGCGCATCGATGTCATCTTCATCCGTCACCACACCGTGGCCAAGGAGGTGGATGAGGAAGACTTCTTCCATTCGCGCGAATCCGGCGGCACGGTCGTATCGAGCGCGCTCAAACTGGTCGCGGAAGTGATCCACGATCGCTACCCGCCCAGTCAGTGGAACATCTACTGCGCGCAGGTTTCCGACGGAGACAACTGGGCAGGCGATTCGGAGCTGTGCTCGCGCCTGCTGCGCGAGTCGATCCTGCCTGTGGTGCAGTACTACGCCTATATCGAGGTGGCGTCGGAAGAACCGCAGAATCTGTGGGAGGAGTATCTTGCAGTGAAGGCTGCGTACGACCACTTCGCGATGCAGCGCATCATCAAGGCCGACGAGATCTATCCGGTGTTGCACGATCTGTTCCAGAAGCGCGTCGCGTGATCGGCGGCATGTTGCAAGCAGTGCACGGGGTTGCTTCGGAGAACACGCTACGTGGTGTGTGAGGGAGTCAACGGGAGCGCGCATGGCCTACCTATCCACAGGCTCGGAATGGACCTTCGAGCTGATCAGGCGCTACGACCAGAGCATCGCCCGGATTGCCGCCGAGTTCGGGCTGGACACCTATCCGAACCAGATCGAGATCATCACGGCCGAGCAGATGCTCGACGCCTATGCCTCGTCCGGCCTGCCGCTGGGCTACAACCACTGGTCGTACGGCAAGCACTTCCTGGCCTCTGAGCGCAGCTACCAGCGCGGCCACATGGGGTTGGCCTATGAGATCGTCATCAACTCCAACCCCTGCATCGCCTACCTGATGGAGGAGAACACCCTGCCGATGCAGGCGCTGACGATCGCGCATGCCTGCTATGGGCACAACTCGTTCTTCAAGGGCAACTACCTGTTCCGCACCTGGACCAACGCCGACGCCATCGTCGACTACCTGCTGTTCGCCAAGAACTACGTGGCCGAATGTGAGCAACGCTACGGCGAGCAGGAGGTGGAGCTGTTGCTCGATTCGTGCCACGCGCTGCAGAACTATGGTGTCGACCGCTACCGGCGGCCCAAGAAGCTGTCGATCACGGAGGAGAAGGCGCTCCAGGCCGAGCGGGAGAAATACCTGGAGATGCAGGTCAACGACCTGTGGCGCACGTTGCCCAAGCACCGCTCGCATGCGGTGGCGACCGTGGATGCGGCGCCCGAGCCGGAACCGAAATTCCCGCCCGAACCGGAGGAGAACCTCCTCTACTTCATCGAGAAGAACGCGCCCAAGCTGCGCCCGTGGCAGCGGGAGATCGTGCGCATCGTGCGCAAGATCGCGCAGTATTTCTATCCGCAGCGGCAGACCAAGGTGATGAACGAGGGCTGGGCCACGTTCTGGCACTACACCATCCTGCACCAGCTCTACGACGAGAAGCTCGTCAACGATGCCTTCATGCTGGAGCTGCTGCAGGCGCACACCAACGTGATCTACCAGCCGCCGTATTACCACCCGGGCTACAACGGCCTCAACCCGTACACGCTCGGCTTCCAGATGTTTCAGGACATCCGTCGAATCTGCGAGGCGCCGACCGACGAAGATGCCCGCTGGGCGCCCGAGATCGCCGGCAGCGACTGGCGTGAGACGCTCGACTTCGCCATGCGCAACTTCAAGGACGAGAGCTTCCTGCTGCAGTTCCTGTCGCCGCGGGTGATCCGCGAGCTCAAGCTGTTCTCTGTGCTGGATGACGACCGCGAGTCCAAGCTGCGCGTCACCGCCATCCACGACGACGAGGGCTACCGCATGATCCGCCAACTGCTGGCGAGCCAGTATGACCTGTCGAACGTCGAGCCCAATATCCAGGTGACCAACGTCGACGTGGGTGGCGACCGCTCGCTGACGCTGCGCCATCTGCAGAGCAATCGTCGGCCCCTGGCGCCCAACTACCAAGAAATGGTGCGGCACGTGGCCCGGCTGTGGGGCTTCACCAGCCGGCTGGAGGTGGTCTACGAAGACGGCCGGCGCGAGATGAAGGTCGAGTGCAAGCCGGAGTAGCGCGCCGGAGTCAGGTGCGTCCGGCGCAGCGTTTGACGCCTAGCGCCGGGCTGGCGCGTGGGGATGGCCATCGCGCCTGAAGCGCCGCGCGATCAGCATGGGCAGGCGCAGCAGGAAGCCGAACACCAGCCGCAGGTGCATCGATACCAACAGCACGTTGTCGCGACCGTAGTGGAAGTGCGAGACGCCGCCCTCGGCCTTGCGGAAATAGCGCACGGGCGCTTCCAGACGGATCGGGCGCACTCCCGCCCAGCACAGGCGCACGGCCGCTTCCGGATCGAAGTCGAAGCCGCGCATCCAGGGCTGGCGATGCATGATCGCGGCCAGCGGCGCGATCGGATAAATGCGGAATCCAAACAGCGAATCGCCGATGCCGGACCACAGGGTTTCGATGTCGGTGAACAGGTTCGACAGGCGCCGGCCCTGCACGCGTACCTGCGGTGCGCTGGCGTCGAACTTCGGCAATCCCAGCACCATCGTGTCGGTCGCGGCCTGTGAGGCGGCCATGAAGGCGGGGATCAGGTGGGCGGGGTGCTGGCCGTCCGAATCCATCGTCAGCACATGCGTGAAGCCCTGCGCCGCCGCCGCATTGAGCCCGGCGAGCACCGCGACTCCCTTGCCCCGGTTGCGCGACAGCACGATCACGCGCAGCCCCGGGTCCTGCTCGGCCATGGCCTGCAGGCGGTCGGTGCTGCCGTCGGTGCTGCCGTCGACCACCACCCAGACGGGATTCCATTGCGCGCGCGCGCTGCGCACGGTGTCTTCCACCTTGACGCCCGGGTTGTAGCTGGGAATCAGGACGAGGTGCGTGGAGGAGGCGCGGTTCGATGGCATTGCTGGGTCGAAAGGATGCGTGGTTATGCGAGCCCGCCGTTGACCGACAGCACTTGCGCCGTGACGTAGGCGGCGGCATCGGATGCCAGGTACGCCACCATGCCCGCCACGTCTTCCGGCTGGCCGGCACGCTGGGCCGGCACCAGCTGCTTGATGCGCTCGGGCGGGAAGGCCTGCTCGGCCATTGGCGAGGCAATGATGCCGGGTGCCACCGCGTTGACCGTGATGCCACGCGACGCAAGTTCCAGCGCCAGCGACTTGGTGGCGCCAATTAACCCTGCCTTGGCGGCCGCATAGTTGACCTGGCCGCGATTGCCCATCACACCCGCTACCGAGGCGATGTTGATGATGCGCCCCCAGCGCGTGCGGATCATGGGCATCAGCAGCGGCTGAGTGACATTGAAGAAGCCATTGAGCGACACGTCGATCACGCGGCGCCATTGCTCCCGCGTCATGCCCGCCATCGGTGCATCGTCGTGGACGCCGGCGTTGTTGACGAGGATCTGCACCGGCGCGCCGTCCAGGACGCGGGCCAGCGCTGCCTCGGTCGCATCGGCATCGGTCACATCAAAGGCAATGGCGTGCGCAGCGCCGCCGGCCGCGACGATCCGTTGGGCGACGGCTTCCGCTTGCGCGAGGTTGTGATTCGCGTGGACCCAGACCTCGTGGCCAGCCTGGGCCAGCGACACGCTGATGGCCTGCCCGAGTGCGCCACTGCCACCTGTCACGAGCGCGCGCATCGCTGGTTCACTCCCATGCGTTGTCGGTTCCCACGATGACTACCGTGCCAGTGCTTGCGCAATTCGAAAATAGGCCGGTCGGATAGTGGGCGGATGAGACGGTGCCGCATCAGCGGGCGCGGTGCGCGGCGACATAAGCCGCCAACGAACCCAGCGTGGCGAAGATCTTTTCGTTATCCGGATTGCCCGAGCGCAGTTCGAAGCCGTATTTCTTCGAGATCAGCAGGGCGATTTCCAGAATATCGATGGAGTCGAGCGCAAAACCTTCGCCGTATAACGGAGTGTCGGCGGTCACGGTTTCGAGTTGAATATCTTCGAGATTCAATTCGCCGATCATCAATGCGGCGAGCTCTTTTTCCAGTTCATTCATCGTGCTTGCACGCGAGCGGCTCACAGCATGGGACGCGGCCAGAAACGACGTCCAATGCGCGCGAAGCCTTGTCAACCTGCCCGCGTCATTTGGGGGTCGTTTAAGCTAGGCGGATTCTAGACGAAGGGTTACACATCGTATACCGCGCAACCGTGACAAAGCCCCGGGACTGCCGGCCCCCCGTGTGTGACGCCTACGCACGGATGGCTTGCGTGGTGCGGGGAAGGGAAGGCCGCCTGCGGCGCATAGCGGCGCCAATTCGTACAAACGGTTACAAAACACAGCGGCCCCGGCCCCGGAGATGTCCGCCCAGGGCTCTAGAATGTGCCCGCCAAAACGCACCGGCCGCAATGACCGGCCACATGAGATGCGTATGATGAATGGCAAGGCCGGCGGGGGCCGGCAGACCCTGGCAGACCCCGGCGGGTCTGCGTTGACGTACCCAACTATGCAGTGCAAGTCTTGTTTCCATCTTCCGGTCAGCCGACGTGTGGTCTGCCGCCCCATCGGGAGGGCGCGTTGGGCACGCTGAGTGGCTTCGCACGCGGGGCCGCGGGCATCGCTGCGGTCGTGGCGTACCAGCTTGGCGCGCACTACGCGGCCGCCACGCCGGGTGCGCATGGCTTCGGGCTCGCCATGGCACTCGTGCCGCCGCTGGCGATTGCGCTGGTGGCCGTATTGCGCTCGGCGCGGCGTGTCTGGCTGCTGCCGCTCTGGGTGGTCGTTTGCGCGGCGCTCTGGTTGGCGCGCGTGCCACTCGCTGGCCATTTCGAGTGGGGCCTGTACCTGGAGCACGTCGGCTTCAACCTGACGATGGCGGTCGTGTTCGGCCACACGCTCGCGGCCGGGCGCGAACCGCTGTGCAGCCGGTTCGCGGTGATGGTCCACGGCACGCTCACGCCGGCGGTCGCGCGCTATACGCGGCAGATCACGCTTGCGTGGACGCTGTTCTTCCTGGCGACGGCCGCGGTGTCCACGCTGCTGTTTGCAATGTCGTCGATTGTCGTCTGGGCCACCTTTGCCAACTACCTGGCGCTGCCGTTGGTGGGCGTGATGTTCGTCGCCGAGTATGCGTGCCGGTGCATCGTGCTGCGAGACGAGCCGCGCGCCAGCCTGTTCGATTCCGTGCGTGCCTACCGTCAATCGACGCAGGCGCGAGCGGACCACGCTCGATGAACCGCCGACCGTGCTGCCTGGCACCGCTGCCACACGGATGGCTTGCCATGCCTTGTATTGACGCGATGCCGAGTTACCCGCTGGTATCCCATCCTTCGTTGGACCAGACCATCGCCTGGCGAGATGGCGCGCCGGTTTCCGTGCGCGCGTTCCTGGTCGATGTGACGCAGCTGGCCGCAGTGCTCCCTGCGGGTGGTCACGTCTTCAACGCCTGCGCCGACCGCTACCGTTTTGCCGTCGGCTTGTGTGCGACGCTGGTCGCGGGCAAGGTCAGCCTGCTGCCGCCCATGCAGACGCCCGAGATGGTGCGCCAGCTGGCGGCCTTCGCACCCGATGTGTTCTGCCTGCACGACGCTCCGGACTGCGCCATCGATCTGCCGCGCTTGCGCTATCCGGCGCTGCCTCAGCCGGCCGACGCTCCCGTCGAGGTCCCGCAGATCGACGCCGCGCAGGTCATGGCCTACCTGTTCACTTCCGGCTCGACAGGGACGCCCGTGCCGCATCGCAAGACATGGGGCGCGCTGGTCCGCGCCATGCAGGCGGCGACCGACCGCCTCGGGTTGCGAGATGGGTGCGCCTACACGCTGGTCGGGACGGTGCCCGCGCAGCACATGTACGGCTTTGAGGTGACAGTGCTGCTGGCCCTGCAGGGCGGCCTGGCCTTCAGCAACGGGCAGCCGTTCTATCCGGCCGATATCCGCGCTGCGCTTGAAGCGGTACCGCAGCCGCGCGTGCTGGTGACCTCGCCCATCCACCTGCGCGCGCTGCTCGCGTCGGAGCAGGCGCTGCCGCCGGCCGCGCTGGTGCTGTCGGCCACCGCGCCGCTCGCCCAAGCGCTAGCGCAGGAGGCCGAGACGCGCCTCGCCGCGCCGCTGGTAGAAATCTACGGCAGCACCGAGACCGGCCAGGTCGCGTCGCGGCGGACGGCTCGGGAGGACACCTGGCACCTGTACCCGGGGTTGCGGCTGGCGTCGCGTGCCAGTGCGGACGAAGATGACGGGCCGACCGTCTGGGTGTCGGGTGGTCACGTGGAAACACCCGTGCCGATGGGCGATTCACTTGAGTTGCTCGACGACACGGATTTTCGCCTGCACGGCCGCAAGGCCGATCTCATCAACATCGCCGGCAAGCGCACCTCGCTGGCCTATCTGAACCATCAGCTCACCGCGATACCGGGCGTGGTGGATGGCGTGTTCTTCATGCCGGACGACAGCACGGCCGCCGCGCACCAGCAGGGTGGGGAGCCGGTGGCGCGTCTGGCCGCGCTGGTGGTGGCGCCCGGTCTTGCCGCCGCCGACGTGCAGCACGCGCTGCGCGAGCGCATCGATGCGGCGTTCCTGCCGCGCCCGCTGCTTTTGGTGGAAGCGCTGCCGCGCAATGCCACGGGCAAGTTGCCGCGCGATGTGCTCGCCGGGCTTGTCGCGCAGCATGCGCTGCACACGCGCAGCGGGGGCGCGGGCAAGCTGCTGCTGCGCTTCACGATTCCGACCGACCACCCGGCCATGCCCGGTCATTTCCCCGGGCACCCGATCGTGCCGGGTGTGGTGCTGCTCGACCACGCCATCAGCGCGATCGGTGCGGCGCTGGGCCGATCGGTTGACGCGTGCCGGCTGAGCTCGGCCAAGTTCCCGAGCCCGGCCGCGCCGGGCGTGCCGCTCGACGTAGCTTTCGAGGCCACGGCCAGTGGCGCGATCCGCTTTAGCGTGTGCGACGGCGCCCGCGAGGTGGCCAGCGGTGTGCTGTCCGCGCCGTCGACCCCGTCAACCACCTTGGAGGCCGTGCCCACATGAAGCGCACCGAGTGGGCCGAGCGTGAGGAGCGCAGCAACGTACCGCTGCTGCGCGCCATGACCTGGATTTCGCTGCGCTGCGGGCGGCCGTTCGGCCGCGTCGTGCTGCGGCTGGTGGCGGCCTATTTCGTGGTGTTCTCGCCGGCGGCGCGCCGGGCCTCGCGCGACTATCTGCGCCGCGTGCTTGGCCGGCCGGCAAGCTGGCGCGACGTCTACCAGCATGTCTTCACCTTTGCCGCCACGATCCACGACCGTATCTACCTGATGCACGGGCGCTTCGACCTGTTCGATATCCACCTGCACGGGGAAGCGCTGATCAGCGCGGCGCTTGCGCAGGGGCGCGGCGTGTTCCTGGTGGGCGCGCATCTGGGCAGCTTCGAGGTGGTGCGCGCGCTCGGGCGCACGCAGCCAGACATGCGGGTCGTCATCACAATGTACGAGGACAATGCGCGCCGGATCAACGAGACGCTCGCCGCTGTGAATCCGGCCGCCAAACCGGAGGTGATCGCCCTTGGGCGCGTGGATGCGATGCTCAAGGTGCGCGAGGCGCTCGACCGCAACTGCATGGTCGGCATGCTGGCCGACCGTACGCTGCTGCGCGAAGCCGGCAATTCGACGCAGCGCGTGCCCTTTCTCGGCACGCCGGCCGCGTTTCCGCTCGGGCCGCTGCACATGGCGGCAATGCTCAAGCGCCCGGTGGTGTTCATGACGGGCCTGTATCGTGGCGACAACCGCTACGAAGTCCGGTTTGAAGCGCTGGCCGACTTCTCGAACGTGCCACGCGATGAACGCACCGCCGCAGTCCAGGCCGCGCTGTCGCGCTATGTCGCACTGCTTGAGCAGACCTGCCGCGCCGCGCCGTACAACTGGTTCAACTACTTCGATTTCTGGCAGGGTGCCGACGATGAGGATGCGGCCAATGCGCACCACGCTGCATCGTCCGCCAATCAGCCAGCCACCCGGGAACCCTGACGCATGACGCTCACGCGCCGCTTCCTTCGTGCCCGCCAACGGGCGTTCCTGGCCATCGCCGCCGCCATTGCCATCGTCGCTGTCATGGTTGCAGGCCCCGTCTGCGCCGAGGGGGCGGGCGCGCCCGGCTGGAACCTGGACCGCCTGATGTCCACCCTGGCGCGCAACAAGTCCGGCCGTGCCACCTTCGTCGAGACCAAGTACCTCTCGATTGCCGCGCAGCCCGTGGAGTCGTCCGGCGAGCTGGTGTTCGTGGCGCCGGATCATCTGGAAAAGCACACGCTCAGCCCCAAGCCGGAGCATCTCGTGGTCGACGGCGACAAGCTGACCATCGAGCGCAACCAGCGCAAGATGACGTTGCCACTGGGCCAGTACCCGGAGCTGAGCGCGTTCATCGACAGCATCCGCGCCACGCTGGCCGGTAACCGCTTCGCGCTGGAGCAGGTGTACAAGGTGGCGATCACGGGGCGGGGCGAAGACTGGACGCTCACGCTCACCCCGCTCGACGCGCGCATGCTGAAGGCGGTCAGCACGATCACGCTCGATGGCACGCGCGACCGGTTGCGCAGCGTCGCCATCCAGCAGGCCGACGGCGACCATTCGGTCATGCGGCTCAAAGACACCGCGCCCAACTGACCGATGCACGCACGGACACCGAACGGACCCACAGCGCACGGTATCGGCGCGCGGCTGCGCCAGCGAGCAGTGCTGGTGTGGCTGCTGTGCCTGCTGGCCTGCGCGGTGGTGATCGCCCGCACGACCTTTGTGGCCGATCTGTCCGCCTTCCTGCCGCGCTCGCCGAGCGCCGGGCAGCGCGTGCTGGTCGACCAATTGCGCGATGGGCTGGTGTCGCGCTTGATCCTGGTCGGCATCGAAGGCGCCGATGCGCCGACGCGTGCCGAGCTGTCGCGGCAGTTGGCGGCGGCGTTGCGCCATGACGCGCAATTTGCGGCGGTCAGCAACGGCGAGCCCGTCAACGAAGCGCGCGACCAGCGCTTCCTCTTCGCGCATCGCTACGTGCTCAGCCCGGCGGTGACGCCGCAGCGCTTCTCCGCCGCCGGCCTGCACCAGGCGCTGGGCGACAGCCTCGACCTGCTGAGTTCTTCGGCTGGCCTGTTCACCAAGGCTTTGCTGCCGCGCGACCCAACCGGCGAGGTGGCCGCGCTGGTCAGCCAGCTCGACAGCGCGGCACAACCGCAGTCGAGCCATGGCGTGTGGGCCTCGCGCGATGGCCGGCGCGCCGTGCTGGTGCTGCAGACAACCGGCGCGGGCTCCGATACCGACGCGCAGGCGCGCGCGATCGATGCCGTGCGCGGCGCCTTCGACGCGGCGGCGCGCGCCGTGCCGGGCGCCGCGTCATGCCGCGTGCTGATGACCGGCCCGGGCGTCTTCTCGGTCGACGCGCGCGACACCATCAAGCATGACGTGGAGCGCCTCTCCGTTCTGAGCCTCGTGCTGATCGTGGCTTTGCTGCTGACGGTCTATCGGTCACCACGCACGCTGGCGCTTGGGCTTTTGCCGGTGCTCTCGGGCGTGGCGGTGGGGCTGGCCTCGGTCAGCCTCGCGTTCGGCAGCGTGCATGGTTTGACGCTCGGTTTCGGCACCACGCTGATCGGCGAGGCGGTCGACTATTCGATCTACCTGTTCGTGCAATCCGCACAGACGCGCCCGGGCACAGCGCGCGCCTCGGACGCGATGCGTGATTGGCTTGCCGCGTATTGGCCGACCATCCGGCTTGGTGTGCTGACCTCGGTGTGCGGGTTTGCATCGATGCTGTTCTCCGGCTTTCCGGGGCTGGTGCAGCTCGGGCTGTACTCGATCACCGGGCTGGCAACGGCGGCGCTGGTCACGCGCTTCGTGCTGCCGCATCTGCGCGGCACGCAGTTCGCCATCCGCGATGTGTCGCGGCTGGGCGCGGCGCTTGCGCGTGCGGTGCAGGCGGCGCCCCGGTTGCGCTGGCCGCTGGTGCTGTTGCTGGTGGCCGCCTGCACGACGCTCGTGCTGCATCGGGACCGCCTGTGGAGCCGCGAACTCGCCGCGCTGAGCCCGGTGCCAGCGCAGAGCCAGGCGCTCGATGCGAGCCTGCGCGCCGACGTGGGCGCGCCGGACGTGCGCTATCTGGTGGTGGTGCCGGCCGCCAGCGAGCAGGGCGCGCTTGAGGGTGCCGAGCGGGTGGCTGCGCAGTTGCAGCCGCTGGTGGGGCAGGGCGTGCTGGCCGGCTTCGAGAGCCCCGCGCGCTACCTGCCCAGCGATGCCGCACAGCGTGCGCGCGTCGCCAGCCTGCCGCCAGCCGATGAACTTGCCATGCGCATGCGTGGCGCAGTGGCGGATCAGCCGATCAGCGTCAAACCGGAGCTGTTCGCGCCCTTCATCGCCGATGTGGAGGCCGCGCGCAAGCAGCCGCTGCTGCGGCGCGCCGATCTGCAGGGCACCTCGATGGCGCTGGCCGTCGATGCCCTGCTGGCCGAGCGCGGCGGCCGCTGGAGCGCCATGCTCCCGTTGCGCGCGCCGCAGGCAGCGCAGGGGAGCCTCGATGCAAGCCCGATCCGCGCCGCCGTGGAACGCGCGCAGGTGCCGGACGCGCTCTTCATCGACATGAAGGCCGAGGCCGACCGCCTCTATGTGGACTACGTGCACGAGGACATCCGCCTGTCGCTCGCCGGGTTTGCGGCGATTGCCGTGCTGCTGCTGATCGCGCTGCGCTCGCCGCGGCAGGCGGCGCGCGCGCTGGCACCGCTGGTGGCCGCGGTGCTGGTGGTCACGGCCGGCTTTGCGCTGGCGGGTACGCAGCTCACCATCCTGCACCTGGTCGGCATGCTGCTGATCGTGGCCGTCGGCTCGAACTACGCGCTGTTCTTCAATCCACCCGCCGGTGTGGTGGGCGCCCAGGCGGTGACGCCGCAGACACTGGTGTCGCTGCTGGTGGCCAATCTGGCGACGGTGGCCGGCTTTGGCTTGCTGGCGCTGTCACGCGTGCCCATGCTGGAGACGTTTGGGCTTACCGTTGGCCCCGGCGCCATCCTTGCGTTGTGGTTTGCCGCGATCCTCGCGCCAACGCCCACCAGCGCGGCGGGGCAGACGCTGCCCGTGTCCCGTCATGGAGATCCGGTATGACGCCGCCGCTACCCACAACGCCCGGCACCGCGCGCCGTTGGCGGCCGACGCCGCTCATCACCGGGAGTGCGGCGCTCCACGCCGGCGCAGTGGCGGCGGTCGTGGCCCAGCCCGCGTGGTGGCCGTGGGCGGCGGGTGGCGTGGTGGCCTCGCACCTGGCGCTGATGACGGCTGGGCTGTGGCCGCGCAGCGCGCTGCTCGGCCCCAACTGGACCCGACTGCCCGAAGGCGCCGGCAACCGGATCGCGCTCACCATCGACGATGGCCCGCACCCGGAAGTCACGCCGCGTGTGCTCGACCTGCTCGACCGCTACGAGGCCCACGCGACGTTCTTCTGCATCGGGGATGTGGCACGGCGGTATCCGCAGTGGGTCGAGGCCATCGTCGCTCGCGGGCATGCGGTGGAAAACCATAGCCAGCGCCATCGGCACAACTTCTCGCTGCTGGGCCCGGGCGCGCTGCGGCGCGAGATCGAGGCCGCGCAGGCTACGTTGACCGAGCTCAGCGGTACCCGGCCGCTGTTCTTCCGCGCACCGGCGGGGCTGCGCAATCCTTTCCTGGAGCCGGTGCTGTGCCAGCTCGGCCTGCAACTGGCGAGTTGGACCCGTCGCGGCTTCGATACCCGCTCGCGCGATGCCGATGCCGTGGCGCGCCGCCTGCTGCACGGCCTGGCCGCGCGCGACATCCTGCTGGTCCACGACGGCCATGCGGCGCGCGATGCGCGGGGCGAGCCGGTTGTACTCGATGCGTTGGCGGCGGTGCTGCGTGCGGCGCAAGCGGCGCAATTGCATTGCACGACACTGCGCGCGGCGATCGCGCCTGACACGTTGTACCCAGCCGGATCGGAAGCCCCCGTTTGATAAAATTTCATCATCTGCGGCGCCGGCATCGCCGATGAGGTGCCCCGCAGATCCATCCCTGAATCAGACCGCTGTGAAACCCTTACTGCTCTCGCATTTCAGCGCCACAAGCTGTGCCGGACGTGGCCTCGACGCCACGCTCGGCGCGTTGCGCGGGCAGCGCGGCGGCCTGGTGCCGTGCGATTTCGAGCGTGCGGACCTCGCCACCTGGATCGGCCCCGTGGAGGGCGTCGACGCACAGCCGGTGCGCGCGGATCTTGCCGACTTCGAGTGCCGCAACAACCGCCTCGCGCAGATCGGCCTCACGCAGGACGGCTTTGCCGAGGGCGTGGAAGCGGCCAAGGCGCGCTACGGCGCACACCGTGTCGGCGTGTTTGTCGGCACCAGCACGGCCGGCATCCTGCAGACCGAGCTGGCCTACCGGCGACGCGATCCGCAGACCGGCGCGCTGCCGGCCGACTTCCACTACGCGCAGACACACAACCCGTATTCGCCCGCCGCGTTCGTGCGCGCGTATTTCGCGCTGCATGGCCCGGCCATGGCGATTTCGTCCGCCTGCTCGTCCAGCGCCAAGGTGTTCGGTTCGGCGCGGCGCATGCTGGAGGCGGGCCTGATCGACGCGGCCGTCGTGGGTGGCGTTGATTCGCTGTGCCTGACCACGCTGTATGGGTTCAATTCGCTGGAGTTGCTGTCGGCGCAGCCGTGCCGGCCGTTTGATGTGGCGCGCGACGGCATCTCCATCGGCGAGGCGGCGGCGTTCGCCCTGCTTGAGCGCGTGCCTGACGCGCCAGCGATGGACGACGATGCGATCCTGCTGCTCGGCATTGGCGAATCGAGCGACGCGCATCACATGTCGTCGCCGCATCCGGACGGGCTGGGCGCGCGCCTGGCGATGGAGCAGGCGCTGACCGCGAGCGGCCTCGACGCGCGCGAGATCGACTACATCAACCTGCACGGCACCGCCACGCCCAGCAACGACACCGCCGAAAGCCGCGCGGTCAACGCGTTGTTCGAGGGCACGCCGTGCAGTTCCACCAAGGGGGCGACCGGCCACACGCTGGGCGCAGCCGGTGCGCTGGAGGCGGTGATTGCGGCGCTGGCGCTGCGTCATCAGTTGCTGCCGGCCGGTATCAATACGACACAGGTCGACCCAGCGCTCGCCGTCGATTATGTGCTGACGAGCCGCCCCGCACCGCTGCGTGCCGTGCTGAGCAACGCATTCGGTTTTGGCGGCACCAATTGCAGCCTGGTGTTCGGCCGCGCAGATCGCGCGCGTGATTGATCCCTGCCCATGACCCGACTGAGCGCATTCATCGAAAGCATCGGCCTGCTGGGGCCCGGACTGCGGGACTGGCCGGACGCCGCGCAGGTGCTTGCCGGCCACGCTACCTATGTGCCCGAGCGCACGGCTTTGCCGGCGCCGGCGGGCTTGCCGCCGGCCGAGCGGCGCCGCACAGGCCAGGTCGTCAAGGTCGCGCTGGCCATCGGGCATGAAGCCGTGACGGCAAGCGGACGCGATGCGGCCACGCTTGCCACCGTGTTTGCCAGCTCGGGCGGCGATGGCCTGAACTGCCACGTGATCTGCGAAACGCTGGCGGGCGAAGATCGCCAGTTGTCGCCCACACGCTTCCACAACTCCGTGCACAACGCGCCGGCGGGCTACTGGAGCATCGCCACGCATGCCATGGCGCCATCCAACGTCCTGTGCGCGCATGACGGCAGCTTTGCCGCCGGCCTGCTGGAGAGCCTGTGCCAGGTTGCCGTGGACGCCGTGCCCAATCTGCTGATCGCGTTCGATGGCGACTACCCGGAACCGATCCGCGCGTTCCGGCCGGTGCCCGATGCGTTTGGCGTGGCGCTGGTGTTGGCGCCGCAAGCCAGCGCACATGCGCTGGCGCGCATCGATGCGCGCCTGACCGATGCGCCGGCCACCGTGCTCACGGCACCCGAACTGGAGCAACTGCGCCGCGACAATCCCGCCGCGCGCGCGTTGCCGTTGCTCGCGGCACTGGCGGCGCGCCGCTCGGCAAGCGTGGTGCTCGATTACCTGCCGGACACCCGGCTGCAGGTCGACCTCGAGCTGCCGGGTGCCCCCCGTGAGAGCGCGCAATGACGATGACGGCAAACGCGCTCCCGGCACCGCCGCTGGACCGTGCGTGGATCGCCGCGCGCATCCCGCACAGCGGCGCGATGTGCCTGCTGGATGAAGTCACCGCATGGGATGACGGCCGGATCTGCTGCACGGCGACAAGCCACCGCAACCCCGACAACCCGTTGCGGTCCAATGGACGGCTGGCGGCCGTGTGCGGCATCGAATATGCCGCGCAGGCCATGGCGGTGCATGGCGCGCTCATTGCGCAGACCCAGGAGCGCCCGCGTGCGGGCTTTCTGGCCAGCGTGCGGGGGGTCGAGGCGCATGTCGAACGGCTGGATGCGTTCGACGGGCCCTTGAGCGTCGAAGCCGAGCGCGTGGGCGGTGACGGCAACAACGTCCTGTACCGCTTCACGCTCCGTTGCGGCGAGCGCGTGCTCCTGACAGGCCGTGCGGCCGTCATGCTGGATGCGTCTGCCGCAAGCCTGGGTCACCTGAATGTGCCTGGCAAAGCCAGTGCTTAAGTCCGCAATATCGAGAAACGCTTTGAGAGGAACCGTATCGTGAAAGGCCGCCAATTCTTCTTGCTCGCCACGCTTCTGCTGGCGCTGTTCAGCACCGGGGCGCAGGCCGACCTGGCCGAGACAAAGGAAGACATCAAGCAGGGCACGAAGGATGCGGCCAAGAAGACGGGCCACGCGGTGCGCGAGGGTGCCCATGCCACGGGCCGGGCCGCCAAATCGTTCGGCCATGCCGTGGCCGACGGCGCACGCGCGACCAAGCACGCCGTCAAGCGGGTCTTCCACAAGGACGACTCGAGCGATTAAAAATGGGCGGCGGACGGGGAGAGGGAGTCCGGCGCGCCGCCCATGCAAACCAGCAGGAAGCCAGCCCGAGCGCTGGCTTGGGTCTGTTGCGGCGGGGCCGGCTCAGGTCTCGGCTTCGCTGCGCACCATCAGCACCGGTTTGTTGGTCTTGTGCACCACGCCTTCGGCCACGCTGCCCATGACCAGATGTTTGAGCCCACGGCGCCCGTGCGTGCCGAGCACGATCAGGTCGGCATTCGTTTCGTTGGCGTGCGCGACGATGGTCGAAGAGATCTGCCCGGGCGATACGGGCTTCTCCAGCAGCGTGGTGGTGTGCCGGATGCCTGCGGCCTGAAGCTTGGCGGCCGCCTGGGCGAGGGTTTCCTGGCCGAATTCGAGAATGCGCTCGGTGATGCCGAGCGCGTCAAAGCCGACGGTGTCGAAGAAGGCATCGGTGTTGTCGGCCACGAACAGCGCTTCCACTTCCGCGCCGCTCGCCTGTCCAACCAGGATTGCCTGATGCAGGGCCAGTTCCGATGCGTGGCTGCCGTCGACCGCAAGCAGGATGCGTTGATACATGACGTTCTCCCGAGGAGCTGCGCGAAGATTGCCTGTCGCGCACTTTAAGCGTAGGCGCTGGCGCGAAACAGTGGTTGATGCGCATCAACGCCGGTGAGCCGGCTCAGGCATCCGCTTCATGCACCTGCAGGACGGCCGCGCCCACCATGCGGCCGGCGCGCAGGTCGGCCAGCGCGGCGTTGGCCTCCGCCAGGGGGTACATGCTCACGTGGACGCGCAGCGGCACCGCTGCCGCCACCTGCATCAGCGCCAGGCCGTCGGCGCGGGTCAGGTTGGCCACCGACATCAGCTTGCGCTCCTCCCACAGCAGCCGGTAGGCAAACGCCGGGATGTCGCTCATGTGGATGCCGCCGCAGACCACTGTGCCGCCCTTGGTCACGGCCTGCAGCGCTAGCGGCACCAGCGTGCCCACCGGCGCGAAGATGAGCGCTGCATCGAGCGGCACCGGTGGCGCTTCGTCGCTCGCGCCGGCCCAGCACGCACCGGTGTCGCGGGCGAGCTGCTGGGCGGCGGCATCCCCCGCGCGGGTGAAGGCGTAGACCTCGCGCTGCTCCGCCACGGCAATCTGCGTGACCAGGTGCGCGGCCGCACCGAAGCCGTAGATGCCGAGGCGGCGGACATCGTTGGCCTCGCCGGCCATGCGAAGGGTGCGGTAGCCGATCAGCCCGGCGCATAGCAGCGGCGCGGCATGCGCATCGTCATAGCGATCGGGGATGGGCAGGCAGTAACGCGCGTCGCAGACGGCGTATTCGGCGTAGCCGCCGTCGCGGGTGTAGCCGGTGAAGCCGGCGTGGTCGCACAGGTTTTCGTGGTCGCGCAGGCAGAACGGGCAGGCGCCGCAGGTCCACCCGAGCCAGGGTACGCCCACCCGGTCGCCCGGCGCCAGCGCGGTCACGCCGGTGCCGCAGGCATCCACCGTGCCGACAATCTCGTGCCCCGGAATCAATGTCGGCTTCGGGTTGGGCAGCTCGCCGTCGACGATGTGCAGGTCGGTCCGGCAGACACCGCACACGGATACCACGATCCGGACTTCGCCTGGGCCGGGCGTTGGCACCGGTACCGACCGCAACGACAGCGGCGCCCCAGCGCGCGTATGGACCATGGCCTGCATGTGCTCTGGCATGACGGGACTCCGTAGGGAGGGGCAATTTCAGTATGGCTGAGCGCACGGCGATTGCCGGATTCCATCGCCGCTTCCCTTCCGCTGCGCCAGATCAAGCCTATGCGCAGCCGCAGTCGCATACTGGAAGTTCGATGTCACGCAGATGAGGCCGCGCCCGCATGTCTTCGCTGCTCGCCTTTTCCGTTGCGCTGGGGGTGGCGCTGGCCATTGGGCTGGAGCGCGAGCGCAGCCATGCGGCCACGCAGGCCGAGGTGCCGGCGGGCATCCGCACCTTCGCCATTGCCGGCCTGGCGGGGGCGCTGGCGGCCAGCCTGCCGCCAGCGCTGGCGGTACTGGCTGTGCCAGCCTTGGTGCTGGCGGTGACGTTGGTGGCCGCGGTCGGCTACCACCACACCGCACGGGTCGATCCCGGCGCCACCACGGAGCTGGCGCTGATCGCCACCACACTGCTCGGCGCCTACGCCGTCAGCGCGCCGGACATGGCGGCCGCCATGGGCACGGTGCTGCTGGCGCTGCTGCACGGCAAGGCCGCGCTGCACCGTTTTGCGCAGACCACCCTGACGCAGCGCGAGCTGGCCGACCTGCTGATCCTGGCGGTGGCGGCGCTGCTGATCTGGCCGGCCATTCCCGATCGCGCCATGGGCCCGTTTGCCGCCTGGAATCCGCACACGCTGTGGCTGGTCGTGATCCTGGTCATGCTGACAGGCAACGCCGGGCACTTTGCCTCGCGTTGGCTGGGGGAGCGCATCGGTTTGCCACTGGCGGGGCTGTTTGGCGGTTTTGCCTCCAGCGTGGCCACGGTGGCCGCGATGGGGGCGCGGGTGCGCAGCGGGCAATCGCCACGCGACCGGGCATTGGCGGCGGCGCTCCTGTCTTGCGTGGCAACGGTGGTGCAGATGGCCTTGCTGATCGCCGCCATCGACGTTGCGTTGCTGCGGCCGCTGGGCATACCGCTGGCTGCGGCCCTGATCGTGACGGTGGTCAGTGCGGGCGTGAACCTCGCACGCAAGACGCGCCCCGAGCCCGGAGCGGAGGGCCATGCAGACACCGCGTCGTCGATCGACTGGCGGGCCGCCATCGGCTTCGGCCTCTGGATGGCGGCATTGCTGCTGGCGAGTGCGGCTGCGCGTGCCTGGATCGGCATGGCGGCGGTGACGGCGGTGACGCTGGTTGGGGCGTTGGCCGATGTGCATGCAGCGACGGCAGCCATTGCCAGCCAGGCGGCTGCCAGCGCCATCGGCCCCGCAAGCGCCCGGACGCTGATCCTACTGGCGCTCACCGCCAATACGGCCACCAAAGTGATCGCGGCCACCTCGGGTGGCCGCGCGTTTGCGGTACGCCTGGCGACCGGGCTGCTGCTGGCGTTGGCGGCAGCGTGGCTCGTCGCCGGCTGGCTGAGTTAGTCCGGCTTGCCGGTGCGGATACCGAGCATGGAGTAGAGGGGGCACATCCGCACCACACCGGTGAGCAGTGGGATCAGGCCGACCCAACCGAGCCAGACCGGGATCTTGCCCGTCCAGGCCAGCGCGATCAGCGCCACGCCCAGCACGACCCGCAGCAGGCGATCGATGGTTCCCACATTGGCTTGCATGGTTTTCTCCCCGTTTTGAGTTTGAAGTTTGAAATGGGATGGCGTTTCAGACCAGCAGGCGCGGCTGCGGAGCCGCAGCGTGGTCAAAGACCTGCTCCCGCCCGAGAATGCCGGCCAGCAGCGTCCATTCGCCGCCGATGGCGCGGATGGCGTCGTCCAGCGTGAGCATGCCGATTAGCACCTGGTGATCGTCGACGACGGCCAGCCGGTGCAGGCCATGCCCGAGCATGGTGCGCAATGCATCGCTGACGACGGCACTGGCGTCGATGGTGAGCACGCCGTGCGTCATGACTTGCGAGATGGGGGTGGCGCCGCAGTCGGCCTGGTCGGCCAGCCCGTGCACGACCATGTCGCGGTCGGTCACGATGCCGATCACGCGCATGCCCGTGGCGCCGTGTTCCGTGACAAAGAGGGCGCGCAGATGCTGGTCCCGCATCAGCCGCGCCACGTGCTGCAGCGTCGCCGTGGTGGACACGTGGACGATGCGGCGCGAACAGATTTCGTCGACCCTCATGGTGGGCTCCGTGTTGCGTATGCCCCCACTATAAGCAGGTGACGATCAGGGCAGTTGATCTTGCACAAGGGATAGCGTTCGCGCGCGCATTGACAAGCTGGGCGGCTTCAGGCTGCGGGTGCCGTGGCCTCGCTGCGCTTGGCGCCTGCCCCCGTCTTGGGCGCCGGGGCCGGTTGGGTCTCGCCCAGCGCGTCGAACAGGGTGCGCATCGGCGCCATCATCGGCTCGCTGCCCCAGTTGGCCGCCAGGGTGCGCCACGCATCGGCCGACGTGTGCGCCTGGTGCAGCAGGGCAGCCTGCTGCTCGCTCGCGAGCCCCAGCAGGGTCTGGAACATCTTGGCGTTCTGCTCGATGCGGGTCTGCAGGATGGCCGCGGGCAGTGCGACCATCTCGGGCCAGGTCTTGGCCTCCGATGCCGATGCGCACGCCTGCAGCGAGCGCTGCTCGGCGTCTTCCACGCCCCTGAGGGTGACTTTGAGCATGCGCTCCTGCGACTCCTGCAGCGTCGTCAGCGTATGCAGCGCGGTCTGCAATTGGGTGCGGAAGATTTCCAACGGGATATCGATGCGTGGTTCCACGATGCGTCTCCAAAAGGTGGTCGCGAAGCCCTGCCGATGTGCTCTCGCGGTGTGCCTGGACTCCCCGTCACCATCTCCGGTGGTTGCTCTCGTTTCCAATGCCGACAGCCGGTGCCACCAGTGTAGGTCGCGCGATGCCACCGCGGTTGATACCCATCAAGGGCAACGGGGTCTGCGATGGGCTCGCACATGGCCCACGCCTACGAAGGTGCCGCGCTGGCGGCGTGCCTTCACTGACGTACGTCAAAGTGCGTTTTGCGCCGTGATCCAAGATGGAGTCACGCACGCCGCGCGGCGGCCGTGCGCCGGACGAATCGATGGAGACGGGCCATGTACGACAAGATCCTGGTGGCGGTGGACGGCAGCCAGACCGGCGAGCAGGCGCTGGATGAGGCGATCCGGCTGGCGGCAAGACTCGGGGCGGAGCTGTCCATCGTCCACGTGATCGACAGCGGCTACGTGAAGTACGACGTGGGCTATCTCGACACGCGCGGCCTGACCGAGACGCTCGTCGCGCAGGGCAAGGCGATCCTCTCGCAGGCGCAGGCCAAGGCCGAGCAGGCCGGGGTGCGTGTGCGCACGCTGCTCGAGGACGACCCGCTGGCGGCCTTCGACATCGGCATGGCCATCGAGGACGCGGCACACGCGGCCGGCGCGCAGTTGCTGGTGCTGGGCACGCATGGCCGCCGAGGCGTGCGGCGGCTGCTCCTGGGCAGCGTGGCCGAAGGCCTTGTACGGCAGAGCGCGCTGCCGGTGCTGCTGGTGCGCGGCGTTGATGCCGAACCCGCGCAGCCCGCCGCGCGCGAGACGGCCAAGGCGGTTTCCACCTGAGCCGATGCGCCTCCCCCAATTCACCAGAACAGGAAGAAGGTCATGCCCTACACCAGCATCATGGTGCACCTCGACACCAGCGAGCGTGCCATGCACCGGCTCGACATTGCCGTGCGCTACGCGCTCGCCAGCCAGGCCCGACTGATCGCCGTGTTTGCCAGCTTCACGCCCGACCCGAGCTGGTTCTACATGATGGAGGGCGCCTCGCGCTACTTGGAGGACGACCGCACGCGCCGCGTGCATGCGCGCGAAGCGGTGCATGCCCGCTTCCGTGCGGCGGTCAAGGATTTCCCGATCGAAACCGAATGGCGCGCGCTGGAAGGCGACCCGGTCGCGCTGGTGGTGCGTGAGGCGCGCGAGGCGGATCTGCTCGTCATCGGCCAGCGTGATGCGGACGATCCGGACAGCTTTGTCGCGACCGATTTTGTCGAGACGGTGATCCTCGAAGCCGGGCGGCCGGTGCTGGTGGTGCCCTACGTGGGCCGCTTCGACACCCTGCCGACGCGCATCGTGCTGGCCTGGAATGGCGGCCGCGAGGCGGCGCGCGCGATGCATGACGCGATTCCGCTGATGTCCGGCGCGCGCGTGCAGGTGCTGCAGGTGGCCGACATGGCGTCCGGCCATTGGGCCGACAAGACCAGCGCCGGGCAAGCCGCGCGGGCGCTGAACGACCGCGGGATCGACGTGGAAGTGGAAGAGACTGCCGGCATCGGCACCGATGTGATGGTGGGGGAGCTGCTGCTCTCGCGCGTGGCCGATTTCAATGCCGATCTGGTAGTGATGGGCGCCTACGGCCGCAGCCGCCTGCGCGAGCTGGTGCTCGGCGGCGTGACCCGCACGCTGCTCGGCGCGATGACGGTTCCCGTGCTGATGTCGCACTAGGCGGCCAGGGCTGGCTCACCCAGGCGCTGGAGCGCCAGTCTGTCATCGATCACCTGTGGGTCGGCACCTGACGGCGTCGCCGCGCAGCCAGCGATTGGAAAAAGAGCAGGACAGGGCGCGCATGCGCCGATATCGAGAGGCGAATCATGGAAAAGAACCTGATCGTGTACTACTCCCGCACCGGCACGGCGCGCCAGGTGGCGGACTGGCTGGGTGCGCAGAGCGGCTGGCAGGTGGCGGAGGTCCGGGATGTGCGCCCGCGAGCCGGTTTCATGGGCGACCTGCGGTGTATGCTGGAGAACGTCTTGCACATCCCCGCGTCATATCGCTATGAGGGGCCGTCGCTCGAAGACTTCGAGCACGTGATCGTGATTGCGCCGATCTGGATGGGGCGCCTGGCTTCGCCCATGCGCGCCTTTCTGGCAAAGCAGTTGCCGTTTCCGGCGCGGCTTTCGGTGGTGTGCGTGATGGCCGCGCGTGGCGCGTTCAATGCGGTGGAGGAGGTCGCGCGACTGACGGCGACGCTTCCGGCGCCGGTGCTCGCACTGACGCAGCGCGACGTCGTGAGCGGCCTCTCCCAGGAGGAGATTTCCGGGTTCATCGATCAGGTCAGGGCTGCCAGCCATTGGGATGCGTCGCGCCGGCGCACCACTTGGCTGTCGCCATCGGAAGCCTGATCGACGTGGCGTGTGCGGCAACACCACCGGCGACGCGAGGAGATGCAGCATGACCCGATTGACCGAAGCGCAATGGCATCGGCTGATCACGTTGCTGGATGAGCAGGAGGCGCGCGTGCGTCGGCAGGTCGGTGCCCTGGAACCGGAGGGGCCGGACGCCGACGCGATGTCGACTGCGGAACCCTACGAAGAAGTCGACCTGGCCGACCAGGAGGCCACCGAGCGCGCAAGCGACGTGATGCTGGAGCACTACCGCGCAGAGCTGGTCCAGATTGGTGCCACGCGGGCGCGGATCCAGCAGGGCCTGTACGGGATCTGCGTGGACTGCGGGGCGGAGATTCCGTTTCTGCGGCTGCAGGCGCAGCCGACAGCGCTGTGCTGTCTCGCTTGCCAGAACAAGCGCGAGCGTCAATGGGCGTGATGGGAACTGTACTGCGGGGAACTGTACCTGCGGGTGCGCGGCGACGTATGCGGGTCGCCGCGCCGGCTTACATGCCAAAGCGGAAATGTCCGCTGTGCAGGACGATGGTGTGGGATTCAGTCAGCTTGAACAGCGCGCGGGCCATGTCTTCAATGGCGCCGCGGTTGGTTTCTAGCGCCTGCATGAGGTCTTCCTGCCGGTACGAGCGCGCGCCGAAATGGTCTTCCAGCGCTTCGGCGGTCACTGCATAACTGGCCGGGCGGCCGTCGACATTGGCGGTGCAGGTGAGGGTGAGATCCGCGGCGCAGTAATGCGGCAGCCCTTGGGGGAACTCGATCGATTTCATGGCCACACCCATCGATAAAAGAAGCGCGGCACGCCCGTGTCGCTTGCCTACAGTGTATGGCGTCGCAGCATGAATGCAATGCGACGCGGGGGCTTGGTTGATGCCTGTCAACCAAGCTCCAGGGCCCGCATCCGTCACGTCGCGGGGGGCGGTTGATCGCCATCAACCGCCTCACCATCAAGCAACGAGTGGCGCTGTCCGATGCCAGCCAGCGGATCCGCGCCGCGCTGCGCCGGCATGCCGAGCGGCGTGCGGAAAAAGGGGCCGCGCGGGCGGTCCCTGGGGTGACGGCGGTGGTCCACCCGCTGCAGCTGAGTCAGTAGCGATTGCCGCAATCGTGGCAAGCCTTCAAAGGCGCGCCAGCGCCTCGCGGTCGTGCAGGTTGATGTGCTTGCCGTCCACGCCGATCCAGCCTTCGCGCTGGAAGCGGGAGAGCGTCCGGCTGACGGTCTCGAGCTGCATGCCGAGGTAGCTGCCGATCTCTTCGCGCGTCATGCGCAGCGTGAAATCCGTTGCGGAGTAGCCGCGCTCCTGCATGCGCGTGGACAGGTTCAGCAGGAAGGTCGCCACGCGTGCCTCGGCCGAGAGGCCCGCGAGCAGCAGCATCAGGCCGGACTCGCGCACGATCTCGCCGGCCATCAGCTTGTGCAGGCGATGCTGCAGCGGACGCACGTCCTGGCACAGGTCTTCCATGCACTGGAACGACATCGCACACACCGTGCTGTCTTCCAGCGCAATTGCATCGCAGGTGTGCTGATCGTTGGCGATGCCGTCCAAGCCGAGAGTCTCCCCCGTGAACTGGAAACCCGTCACGTGATCCGCCCCGTTGGGGTGCGACACCACCGTCTTGAACGAGCCCGAGCGCACCGCGTACAGCGCATGGAACGGATCGCCGGCGCGGAACAGCGCTTCACCCTTGCGCACCTTGCGCCAGGTCTGCACCAGCCGGTCGAGCTCGCCGCGCTGCGTGTTCGGCACTGCGCCGGCAATACAGGCCCAATGCATCAAGCAGTTCGCGCATTGGCTGCTGAGCGCGGGGCTCATGGGGCTCGTGGAGCGCATGCTCATCGCGTCGTCTTCACGCACCCGCTTGAATTGGTAGAGGCGCGCTTCATGGCCGGTGCCGGAAGGCGATTGCGCTTGGAGGGAAGCTGCATTCATGTGAAAGCCCCTGGAAGGAGTAGGCGGGTGGCTCGATGTTCTGTCACTGGGACGCCTGCTGCCAACGGGTGGCATGTGCTGCATCCATGGCAGCAGTATCGGAAAATTACGTTTGCACCGAAATCAGGCGGCGCTGAGAAGCGCGTCGGGGGAAAGTAAAGGTGGTGTCAGGATTCCCTGACATTCTGTTGCGATAATGCGTCGCATTGGTCACTTTCCTGATACCGCTGTGTGATGGGATCGGTTATTTTTTGTGCATCCCCTCCAACCGGAGCCGCTTCCATGCTGGAGCAAGATGGACATCCCGCCGGGGTGCCGCGCAGCCGCATGCTGTCACTGCGCTCGACGCCCGCCGAGCTCGCGGCCGGTGGCCTGGCCATCGGGCTGCTGTGCGTGGCGGCCACCTGGTTTGCTGTTGCGATCGCCCCCGGCATCAGGGTCGCGGGGATGCTGCTGCTGGCCGTTGCCAGCGTCGCCGCGGCGCTGGCGCTGGTCTTCTATTGGCTGCGCCTGCGCATGCTGCGCGCCACCGTGGTGGACTATCTCGCCTATCTGGAGAAGAGCGAGGCGCGGCTGGCCGGCATCATCCGCTCGTCCATGGAGGCCATCATCTCGGTGGATGACCAGCAACGCATCGTGCTGTTCAACCCCATGGCCGAAACCCTGTTCGGCTGCCCGGCAAGCTTCGCGATCGGGCGGTCGTTGAACGATTTCATTCCGCAGCGCTTTCGCACCGGGCATGAGGCGCATGTGCGCCGCTTTGGCGTGACGGGCGTGTCGGAGCGGCAGATGGGCAAGCAGCGCGCGCTGTTTGCCCTGCATACCGATGGGCGCGAATTCCCCATCGAGGCATCGATCTCGCAGGTGGATATCGGCGGCAGCAAGCTGTTCACCGTCATGCTGCGCGACACCACCGAGCGCGTACGCGCCGAAGCCGCGCTGCGCCGCTCGCAGGAGGAGTTGCAGCATCTGTCGGCCAGCGTGCTGGCGACGCGGGAGGAGGAGCGCTACCGCATCGCGCGCGAGCTGCACGACGATCTCGGCCAGCGCCTGAGCGCGCTCAAGATGGACCTGACCCTGTTGGCAACCGACCTGGACGCAACCGGTACGTCAGCCGAGCTGCTGGAGCGCACCGCCGCCATGCAGCGCGTGATCGACGATACGGTGGCGGCCGTGCGGCAGATCTCCGCCGACCTGCGCCCGCCCTTGTTGGATGAGTTGGGCCTGGTACCCGCCATCGAGTGGATCGCCAAAGATTTCCGGCGGCGCTTCGGGTTGATCGTCAGCGTGCACGCGCAGGAGGAGGAAGTGGTGGGCGAGCATGCGGCCATTTCGGTTTTCCGCATCGTGCAGGAAGCCTTGAACAACGTGGTGCGGCACGCCGATGCCAGCCGTGTCGAGATCGAATTCGCACGCACCGACGGGTTCTTCGAGCTGAGCATCCAGGACAACGGCCGTGGCTGGAGTGGTGCGCCACCGGCACCGGGCGAGCGCAAACCGCTGGGCCTGCTGGGCATTCGCGAACGCGCACGGTTGCTGGGCGGGCAGGCCGCCACGACGCATACGCCGCTGCAGGGGTTCCGCCTCTCGGTGCGCTTTCCTGCCGCAAGCGATGCTGGGGCATCGGAGGTGCAGTCATGATCCAGGAGGTGCAGCCATGATCCGGGTGATGATCGCCGACGACCATGCGGTCATGCGCGACGGCGTGCGGCATATCCTGGAGCGTGCCGGCAACTTCGAGGTCGTCTGCGAAGCCTCCGACGGCACGCAGGTGATCCAGCTGGTGCGCGAGCACAGCCCGCAGGTGGTGGTGCTGGATCTGTCGATGCCCGGGCGCAGTGGTCTGGACCTGGTCCGCCAGTTGCACGCCGATCATCCATCCGTGCGGGTGCTGGTGCTGACCATGCATGCGGAAGAACAATATGTGGCCCGGGCCTTCCGGGCAGGGGCCGCCGCCTACCTCACCAAGGAGAGCGCCGCGACCGAGCTGGTGGCGGCGCTCACGAAGGTCGCGCAGGGCGGTACCTATGTCAGCCCCGCCATGGCCGAAAAGCTCGCGCACAGCCTGCATGAAGACAGCGCGAATGCCGCCCACACCAAGCTGTCCGACCGCGAGATGGAGGTCTACCGGCGCCTGGTGCGCGGCGAGCCGCTCACCGAGATCGCCAGCAGCCTGTGCGTGAGCGCCAAGACCGTCAGCACCTACAAGATGCGGCTGATGACCAAGCTGCAGCTGCCCAGCGAGGCTGCGCTGGTGCGCTACGCGATCCGCAATCAACTGTTCCCGGATGACGACGCGCTGTAGCGGCGTCCGCGCAGCCAACGGGCGATCTTTCGGCAGGCTGCGGGCCACGACGGACGCGTCGGCCAAACCAGCACGCCGTTGCGCGAGCGTGGCGTAACGTGCCGCCCATGTGCCGCTACATCATGCAGACCTGCAGCTTGGCGATGCCAGACTTGCAACGCGACAGCCATAGCGCCGCCTCCGTGCGATTGCTCACGCCAATCTGCCGAAATAACGCATATAGGTGATTCTTGATCGTGCCCTCGGCCACGTTCAGCACGCGGCAGATCTGCTTGTTCGATTTGCCCTCTGCAAGCAGTTGCAACACCTCGTGCTGACGTGGTGTGAGTCGGCGCCAGACTTCGACGGGGTGCTCACCCTCGGGCTGCCCCGGCTCATCCGCAGAGAGATTGCAGATCGGGGGCAGGTACACCGCACCGGAGGTAATGCGCTGTAATGCCTCGAGCAGGACAGCGGCCGTGGCCTGGCGGTCGACCACCCCCGCCGCGCCAAACCGCAGCGCGTCGCCCACCACGTGCCGCCCCACCAGTTGCACCGTCAGCAGCACCGGCACCTCCGGCAAGACGGCCTTCACCTCCGACAGCCGCCGGCGAGCCTCGCCGTCCTGCGCACTCCATTCCATGACCACCGCGCTGGGCCCTACCTGCCGGCAGGTCAAGCCAATGCCCTCCGGATCATGCGTGTCGAAAAACACGCCGTGTGCATCGAGGGCGTGCAATACATTGGAAACACCTGCCGCAAAAAGCGGAAGGCTATCGATTACCAGGATATTCATCGACCCCTCATACTTCAGTTAATTATTCTGTTGGTCAATCCGATTCTTTTTTAGGGCGCGCGCAACCCGAGCGCAGGAAAACGGAAGGCCAGTGTCAAAAGTAATAGGGCGTCGCGAGGGGTGGTATTGGGCCCATTACCCATGGCCTCGATTGGCACTTTTGCGGCATCGAAGGCGGCAGTCAAAACCCTTACCTTGAATTCCGGCGCACAACCCGGTGCGTCCTGAAAAATCAAAGTAAGGAGTTTTAAATGGACAATGGATTGATCGGATCGGTTATCAACGCATTGCCGATCGACAAGATGATCTCGGCCCCGCTGCAAGCCATGATTCAGGCGCAGACGTCGGCAGCGAAATCGTATGCGGATTTCCTGCTGCAAGTCTGTATTCAGGATGGCAAGGCGGTGGCGGTGCAGTTCGACTACGACGAAACACTGGTCGACGAGCAGGGCGTGTCGCAGGGCACGATCCAGAAGACGATGCGCATTCCGCTGCTGTGTGCCGTCGTGCATCCGGTGATCGCCATCGAAGAAGGCACGATCGATTTCGAGCTCGAGATCTCGCAGTCGGAGAAGTCGTCGTCCACCACCGAGGCCGAAGGGTCGTTCCAGGCCAAGCTGGGCTGGGGCCCGTTCAGCGTGTCGGTGTCGGGCCGCGCCTCGCACAAGTCGGAGCAGACGCGCAGCACCGATACGCGCGCCAAGTACTCCTTCCACACCCAGGTCAAGCGCCAGAACCCGCCGGAAGCGCTGATGCGCGTCATGGAATTCCTGACCAACGCCGCCACCAAGCCGGTGGTCGTCAAGGGCAAGGAGAACGAGGTCAAGCCGCTGCCGGCCACGCCCACCGACGGCTCGATGATCGGCGAGAAGAAGGCCGGCGGCAACGCCCCGGCCCCGGCCCCGGCGGCGACGACGTAAGTCGCGCGTGGTTGAACGGGCGCCGGCCTGTCCTCCCCCAAAGCCGGCGCCTCGCACTGCGTTTTTCCGACGACCTCTGACTCGACCGACGAGACACCATGTCCAAGCTCTTCAGCCGCTGGCGCCGCCAGGACGACGGCGCGGCGTTGCCGCCAGCACAGACCCCGCGCGATGGCGCATCGGCCTCTGCTTCGTCCAGCCCAACCTCCGCCGCTGCCGCGCAGTCGCCACCGGCGGCCGGCGCGGCGCCGTCCGCTGAGCCCGCCGCAGATGCGTCGGCAGCAAGCCCGCCTCCGACCACGCCGCCGGGCGGCAGCGGCGGCAGTGGGGGTGGCGGTGGCGGTGGCAGTGGCGGTGGCAGTGGCGGCCATGACCATCCGGCCATCGCGGGGCTCACGCTCGACGACATCACGCGCGGCATGCAGCACGCGGCGGCGGCGGCCAACCAGATGCTGGCGCAGCAGTACACCACGCTGCTCGACCAGTTCTTCGATGCCGACGAGGCGGGCACGTTGGTTGCCCGCGAGGTGGAGCTGGCACTCGATACGCAGCACCGGCTCGCGTTGCCGCTGGTGTCGCTGGCCATGCCGCGCGGCCTCGCGCTGGAGGAGATGACCGTGAACATGACCGTGCGCAGCGACCTGGCCGAAGCGCTGCCGGCGGAAGGCACGGGCGCAGGTGGGGTGGGCAGGTTCTACGTCTCGCTGGCGCCGCACTCCAGCCGCGAGGCCGGCCGTGACAGCGAGCACATCGACATCCAGATGAAGTTCAGCGCGCTGCAACCGCCCGAAGCGGTGATGCGCCTGATCGACGAATACACCAACCGGATGGTGCCGCGCCCACTGCCGCAAGCCAAGCCTGGCGCCGAGGAGACCGCCGATGCTTAACGAACGCGGTAGCGAGAACAACCCGCGCGCCACCGGCGAGCAGGGCGTCGCGCTGATCAAGGAATCGGAGGGGCTGCGCCTGTCGACCTATCTGGATGCGGTGGGCAAGCCGACCATCGGCTATGGCCACCTGATCCTGCCCCGCGAAACCTTCAATGGGCCGATCTCGCAGGCCCGGGCCGAGGCGCTGCTGCGCAAGGACTTGCACGACACCGAGCAGGCCATCACGCGGGCCGTGCGTGTGCCGATCACGCAGGCGCAATTCGATGCGCTGGCGTCGTTCGTCTTCAACCTGGGGGCGGGGCGGCTGCGCTCATCGACGCTGCTACGCAAGCTCAACGCCGGTGACTACGCCGGTGCGGCCCAGCAATTCCTACTATGGGACAAGGCCGGCGGCAAACCGCTCAAGGGCCTGACCAAGCGCCGGCAGGCCGAGCGCAAGCTGTTCCTTTCCTAACCGAAGCACACCACGACGTTGTCTAACCGGAGAATCTGTATGCGTACTGAACCGATGTCCGTGATCCCCACCGTTGCCCCGCGCCGGCTGCATCGTGCGCTGATCTGGACGGCGGCCGCCGTCATTGTCATTGGCGTGTCATACGCCCGCGCCGATGATGCCCGGCCGACCTGCGCGGCCGAAGCCGCGCGCATTGACGCCGAGCTTAACCGGCTGGAGCTACCGCGGTTCAATGACCAGGCTGGGCGCTATCTGGCCGAGACGCTGAACCAGCTCTACACCTATGGCACGCTGCCCGATCGCTACGTGCCGGAGCGCGACGCCAACTGGCCCGCGGCGGAAAAGCGCCCGGTCATGATGCACAAGCGCAGCATCGGCGGCGACGCATGGACGCAGGCTAGCCTGCTGCAGGCGGACATCGATGACGGCCTCACCAAGCGCAGCCCGCTGCGCCTGATCTTTGACCTGGACGGCAAGCCACAGTACGTCACCACCGTCGCTGCCAATGCGCCGCAGATCCCGACGCAGCGTTGCGCCGGCAAGTGAGCGCCGTCGCGTCAGGCGCCGCCCTTGGCTGCCTGGCGCGCCACTTCAACGCCCCGGTTGGCGAGCGAATCGGCGCGCTCGTTGCCGGGGTGGCCCGCATGGCCCTTGACCCAGTGCCAGCCGACCTCGTGGCCGACGACCAGCTCATCGAGGATGCGCCACAGGTCGTCGTTCTTCACGGGTTTCTTGTCGGCGGTCTTCCAGCCGCGTGCCTTCCAGCCGGCCAGCCATTCGCTGATGCCTTTCTGCACGTACTGCGAATCGGTGTAGACCTGCACCCGGCACGGCCGCTTGAGTGCGCGGAAGGCCTCGATCACGGCCATCAGCTCCATGCGGTTGTTGGTGGTGACGGCCTCGCCGCCGAAGAGTTCTTTTTCGTGGCCGCCCGAGACCAGCACGGTGCCCCAGCCGCCAAGGCCGGGGTTGCCCTTGCATGCGCCATCGGAATAGACGGTGACTTCCTGCATATAAAAAAATGAAAGCGATCGGTGAGAGGTGAGAGGGGCGGCTGCGCTCAGGCGCTCGACTTGCCGTCGCGTGCGGCGGCCGGCGGCGTCTTGGTCGAGTGCGAGCCCGAAGGCGTGGCCACCGGTGCACCGGCCGGCACCAGCCCCGGCGACTTGCGCGTCTTCCATGCCGGCCCGATCATCCGCATGCCGCGCACGCGCTTGACCGCCTGCAGCATGTAGACCGCGCCGAAGATCGGCCACCAGCGGTCGCCGGCCTTCTCCATGAAGGCCATGCGCTGTAGCCATTTGTCGGTGCGGTTGGGCGGGCAGTAGCAGCCGAAACGGCCGCGCACGATATCAAATCCGAGCAGCTTGAGCCAGTCCTTCAGGCGGGTGAAGGCGATCATCTGGCTCTGCGCGGGCAGGAACGATTCGGTGCCAAGGCGCCGCATGCCCTGGCGCATGCCCCACAGGCTCAGCGGGTTGAAGCCGGTGATGACCAGTCGCCCCTCCGGCATCAGCACGCGCGCGACCTCGCGCAGCACCTCATGCGGGTCGTCGGTGAATTCCAGCACATGGGGCAGGGCCACCAGGTCGATGCTCTGCGAGGCGAAGGGCAGTTCGTCGTAGCGGCAGATCACGCGGGGCGTGGCCTGGCGCTGCGGGGTGTTGGGCTCAGCCTCGCCTTCGGCCGGTGGGTCGGCGGGTTCCGCCGGATCGCCGTCCATCGGGTCGAGCGTTTCGGTGGGCGCGGTCGGGTCGATGTCGTCGACCACGCGGGCGATCAGCGGAATGCGGTTCTCGCGCAGCGCCCCGAAGCCGGGGTGGCCGAGCTGCAGCCCGTGAAAGCCGAACATGTCGGCGACGGTGCGATCGAACTGGGCCTGTTCCCAGCGCAGGACGTATTGCCCAGGCGGCGAAGCCAGCCAGTGGTGCCAATCTATAATGCGACGATCGGAAGAGGAGTCGGACATGGGCCAGGGTGGTGTGCCGCCTGAGGTAGCGCTTGAGGTAGAGGCGATCGCTGCGTTTACCGACAATTATATTTGGGCACTTCACGATGGCCGCGTGGCTGCTGTCGTCGACCCAGGCGACGCGCAACCGGTGCTGCGCTTCCTGCAAGAGCGCGGTCTTGCGCTCGGTGCCATTGTAATCACACATCATCATGGCGATCACGTGGGCGGGGTGCAGGCGCTGATCGGGGCATACCCGAAGGCGCCGTCCGGTGCACCGCTGCCCGTGATCGGTCCGGCGGGCGAATCGATTCCTTGCCGAACCCAGGCCGTGCGCGAAGGAGACGTGGTCACCCTCGCGCAGCCGGCTGCCACCTTCAGCGTCATCGACGTGCCGGGCCACACCAGCGGCCACGTCGCCTATGTCGGCCACCTGCAGGGCGACGACGCGCCCGCCAGCCTGTTCTGCGGCGACACGCTGTTCGCCACCGGCTGCGGCCGCCTGTTCGAGGGCACGCCGGCGCAGATGCGGCAGTCGCTTGCCAAGCTGGCCGCGCTGCCGCCGGACACGCGTGTCTACTGCGCGCATGAATACACGGCCTCGAATGTGCGCTTTGCGCGCGCCGTCGAACCGGGCAACGCCGATCTGGCAGCCTGGGAAGATGAGGTCGCGGCGTGGCGTGCCGAGGGCCGCTCGACCGTGCCCACCACCGTCGGCCACGAGTGCGCGACCAACCCCTTCATGCGCTCGGATGAGGCGGCCGTCACCGCTTCGGTGGTCCGGCATGCTGGCATCGACGGCGATGACCCGGTCGCCGTTTTCGCCGCGCTGCGCGAGTGGAAGAACGGATTCCGCTGATCTGGCGGGGCAGTGCGTGCCAGACGCCGCATCCGGCGCCGTCATGGGACGGTCATACGCCGGGTGAACGCGGGTTGACGCGGCGCAATGCCTTCCCTACCATCGGGGGCAATTTTTCGGTCCAACCCCTCAGAATTTGATGCGATCCGTGCGACTTCTCGCGGCATCTGTGCTCAGTCTGCTTCTGGCAGCCTGCGCTACGGCTCCCGCCCCGAATGCCGACACCGCCAGCACAAGCGCCGCATCCTCCACCTCCGGCCAAAATGCGCCGGTCGTCAATGTCGATCAGCAGTCCGTGGCCGCCCTCAAGGGGCCGGCCAAGGATCTCTGGGCGCGCATCCGCCAAGGCTTCTCCATGCCCGACCTGCAAAGCTCGGCCGTGGACGACCGTGCCGGCTGGTATGCGCAGCGCCCGGAAGCGTTCCGCCGCATGGTGGATCGCTCCAACCGCTACCTGTATCACATCGTCGAAGAACTGGAGCGGCGCAACATGCCCACCGAACTGGCCCTGCTGCCGTTCGTGGAAAGCGCGTTCAACCCGCAGGCAGTGTCCAGCGCCAAGGCCGCCGGGATGTGGCAGTTCATCCCGAGCACCGGCAAGACCTACAACCTCAAGCAAAACGTTTTCCAGGACGAGCGCCGCGACGTGCTGGCCTCGACCGACGCCGCACTGGACTACCTCTCCAAGCTGCACGACCAGTTTGGCGACTGGCAGTTGGCGCTCGCCGCGTACAACTGGGGCGAGGGCTCGGTCGCGCGGGCGATCGCGCGCAACCAGGCAGCCGGGCTGTCGACGGATTACGTCAACCTGAACATGCCGGCCGAGACGCGCATGTACGTGCCCAAGCTCCAGGCGGTGAAGAACATCATCGCCAACCCGGAGCGCTACGGCGTCACGTTGCCGGACATCCCGAACCATCCGTACTTCGTCACCGTCACCACCTCGCGTGATATCGACGTGGCGCTGGCGGCGCGGCTGGCCAACCTGCCGATGGATGAGTTCAAGGCGCTGAATCCGTCGTTCAACCGGCCGGTGATCCTGGGTGCGTCCAACCCGCAGATCCTGCTGCCGTACGACAACGCGGAAACGTTCCAGTACAACCTGAATACGTACCGGGGTGGGCTGTCGAGCTGGACGGCGGTGACGGTCGGCAACCGCGAGCGCGTCGAAGCGCTGGCCGCGCGCCTGAAGCTGGATCCGGAGACGATCCGCGAGATCAACCGCATCCCGAAGGGCATGCGCCTGAAGGCCGGCTCCACGGTGGTGGTGCCGCGGGCTGACGGTGCCCAGGAAGACGCGCCCGACATCAGCCCCGAGCTGGCGGAAAACGCCACGATGGCGGTCGAGCCCGACATGCCCGACCTGCGCCGCGTGGTGGTGCGTGCCGGCAAGCGCGACACGGTCTCGGGCCTGTCGCGCCGCTATGGCGTGTCGGTGGCGCAGATCCGTGCGTGGAATCAGCTGTCCGGCGACGCCATCCCCAAGGGCCACAGCGTGGTGCTGATGCTGCCCCAGGCGCGCGGCGGCGGCCGGGCGCGTGCGGTGCGGGTGTCGGCCGGAGCGCATGCCGCGACAGCGCGCGGGCCGGCAGCCAAGGTGGCCGGCAAGCCAGTCGTCAACGCCAAGCCCGTGGCGGGTACGTCGTCCAAGCGCAAGAAGCGCTAGGTTCGTTGTGCTATATCAAGAAGGCGTCCTGCGGGGCGCCTTTTTCGTGGGCGCCGGTAAGACCTGCGTAAGTTGGGCGCCGCACAGTTGGCGCCATCGAAAATCGCGTCGGCGCACACGCCGGCCAGGAGACAACGTCATGCCCATGTCCGCCGCATACCGCGCGCTGTATCAGCGTTCCATCGACGACCCCGCCGGCTTCTGGGGCGAACAGGCCCGGCGCATCGACTGGCAGACGCCGTACTCCGCTGTGCTCGACGAGTCGCGCCTGCCGTTTGCGCGCTGGTTCGTCGGCGGGCGCACCAACCTGTGCCACAACGCCGTCGACCGGCATCTGACCACGCGCGGTGAGCAGGCCGCACTGGTGTATGTCTCCACCGAAACCGGCATCGAGACCACGTACACGTACCGCCAGCTCCATCGCGAGGTCAACCGCATGGCGGCCAGCCTGCAGGCGCTGGGCGTCAAGCGTGGGGATCGCGTGCTGATCTACCTGCCGATGATTCCCGAAGCGGCCTTCGCCATGCTGGCGTGTGCGCGGATCGGGGCGATCCACTCGGTGGTGTTCGGCGGCTTCGCCTCCAACAGCCTCGCCACGCGCATTGATGACGCCTCGCCACGCGTCATCATCAGCGCGGATGCTGGCTCGCGTGCGGGCAAGGTGGTCGAATACAAGCCGCTGCTCGATGCCGCCATCGACCTTGCCGTACACAAGCCCGAGCGCGTACTGCTGGTCAACCGCAAACTCGCGCCGATGCAGCACCACGCGCGCGACGTCGACTACGCCACGCTTGGCCGCCAGCATGCCGATGCCGACGTGCCGTGCGAATGGATGGAATCGAGCGAGCCGTCGTACATCCTCTATACCTCTGGCACCACGGGCAAGCCGAAGGGCGTGCAGCGCGACACCGGCGGCTACGCGGTGGCGCTGGCGGCATCGATGCCGCTCATCTTCGACGCGCAGGCCGGCGACACCATGCTCACAGCGTCGGATGTCGGTTGGGTGGTTGGCCACAGCTATATCGTCTACGCGCCGCTGCTGGCGGGCATGACCACCGTCATGTACGAAGGCACGCCGATCCGCCCCGACGGCGCGATCTGGTGGCGCATCGTCGAGCAGTACCGCGTGAACCTGATGTTCACTGCGCCGACGGCCATCCGTGTGCTCAAGAAGCAGGACCCGGTGCTGCTCAAGCGCCATGACCTCTCCAGCCTGCGCCGCCTGTTCCTGGCCGGCGAGCCGCTGGACGAGCCAACCGCGCGCTGGATCGGGGAGGCGCTGGAGAAGCCCATCGTCGACAACTACTGGCAGACCGAAACCGGCTGGCCGATGCTGGCGATTCCCCAGGGCGTGGAGCCGTCGACGCAGAAGCTCGGCTCGCCGGGCTTTCCGGTGTATGGCTATAAGCTCGACATCCTCGATGAAGCCACCGGCCAGCCCTGCGCGCCAGGTGAGAAGGGCTTGCTGGCCGTGACAGCACCACTGCCGCCGGGCTGCATGAGCACCGTCTGGCGCGACGATGCGCGTTTCCTGAGGACGTATTGGTCCGCCTTCCCCGGCCGGCACATCTATTCGAGCTTCGACTGGGGCGTGCGCGACGCGGAGGGCTACATCACCATCCTGGGCCGTACCGACGACGTGATCAACGTGGCTGGCCATCGCCTGGGCACGCGCGAGATCGAAGAGAGCCTGTCGTCGCATCCGGCGATTGCCGAGGTGGCGGTGGTGGGCGTGGCCGACCAGCTCAAGGGGCAGGTGGCGATGGGGTTTGCCATCGTGCGCGACGCCGCGCGGGTGGCCCAGCCGGCCGATCGCCTGGCCCTGGAGGGCGAACTGATGCGCACGGTGGAGGCGCAACTCGGTGCAGTGGCGCGGCCGTCACGCGTGTTCTTCGTCAATGCGCTGCCGAAGACACGCTCCGGCAAGCTGCTGCGCCGGACGATGCAGGCGGTGGCCGAGGGGCGCGATCCGGGGGATCTGACGACCATCGAAGACCCGACCGCCCTGGCGCAAGTGCGTGAGGCGATGACGGCTTGAGCGGGACCGAGAAGTGACGTCGGAGCCAGTCGGCAGGCGGGTCGGCGAGGGCGTGCCGGCGTCACAATCGAGGCGGCGTCTGCCGTTAAGTCCTTCCTTTCATTGAGATTTTTGCTGCGGCGAGGTATAATTTTCAGGTTTGAGTCTAGAAACCCATCACCCTAGCGCCTACCGCTTCCTACCTCCCGCCTGCCGCCCCGTCTGCCTCGTTTTTTGGTGTGTTCGTTCCCAGTCTCGACGCGCAAACGGCCCGGATTCCGCCCAGCCGGAAGTCCGCTCGGCATGCAAGGCGTTCAGGTCGGCACAGGGTGAATCCAGCAGGAGCTACCCGTGTTGCCGTCTTTCCCG
>CAJXMR010000034.1 GCA_913056305.1 uncultured Ralstonia sp.
CGGGCAGAAAGCCGATGCGCGTTTCCGGCATCGCCATCTTCGTGCGCTCGGTCACCACGCGCAGGCGCGCGGCCTGCCCCAGCCCCATGCCGCCGCCCATCGTGATGCCGTCGAGCAGCGCCACGATCGGCTTCGGGAACTGGTGCAGCGCATAGTCAAGCCGGTATTCATCGATGAAGAACTGGAGCCAGCCACCCTCGCCGCCCATGCGGTTCTGCTGGGCAATCTGGTAGAGCGAACGCACGTCACCGCCGGCGCAGAAGCCCTTCTGGCCGGCGCCGCGCAATACCAGCGCGACGATGCCATCGTCATGACGGCATTGCTCCAGCAGCACGGCCAACTGCCGCACCATGCCGTGCGACAGCGCGTTCAAGGCGGACGGCCGGTTCAACGTGATGATGGCGACGCGGTTGACCACGCGCATCAGCACTTCGGGTTCGGCAGCCACCGCTTCAGGCTGCGCCACGGGCATCTGGACGGCGCTCATTGCAGCGCCTCCGATTCGGGTGCGGTGTGCCAGCGCGGGGCACGCTTCTCCAGGAAGGCGTTCACGCCTTCGCGCTGGTTCGGATGGTCGAACAGGTCGACAAAGCGCTCGCGCTCGATGGCCAGGGCAGCCGAGCGCGGCACGCCGTTGCGCGCCTGGTGGATCAGGTGCTTGCTGTAGGTGACGCCCTGCGGGCTCAGCGTCGTCACGCGTTGCGCCATGGCGATGGCGGCGTCGCGTGCGGCGCCAGTCTCCACCACCTCTTCCACCAGGCCGATGCGCAGTGCGGTTTGCGCGTCGACGCGCTCGCCGGTCAGGATCATGCGCTTGGCCCAGCCCTCGCCCACCAGCCACGGCAGGGTCTGCGTGCCGCAGCCGCAGCACAGCAGACCGACAGCCGTCTCGGGCACGGCCAGCTTGGCATGCTGCTCGGCAATGCGGATGTCGCACGCCAGCGCGCACTCCAGCCCGCCGCCCATCGCAAAGCCGTTGATGGCAGCGATCACCACGGGGCGCGCGTTCTGCAGCGCCTCGAAGGCGGCGCCGAAGCGCGCAGCGGCTTCGCGCGCCACGTCGCGGTTGCCGTCGGCAAAGGTGTTGAGGTCCGCCCCGGCGCTGAAGAACTTCGGGCCGTCGCCGGTGATGACCAGGGCGCGCACGCGCGGGTCGGCGTTCAGCTTCTCCACGGTGGCCTGCAGTTGCAGCAGCCCTTGCGGCGTGAAGGCGTTGGCCGGCGGGCGCTTGAGCGTGACCAGCGCAACGGCATGGTCGTCGTTCACGTAATCGAGTTCGATCATCAGGCGCCCCCTTCCTGACCTTCGTGACGATAGAGCTTGATGACGGCGGAGAAGTCCAGCTTGCCATCACCCTGGCTGCTGACGGTCTGGTAGAGCTGCTGCGCCAGCGCGCCCAGGTAGACCGGCTGGCGGACCGCCTTGGCGGCGTCACCCGCCAGGCCCAGATCCTTGAGCATCAGGTCGGTGCCGAAGCCGCCGGTGTAGCCGCGCGAGGATGGCGCGGTCTCGATCACCCCGGGAAACGGGTTGTACGTGTCCGAGCTCCAGCAGCGGCCGGTGGACGTGTTGATGATGCCGCCCAGCACCTTCGGGTCGATGCCCAGCGCTTCGCCCAGCGACATGGCCTCGGCCACGCCGGCCATGGTGATGCCGAGCACGAGGTTGTTGCAGATCTTCGCGCCCTGACCGGCGCCGGTGTCGCCGCAGTGCACGAGGTTCTTGCCCATGGCGGAGAGCACCGGCCGCACCTGCTCGAACGCCGCCACGCTGCCGCCCACCATGAAGGTGAGCGTGCCGGCTGCCGCGCCGCCCGTGCCGCCCGAGACCGGCGCGTCGATAAACGTGTTGCCGTGCTCGGCCGCCAACGTGGCACACGCCTTGGCGCTGGCCGGGTCGATCGTGCTCGAATCGATGATGGGCACGCCCTGGCCGATACCGGCCAGCACGCCGTCCGGCGCGGTCAGCACGCTGCGTACATGTGCCGCAGCCGGCAACATGGTGATGACGATCTCCGCGCCAGCCACGGCCTCCTTGGGCGAAGCGGCAGCCGTGGCGCCGGCTTCCACCAGCGACTGCACCGCCTGCGCGTTCAGGTCAAACACGCTGAGCGCATGGCCCGCCTTGAGCAGGTTGCGCGCCATCGGGGCGCCCATGTTGCCCAGGCCGATGAAAGCGATCTTCATGACAACGCTCCTTGGTCGATCAGCGCAGGCTGATGGTGGTGTTCACGCCGCCGGCGTCCACCGCATCGTCAAACCAGCGCGCGGTGACGGTCTTGGTCTGCGTGTAGAACTGCACGACCTGCTTGCCGTACGGGCCCAGGTCGCCCAGCTTGGACCCGCGCGAGCCGGTAAAGCTGAAGTACGGCACCGGCACCGGAATCGGGATGTTGATGCCGACCTGGCCGACGTCGATCTCGCTCTGGAACTTGCGCGCCGACGCGCCGCTCTGCGTGAACAGGCCCACGCCGTTGCCGAACGGGTTACGGTTGACCAGTGCGATGGCCTCGTCCAACGTCGGCACCGTCACCACCAGCAGCACGGGGCCGAAGATCTCGTTGGTGTAGATGTCCATGTCGGTGGTCACATCGGTGAAGATGGTCGGGCCGACGAAGTTGCCGTCTTCGTAACCCGCCACGCGCACGTTGCGGCCGTCCAGTGCCAGCGTGGCGCCCTGCTGCACGCCAGATTCGATCAGGCCGAGGATGCGTTGCTTGGCCGCGCGCGAGACCACGGGGCCGACATCGGTGCCCGGCTCCACGCCTGCATTGACCTTGAGCGTCTTGGCCTTCGCGATCAGATCCGGTACCCACTGCTGGGCAGCGCCCACCAGCACCACCACGGATGTCGCCATGCAACGCTGCCCAGCCGCGCCAAAGCCCGCGCCCGCCAGCGCGTTGAGGGTCTGCTCCCGATTCGCATCCGGCAGCACCACGGCGTGGTTCTTCGCGCCCATCATCGACTGCACACGCTTGCCGTGCTCGCTACCGAGGCGGTACACATGCGTGCCCACAGCAGTCGATCCAACGAACGAAATCGCTTTCACGTGTTCATGCGTGCATAGCGCATCGACCACATCCTTGCCGCCGTGCACGACGTTCAGCACACCAGCCGGCACACCGGCTTCGAGCGCCAACTCCACCAGCAGCATGGTCGACAGCGGGTCCTGCTCCGAGGGCTTCAGCACGAAGGTGTTGCCGCACACGATGGCCATCGGGAACATCCACAGCGGGATCATGGCCGGGAAGTTGAACGGCGTAATGCCGGCACACACGCCGATCGGCTGGCGCAGCGTGTAGGTATCCACCGCGCCGGCCACGTTCTCCAGGAATTCGCCCTGCTGCAGCGAGCCCACCGAGCATGCATGCTCGACCACCTCCAGCCCGCGGAAGATGTCGCCCTCGGCATCGGGCAGCGTCTTGCCCTGCTCGGCCGTGAGCGTGCGGGCGATGCGCGGCATGTGTTCGCGGATCAGCGCCTGGAACTTGAGCATGATGCGCATGCGCGCGCCCACCGGCGTGTGCTTCCAGGTGGCAAACGCGGCATGCGCGGATTGGATGGCCGCGTCGACTTCCTCCGTCGTGGCAAACGGCACGCGTGCCAGGACTTCCTGCGTGGCCGGGTTCACCACATCGCGCCATTCGGCCGAACGCGATTCGACAAACTCGCCGCCGATCAGCAGCTTGACGGTGGGCACGCTGTCCTGGCGTGCGGCAGGCTGGACTGAAGAGAGGGAGGCAACGGCGCTCATGGGGGGTCTCCTGTACGAATCGATGGCGATTGGGATGACGACGGGTTTCAGCGGGGTTCGGCGAAATCTTCTTCCCAGTACTCGCCGGGCAGGCGAGCCGGGTCGGGCGTACGCTCCAGTTCAAGGCGGCGCAGTTCCACCCGGCGGATCTTTCCGGAGATGGTCTTGGGCAGCTCGCTGAACTGCAGGCGGCGGATGCGCTTGTAGGGCGCGAGCTTCTCGCGCGAGAAGCTGAACACCGCGCGAGCCAGCTCGGGGCCAGCCTCGTAGCCTTGGCGCACCGTCACGAAGGCCTTGGGCACCGACAGGCGCAGCGCGTCGGCGCTGGGCACCACGGCGGCTTCAGCGATGGCCTCGTGCTCGATCAGCACGCTCTCCAGCTCGAAGGGGCTCAGGCGGTAGTCGGACGACTTGAACACGTCATCTGTGCGGCCGATGTAGACGAAGTAGCCGTCGTCGCGGCGCAGGGCGACGTCGGACGTGTGGTAGTAGCCGTTGCGCATGGCATCGGCCGTCGCTTTGGCGTTGTTGGCGTAGCCCTGCATCAAGCCCAGCGGGCGATGCGACAGCGGCAGCACGATCTCGCCTTCGCTCGCCGGTTGGTCGTCATGGTCGACCAGTTCGACACGGTAGCCCGGCAGCGGGCGCCCCACCGAGCCGGGCACCACCGGCTGGCCCGGCGTGTTGCCGATCTGGCAGGTGGTCTCGGTCTGGCCGAAGCCGTCGCGGATGGTCACACCCCAGGCGGTGCGCACGCGCTCGATGATCTCGGGGTTCAGCGGCTCGCCTGCGCCAACGATCTCGCGCAGCTTGACCGCGTACGACGCCAGCGGCTCCTGCACCAGCATCCGCCACACGGTGGGCGGCGCGCACAGCGTGGTCACGTTACAGCGCACCAGCACGTCCAACGTGTCCTTCGGCACGAAGCGCGCGTAGTTGTAGACGAACACGCAGGCCTGCGCATTCCACGGCGCGAAGAAGCAGCTCCACGCATGCTTGGCCCAGCCGGGCGAGCTGATGTTCCAGTGCACATCGCCGGGCTGCAGGCCGATCCAGTACATGGTCGACAGGTGCCCGACCGGATAGCTCTGGTGCGTGTGCTCGACCAGCTTGGGCTTGGACGTGGTGCCCGAGGTGAAGTACAGCAGCAGCGGATCAGTGGCGCGCGTGGGGCCGTCGGGGATGAACTCGGCGCTCGCGCTGTAGGCGCCGGCCAGATCAACCCAGCCGTCGCGCTGCGCCCCCACGGCGATGCGCTTGACGCCCGCATCGACCGTCTCGAACTTGTGCAGCTCCGCCGCATCGACGACCACGCCGGTCGCGCCGCCCAGCTCCACGCGGTCGCGCACATCATCGGGCGAGAGCTGCGTGGTGGCGGGCAGGACGACGGCGCCCAGCTTCATCGCCGCCAGCATCACGTCCCACAGCTCGACGCGGTTCGGCAGCATCAGCAGCAGGCGGTCGCCACGCACGATGCCGAGGCCGCGCAGGAAGTTCGCCATACGCGAAGACCGTTCGGACATCTGCGCGAACGACAGCTTCAACCCGGGCTGCTGCGGATCATCGACGATCCACAGCGCCGCGTTGTCGTTGCCGCGCGCCATGACGTCGAAGTAATCCAGCGCCCAGTTGAACTCGCCCAGCACGGGCCAGCCGAACTCGCGGTACGCGCGATCGTAGTCGGTGCGATGGCGCAGCAGGAAATCGCGCGCTTCGACAAAGTCCTTCGAGCCCTTTGCTGCAGATGCCACTTCGTTCATCGTCGTCTCCTGGTCGGCGCGTATGCGCTCTGTGTGTTCGGTCGCGATTTGTCGACCCATTCGGCGCAGGGCGTGCTAGACGTGCCGCGCGATCACCATCCGCTGGACTTCGCTGGTGCCTTCGTAGATCTGGGTGATGCGTGCGTCGCGGTAGTGGCGCTCGACGGCGTAGTCGGCCAGGTAGCCGTAACCGCCGTGGATCTGGATGGCGTTGGAGCAGATCTCCTCGGCCAGTTCAGACGCGTAGAGCTTGGCCTGCGAGGCTTCGGACAGGCAGGGCTTGTCCGCACTGCGCAGCCGCGCCGCGTGGTGTACGAGCAGGCGCGCCGCGTTCAGGCGCGTGGCCATGTCGGCCAGCATGTTGGCGATGGTCTGGTGCTCGCGCAGCGCCTTGCCGAACTGGATGCGCTCGTTCGCGTAATTGCGGGCAGCGTCGAACGCGGCGCGCGCGATGCCTACCGCCTGCGCGGCGATGCCGATGCGCCCGCCTTCGAGATTGGACAACGCGATCTTCAAGCCCTCGCCCCGCTCGCCCAGCAGGTTGGCTTCAGGCACGGCGCAGTCTTCGAGCGAGATCGGGCAGGTGTCCGACGCACGGATGCCGAGCTTGTGCTCCGGCCGCCCGACGTGGAAGCCCGGCGTATCGGTCGGCACGATGAAGGCGGAGATGCCACGCTTGCCGGCCTCAGGGTCGGTCACGGCAAACACGATAGCGAGATCGGCCCGCGCGCCGTTGGTGACGAACTGCTTGCTACCGGTGATGACCCAGTGGCCGTCGCGCAGCACGGCACGCGTGCGCAGGTTGTTGGCCTCCGAGCCCGCCTGCGGCTCGGTCAGGCAGAACGCGCCGATGGCACGGCCGGTGGCCAGGTCCGGCAGGTAGCGCGCCTTCTGCTCGTCCGTGCCGAACTTGAGGATCGGGCCGCAGCCGACCGAGTTGTGCACGCTCATCATGGTCGCGCAGGCGGCGCAGCCGGCGGCCACCTCTTCGAGCGCGAGCGCATAGGCCACGTAGTCCGTATAGGAGCCGCCCCACTCGGGCGGCACGATCATGCCGAGCAAACCCAGGTCGCCCATCTGCTTGACCACCTCGTCTGGCAGCTGGGCGTCGCGGTCCCACTGCGCCGCATGGGGCGCTAGGCATTCCGTGGCGAAATCGCGCGCGGCGTCATGGATCATCCGCTGTTCTTCGGTGTAGAAGTCGTCCATCGCTTGTCTCTGCTCTTGCTGCCGCCATGGCGCCGGGGGTGCGGGCGCTTTACACTGTGGCGCCCCGCGTGCCGCTCATGTGCTGCCGTCGCGGTCCGGGTCATTCGATTGGGAACGAGTCTAGGCATCCGCTGGCGTGGCTTCGATGCCCGTCACGATCAATCTGCGTGAGCGGATTTGCCATGCCGGATGCCGTCACCCGCCATGCGCGGGTTGCTTGCTACGACGATGAAGAAAAACGAAAAAGGCACCATCTCCATGCGCCTCGTCGAAGAGACGCTGGCGCTCGCCCGCGCACGTGGGCTCGACGTACAGCCGATGGCGGCCGCCGCAGGGATAGCGCCGCAGATGCTGGCTTCGCCCAAGAGCCGTATCTCTTCCGCGCAATACGGGGCGCTGTGGGCAGGCATTGCGCAGGCGCTCGACGACGAGTTTTTCGGCCAGGACTCGCACCCGATGCGTAGCGGCAGCTTCATCGCCATGACCCAGGCCGCCTTGACCGCGCGCACCGGCAAGCAGGCGCTGCAGCGCGCCGTCGGGTTCATGCGGCTGGTGCTGGACGACCTCGCCGTGCAGGTGCAGGTGGATGCCACGCGCGTGCGGCTCGAATTCGCGCATCGCCCGGGCACGCCCGCGCCAAAGATGTTCGCCTACGCCACGTGGTTCATCATGGTCTACGGCCTGACCTGCTGGCTGGTGGGCCGGCGCATTCCGCTCATCGCGGCACGCTTCCAATGCTCGGCGCCGCCGGCCGAGCAGGAGTACCGGCTGATGTTCTGCGATGACCTGACGTTCGATCAGGATGCATCGTATGTCGACCTGCAGCCCGGCTTCCTGGCGCTGCCGGTGGTGCAGACGGCGAAATCGATCAAGGCCTTCCTGCGGGATGCGCCGGGCAGCTTCGTGGTCAAGTACCGCAACCCCGATTCCTTTGCCGCGCGCGTGCGCAAGACGCTGCGCGCGCTGCCGGTCTCGGCATGGCCGGCGTCCGACGCGATGGCGCTCAAGCTGAACGTGGCCGAGGCGACCATGCGCCGGCGGCTGAAGCTGGAGGGCCACACCTACCAGTCGATCAAGGACGACCTGCGGCGCGACATCGCCATCGCCGAGTTGCAGGACACCGACCACACCATCGCCGACATTGCGGCGGCGGTCGGCTTTGCCGAGCCCAGCGCGTTCCACCGCGCGTTCCGCAAGTGGACCGGCATGCGCCCAACCGATTACCGGCTGGCGCACCCGCTGTAATATTCAGTTACAACTTTCAATGTCGTGTTTGTCGATTTCGCCCAGCCGTCATTCGACGTGCAAATAGAGGCGCGAACATCTCGCGACTTCCCCATCCCCAAGGAGAAACAACATGCGATTCATGGTTCTGCGACTGGCTGACAAGGACACCGAAGCCGACGTAACGCCCACCGAGGAACTGTTTGCCGCGATGGGCAAGTACATGGAAGACCTCGCCGGCGCCGGCGTGCTGCTGGGTGGCGAGGGCCTGCACCCAAGCTCGCGCGGCGCGCGCGTGGAGTTCAAGGGCGGCAAGCCGACCGTGATCGACGGACCGTTTGCCGAGGCCAAGGAGCTGGTGGCCGGTTACGCCATGCTGCAGGTCAAGTCGCTGGAAGAGGCGCTCGAGTGGGTCAAGCGCTGGCCGGCGCTGGATGCCGGCGGCAATGTGCGGCTGGAGATCCGCCGCGTGTTCGAGGCGGAAGACTTTGGCGCCGCCTTCACGCCCGAAGAGCGCGAGCGCGAAGACCGCCTGCGCGCTGAATTGGCGGCCAAGCAGCAGTAAGCATCCGCCCGGGCCATGGCCGATTCGACACAAGCAACAACAGCCACGGCCGCCATCCACCGCACCATCGAGGCGGTGTGGCGCATCGAATCGGCCAGGATCATCGCCGGACTCGCCCGCCTGCTGCGCGACGTGGGCCTGGCCGAAGAGCTGGCGCAGGACGCGCTGGTGGCGGCGCTGGAACAATGGCCCGCGACGGGCATTCCCGACAACCCGGCCGCATGGCTCACCGCCACCGCCAAGCACCGCGCCATCGACCGCCTGCGCCACCACACCCTCGCGCAACGCAAGCACGAGCTGCTGGCGATCGAGCTGGCAATCGAGCAGGAGCTCGCCCAGGCGGATGCGGAAACCGCACGCGACGATGACATCGGCGACGACCTGCTGCGCCTGGTCTTCATCGCCTGCCACCCGGTGTTGCCGCACGAGGCTCGCGTGGCGCTCACGCTGCGCCTGCTGGGCGGCCTCACTACTGATGAAATCGCGCGCGCCTTCCTGGTGCCGGAGCCGACCGTCGCGCAGCGCATCGTGCGTGCCAAGCGCGCGCTCACGGCGGCGCGCGTGCCGTTCGAGCTGCCCGAGCCGCAGTTGCTGCCGGAGCGGCTGTCCGCCGTGTTGCAGGTGATCTACCTGATCTTCAACGAAGGCTATGCCGCCACCGCCGGCGACGACTGGACCCGCCCCACCTTGTGCGAAGACGCGCTGCGCCTGGGCCGCATCCTGGCCGGGCTGATGCCGAATGAGGCGGAGGTGCACGGCCTGGTCGCGCTGATGGAGCTGCAGGCTTCGCGCCTGCGCGCCCGCGTGGGCCCGGGTGGCCGGCCAATCCTGCTGCTCGACCAGGACCGCGGCCGTTGGGACCATCTCCTCATCCAGCGCGGCTTTGCAGCACTGGCCCGCGCGGAAGCCTGCGGCCACGGCCTGGGCCCCTATGGCCTGCAGGCCGCGATTGCCGCCTGCCACGCCAGCGCCCGCACCGCCGAGCAGACCAACTGGGCGCGCATCGCTGCGCTGTACGACGCGCTGGCGCAGGTCGCGCCCTCGCCCGTGGTCGAACTCAACCGCGCCGTTGCCGTGGCAATGGCGTATGGGCCGGCGGCCGGGCTGGAGATCGTCGATGCACTGCTGGCGGAACCCGCCTTGCGCGACTACCACCTGCTGCCCAGCGTGCGCGCCGATTTCCTCGCCAAGCTCAACCGCCTGGACGAGGCCCGCGCCGAGTACGAGCGCGCCGCTGCCCTGGCACGCAACCGGCAGGAGCGCGCGCTGCTGCTTGAACGTGCCCAGCGTTGCCGGCCGCCGGGCTGAACGCGCGGCACGCCGATTGCTGAGAGACGGGGGTTGCCGATGCCCCACCGGCGGCAATCACACCCGCCACCCGTTCTCGCGTGAACCGTTCTTCCGATTCCCTTCAAAGCATCCAGGCGCTGCGCGGCTTTGCGGCGCTGTATGTCGTGGTCTTCCACTCCGGGCTCGCGCTCGCGCATCCTGACTTCCCTGCGCTGGCATGGCTGACCACCTATGTGATCAAGCGCGGGTACGTTGGCGTGGACGTGTTCTTCGTCATCAGCGGCTTCATCATCGCGTGGGTAGCGGTGGTGGGGCCGAAGGGGCCGGAGACGCCGGGCGCGTTTCTCGTCAAGCGCGCATTCAGGCTAGCGCCGCCGTATTGGTTGATGACGGCGCTGCATTCGGCATGGTTCAACCCGGTATCGGCGGGCGTGTTGGCGGCCTCGCTGGCGTTCCTGCCGCAGGCCAACGCGGATGCGCCTTATCTTGGCTATCCCGCGCTCTATGTCGGCTGGTCGCTGAACTACGAGGCGTTCTTCTATCTGCTGTGCGCACTCGGGCTGGCGCTGCTGGGCCGGCGTGCGCTGTGGCTGGTGGCGCTGGCGCTGTTCACCACCACGGTCATCTTGCCGTTCTGGCACACGGGTGCGGTGCTGCGCGATCCGCAGGCGATCTACCCGTGGGCCACACCGATGCTGGCGCTGGCCGCCAACCCGCTGGTGCTGGAGTTCCTGCTCGGCGCAGGCCTGGCGTGGCTGTACGCGGCGCATCGACACCGCCTCACGCCGGCACGCGCGCGTCTGCTGCTCGCGATGGGCGCGGCCGCGTTCGTCGCCTCGGTCATCGGACCGGTGCCCAAGTTCGATCTGCTGGCGCGCGGGTTGCCCGCGGGTGCGCTGCTGGCCGGGCTGGTGGCCGCGGAATACTGCGGCACATTGCGCGTGCCGCGCGTGGCCGTGTGGTTGGGTGAGCTGTCGTACGCGCTCTACCTTGTGCACCCGACCGTCATCGAAGCCACGCATCGGCTGGTGGGCGTGATCGCACCGGAGCGGATCGGTGCGCAGCTGATGCTGTTCGGCGCGAACCTGGCGCTGACGATCATGCTGGCCATGCTCCTGCACCGCTACGTCGAGCAGCCCGCCATTGCCTGCGGCCGCAAAGCGGTCAGCTGGATGCGCGGGTGCGAACTCGCCTGGCGCGCACGGCTGGGCATGCAGAAGCCCTGAGCCGATGCGCCCTGCAACGCTGCTACCATGGCGGCCATCCACCCGATGTGCCGCCCCACATGTCCCGCGTCAAGAACGAAGACGAATTCGAGCTGCGCCGAGAAAACGTGCTCGATACCGCCGCCGAAGCCTTTGCAGCCGACAGCTACCCGAGCGTGTCGATGAACCAGCTCGCCGCGGCGTGCGGCGGCTCGAAGTCGCGGCTGTATCACTACTACGAAGGCAAGGAAGCGATCCTGTTCGACCTGCTCGACCGCTACACCAAGCGGCTGGCCGACCTGGTCGAACGCGCCGAGCGCGATGCGCGCCACGCCAAGCTCTCCGCCCGCGCCACGCTGCACCTGCTGATCCGCACCTTCCTGGCCGAATACGCCACCTCGCGCACGCGCCATGTGGCACTACTCAATGACGTGAAATACCTGTCGCCGGAGCAGCGCGACATCGTGCTCGCGCGCGAGCGGGAAGTCGTCGCAGCCGTGGGTCGGCAACTGGGGGCGGCGTATCCCGACAAGGTGGACGACGCCAACCGCACGCCCACCACGATGATGCTGTTCGGCATGATGAACTGGACGTTCACCTGGCTCAAACCCGATGGCCCGCTCTCGTACGAGGGCTACGCCGAAATGGTGATCGACATGCTCGATAACGGGCTGGGCGGCGCGCCAGCCTGAGCTACGCCGTCGAACGCGTCAGACGCATCGACACCGAGAAGCCGTCGGCCGGATGCACCGTCACCGAGGCCTCGAACATTTCCCCGTCCGCGTCCAGATACCGGCGGACGATCTTCAGCACGGGGTCACCTACGTTCAGGGTCAACGCCTTCGCAATGCGCACATCAGTCAGCGTGGACGCCCGCACGTCCTGGTGGATCTCCGCGATCTGCCGGCCGTAGCGTGACTCGATCAGCGAGCTGACCAGCGTGCTGGGCGATTCGCGCACCATGTCGCCGATCTCCGCGTAGGCCGGATCGATGTAGACGTCGGTCCAGCCCATCGGGGCGGCGTCCTTGCCGCCTTCCATCCGCAGGCTGGAGATACGCAGCCAGCGTGCGCCGCTGGCGCAGCCGATCTCGTTGGCGACATCGGCAGGCACCGCCACCGCCTCCACGGCCTGCACGGCACGCAGGTGCTCCGTGCCGAACTGCACCAGGTCTTCCACCGACGCCAACGTGGGCCGGAACACCGCTTTCGGCTGCGCGGCTTCCACGCGCGTGCCCACATTCTTGCGCCGCGAGACCAGCCCGAGCTGCTGCAGCTCCTGCAGCACCGCCCGCACGGTGTAGCGGCTGGCCTGGAACTGCTCGCACAACTCGAATTCCGTCGGCAACAAGGTGCCGACCGGAAAGCGCCCGGTAGTGATGCCGTCGAGAAGCTGCCGGGTGATGTCTGTCGAAGTCGATTTGCTCATGGATGGCTGTTTCGTCACATTAGGGCGAGCGCGGGTTAACCCGCCTTTCGTCAATATGTTCGAACATATTTAATATCGATATGTTCGAACATATTAGCCAACCCGCCTCGTTCACACAAGCTAGCACCATGTCCATCCAAGCCCTGTCTCCTCACACGATTCCGGCGGCCAGCACCGTCATCGATTCCGCCCTGTTCCGCGACGCCTTCGGCACCAAGGCGATGCGCCAGATGTTTTCCGACGGCGCGCTCGTGCAGCGCTACATCGACGTCGAGATCGCGCTGGCCAAGGCCGAGGCGCGCGTCGGCGTGATCCCGGCCGAGGCGGCCGCCGCCATCGCCCGCGAATCGCGAATCGAGCGCATCGACTTCGACCACATGCGCGAGGAGACCGACATCGTCGGCTACCCGATCCTGCCGCTGGTGCACCAGCTCGTGGCGATGTGCGGCGAGGCCGGGCGCTACGTCCACTGGGGCGCGACCACGCAGGACATCATGGACACCGCCGTCGCGCTGCAGGTGCGCGATGCGCTGGACAGCATCGATGCGGACATCCGCGCGCTGCGCGGCATCCTGGCCGATCTGGCTACCAAGCATCGCAACACGCCAATGGCCGGCCGCACCCACCTGCAGCAAGCTTTGCCGGTGACCTTCGGCTACAAGGCCGCGATCTGGCTGGCGATGTTCGACCGCCACCAGCAGCGCGTTGCCGAACTGCGCCCGCGCGTGGCGGTGGTGGAGTTTGCCGGCGCGGCAGGCACGCTGGCTTCGCTCGGCGGCCAGGGCGACAACAAGGGCTTCGACGTGCAGCGCGCGCTCGCCGAAGAACTCGGCCTCGGTGTGCCGGCGACGACGTGGCACGTGGCACGCGACGGCTTTGCCGAAGCGGTGAACCTGCTGGCACTGATCACCGGGTCGCTGGGCAAGATCGCACTCGACATCATGATCATGGCGTCGACGGAATTTGCGGAAGTCTACGAACCCTTCGTCAAGGGACGCGGCGCCAGCAGCACGATGCCGCAGAAGCGCAACCCGATCTCCAGCGAACTGATGCTCGCCGCTTCCAAGGCGGTGCGCCAGCATGCGGGCCTGATGGTCGATGCCATGGTGCAGGACTTCGAGCGCGCGACCGGCCCGTGGCATGCCGAGTGGATCGCGATTCCCGAGAGCTTCATCCTGACCGCCGGCGCGCTGCATCAGGCCAAGTTCGCGCTGGGCGGGCTGATCGTCGACACCGATCGCATGAAGCACAACCTCGGCATCAGCCGCGGCCTGATCGTGGCCGAGGCGGTGATGATGCAGATGGCGCCGTTCACGGGGCGCCAGCAGGCCCACGACATCGTGTACGACGCCTGCCGCACGGTGAACGAACACGGCGGCACCCTTGCCGACGCGCTGGCAGCCCTCCCGCAGGTCACGCAGCACTTCAGCCGTGAGGCGATCGACCGCATGACCGATCCGGCCAACTACCTGGGCCTCGCGCCGCAGATGGTCGACCGGGCCATCGAACTGTCCAGCCAGATCTGATTGGCGACGGTGGAGGAGCACACATCATGATCAACGACCAAGCCTCACGCCAAGAGTCGATCGCCCCGGCCGCAAAGCGCCCCTGGTACAAGAAGCTGGGCATGCAGGTGCTGGCGTCGCTGGTGCTGGGCATTGCCGCCGGGCTGCTGTTCCCGAAAGTCGGCGCGCAGCTCAAGATTCTCGGCGACGTCTTTCTCGCCCTCATCAAGGCGGGGGTGGCGCCGCTGGTGTTTCTCACCATCGTGCACGGCATTGCCTCGGCGGGCGACGTCCGTAGCGCGGGCCGCGTCGGCTGGCGTTCGATCGTCTACTTCGAGCTGGTATCAACCATTGCGCTGGCCGTGGGCCTGCTGGCCGGCAATCTGTTGCAGCTGGGCAAGGGCATGACCGCCGTCACGGCGGGTGCCATGCCGGCGATAGCGGCGAAGGCGGCACCGCAGGGCTTCCACGAGTTCGTCATGCACCTTGTGCCAGACAACTTCATCGGCGCGTTCGCCAGGGGCGAGCTGCTGCAGGTCGTGGTGCTGGCGGTCATGGTCGGCATCGGCATTCTCGCGATTCCAGAAAGCCGGCGCGTGCGCATCACTGCAGGCCTCGACCTGATCTCCGAGGTGCTGTTCTCCTTCGTCAACCTGGTGATGAAGCTGGCGCCGCTGGGCACCTTCGGCGCCGTCGCCTTCGCCGTGGGCAGCAACGGGACCACCGTGCTGATCGCATTGGCGCAGCTCGTGTTGAGCTTTTATGCGGTCGTCGCGCTATTCATCGTCGTGGTGATGGGGCTGATTGCGCGGCTGGCGGGCTTCAGCATGTGGCGCTTCATGCGGTACATCAAGGACGAGATCCTGATCGTACTGGGCACCGCCTCGTCGGAGAGCGCACTGCCCCGCCTGCTGATCAAGCTTGAACGGCTGGGCTGCGCCAAGCAGACCGTCGGGCTGGTCTTGCCGACAGGCTATGCGTTCAACCTCGACGGCACGTCGATCTTCATGTCGATGGGCGTGATGTTCATCGCCCATGCGTACAACGTGCCCATCACGTTCGAGCACCAACTCGGCATCCTGCTGCTGATGCTGCTGACCTCCAAAGGCGCGGCGACGGTATCGGGCGGGTCGTTCGTGGTGTTTGCCGCAACGGTGACGTCAACCGGCATCCTGCCGGTGGAAGGACTGGCGGTGATCTTCGGGGTGTACCGCTTCATGTCAATGGCGATCGCCGCGTGCAACACGATCGGCAACAGCCTCGCCACCGTGGTGGTGGCCCGCTGGTCCGGCACGTTCGACAGCGCGACAGCGCAGCGCCACCTGTACCCCGAGCGCTATCCCCTGACTGCACGCGCCGACGCTGGGCTGGATGACGGCAATCTGCTGCCGGAAGACACCAGCGAGGCCAATCCTCACCCGCCGGGCATTTCACTCAAGAATGCCGGGATCTCGCACTGAACGCCAGACAGCGTCTGAGCGCGACCACGCTCGGCCGCTGTTTGCGACGGGCCCTAGCGCTCGTCGTAGCTGACCACCACGTGCTGCGTGAGCGGCCGCGCCTGGCAGGTCAGCACGAAGCCCTGCTGGATCTCCCAGTCTTCCAGCGTGAAGTTCTTCTCCATCTCCACGCGGCCTTCCAGCACCTTGGCGCGGCACGTGCAGCAGACCCCGCCCTTGCACGCGTAGGGCAAGTCGAGCCCGGCGCCCAGCGCGCTGTCCAGCACCTTGGCATCGCCCGCCATCGGCACATGGTGCGACTTGCCGTCCAGCACCACCGTCAGGTCGATCTCCCCCGCGATGGCCGCCTTCCTGCGCGGCGCGGCCGTACCCGCCGCGCCAACAGGCACGCCAAAGCGCTCCGCATGCACGCGCTCGCGCGGCACGCCGGCGTCCAGCAACGCGGCCTCCACCGCGTCGATCATCGTCGACGGGCCGCAGACGAAGGCGGCGTCGATGTCGTCGGGCGGGATCAGCGTGGACAGGAACGCGCGCACCTTGTCGGCATCGAGCCGCCCGTTGAACAGCGCGATCTCCTGCGACTGGCGCGACAGCACGTGGTACAGCGCAAACCGATCGAGGTAGCGGTCCTTCAGGTCTTCCAGCGATTCGGCAAAGATGATGCTGTCGATATCGCGGTTGCCATAGACCAGCGTGAAGCGGCTGTGCGGCTCGGCGGCCAGCGTGGTCTTGACGAGCGACAGGATGGGCGTGATACCGCTGCCGGCCGCAAAGGCGACGTAGTGGCGCGCGCTCTCAGCGGCCAGCGGCACATAGAAGCGGCCGTCGGGCGGCAGCACGTCGAGCGTCTGGCCGACGCGGATGCGGTCGTGCAGGTGGTTGGAGAACACGCCCGCGTCGACACGCTTGACGGCTACGCGCAGCTCGCCGTGGGCGTCATAGTCCTGCACCGCGCAGCAAATGGAATACGAGCGCCGCACCTCGCCCTGATTGGGCACCTGCCCTGCCGGCACACGCAGCGTCAGGAACTGGCCTTGTGTGAAGCGATAGGCGTCGCGCAGGTCGTTCGGCACGTCAAAGCGTACGGAAATCGTATCGACGGTCTCACCTCGGACTTCAGCGACGCGCAGCGGGTGGAATTGCGGTGTCATGGCGATCCCGGTTCAGTAGGGCTTGAAGTAATCGAACGGCTCGCGGCAGGCGCGGCAGCGGTACAGCGCCTTGCAAGCGGTGGAGCCAAAGGCGGAGACCAGCACCGTGTCGTGCGAGCCGCATTGCGGGCAGGCCACGCGCTCGGCCTCGGCGGGTCGGATCAGCTTGATCGGCCGCGCACCACCTGCCGCCACTACATGCGCCGGCGGCGCGATGCCGAAGTCGTGGAGCTTGCGCCGCCCTTCCGGCGTGATCCAATCGGTGGTCCACGCCGGCGACAGGACCGAGCACACACGGTAGGCGCCCACGTCGGCTGCCTGCAATGCGCGACGCACGTCATCGGCAATCTGGTCCATCGCCGGGCAGCCGGAATAGGTGGGCGTGACGGTCACCACCAGCGTACCGGTGCCGTCGATCGATACGTCGCGCAGGATGCCCAGCTCGGCAATCGTGACGACGGGGATTTCCGGATCGGTCACAGCTGCAAGCGCCGCGTACGCACGCGCCAGCCGGGCGGCACCCGGCTGCAGGCCGCCCGTGCTGGTGGCGATAACAGGCTCGGCTACCACGATGCCCCCGGGAATTGGTGGGCGAGGCCCTGCATCTCTGCCAGCAGGAAGCCCATGTGTTCGGAATGCACGCCATGCTTGCCGGTGCTGACATACGGCCCAGCCTCCGGCCACGCTAGCGTGGCTTCGTCGAGGGCATCACGCACGGTGGCCTCCCAAGCTGCACGCAACTCGGTCGGCCGCACGCCGATGCCGGCTTCGGCAACGGCATCCTCCACGTCGTCCGTGGTGAAGAACTCATTGGTGTACGGCATCAGCCAATCCAGCGCGGCTTGCGCACGCGCGTGCGATTCCGCCGTGCCATCGCCAAAGCGCACCAACCAGTCGCGCGTATGGGCCAGGTGGTAGCGCATCTCCTTGACCGACTTGGCGGCGATGGCGGCCAGCTCGGCATCGGTGGAGGCCGCGAGCGCCTCCCACAGCGGCACCATCAGGGCCGCATACAGGAAGTGGCGGACGATGGTGACGGCGTAGTCGCGTTGGCTGGCGGCGGTGGCGCTCAGCGGACCGGCGTGCGGCAGCTCCAGCAGCGTGTAGTTGCGGAAGGCGGCCTCCGCGCGCCAGTAGGCGTAGTCGTCTTCCGTGCGCGGCGTGCCGGTGAGCGCGGCTTCAAGCTGGCCCGCGTGCGTGTAAAGCAGGCGCGCTTGGCCGATCAGGTCCAGGCTCAGGTTGGACAGCGCGATGTCCTCTTCCAGCACGGGGCCGTGGCCGGTCCATTCGGCGTTGCGCTGGCCGAGGATCAGGGCGTTGTCAGCCAGGCGCAGCACGTACTGCAGATGGGCGTCGGTGCTCATGGCCATCACATGTGGTTGACTTCGTCCGGCAACCGATAGAACGTCGGGTGCCGGTAGATCTTGTCGGCCATCGGGTCGAACAGCATGGCCTTGTCGTCCGGCTCGCTGGCGGTGATGGCGGCCGAGGGCACGACCCAGATCGAGATGCCTTCCTGCCGACGCGTGTACACGTCGCGCGCCATCTGCAGCGCCTGCTTGGCGTCAACCGCATGCAGGCTGCCGCAGTGCTTGTGCTCCAGGCCCTGCTTGCTGCGGATGAAGACTTCCCACAGCGGCCATTCGTGTTGATGCATGGTGTGCTCCTTCGGCTCAGGCGGCTTGTTCGGCGGGTGGGTTGTCGCGCTCGGCGCGCTTGCAGGCATAGGCGAGCGCGGCTTCGCGCACCCATTCGCCTTCATCGTGCGCACGCTTGCGGGTGGTCAGGCGCTCGCGGTTGCAGGGGCCATGGCCGTCCAGCACGCGCTTGAATTCGGACCAGTCCAGCGGTGAGAAATCGTAGTGACCGCGCGCCTCGTTCCATTGCAGGCCGGGGTCGGGCAGCGTCACGCCCAGCACGCGCGCCTGCTCGACAGTCGCGTCGACAAAGCGCTGGCGCAGATCATCGTTGGAGATGCGCTTGATGCCCCAGGCCATGGTCTGCGCGCTGTTGGGCGATGCGGTGTCGGGCGGGCCGAACATCATCAGCACCGGAAACCACCAGCGGTTGACGGCGTCCTGCACCATGTCGCGCTGCGCCTGGGTACCGCCCATCATGGTCAGCAGCGATTCATAGCCCTGGCGCTGGTGGAACGACTCCTCCTTGCAGATGCGGATCATGGCGCGCGCATACGGCCCATACGAGCAGCGGCACAGCGGCACCTGGTTCATGATGGCCGCGCCGTCGACCAGCCAGCCGATCACGCCCACGTCGGCCCAGGCCAGCGTCGGGTAATTGAAGATCGATGAATACTTGGCGCGCCCCTCGTGCAGCGCGTCGATCATCTCGTCGCGCGTGCTGCCGAGCGTCTCGGCGGCGGAATAGAGATAGAGGCCGTGGCCCGCCTCGTCCTGCACCTTGGCCAAGAGGATGGCCTTGCGCTTGAGCGACGGCGCCCGCGTGATCCAGTTGCCCTCGGGCAGCATGCCGACCACCTCCGAGTGCGCGTGCTGCGAGATCTGCCGCAGCAGCGTCTTGCGATACGGCGCGGGCATCCAGTCCTGCGGCTCGATCTTCTGGTCGGCGCCGATGCGCGCGTCGAAATGCGCCTGCAACGCCGCCTCGTCCTGGGCGACGTCTGCCAGTTCCTGTGCTGTGGGTACGCCGCCAGGAAGATCCAGGCTTTGGGTATACATGCCGTCCTCCGATCGCATTCAGATCATGTGCTCGCAACGCTATACGGGCACACGTTGTGGGCGCATCGATTATAAGCCGTCCGACCGGTCGGTCAATAACGGGATATCCCCAGCCAGCCTTGCCTAGAATGCACAGACGGATGGAACCCGGCCTACCAAAAGTGCACAATGCAATACTTTCAATAGGCCGGTGGTTCGACCAGAATCCACGTCGTCGCCACGGCACCGCCTGTTACGGCCACCGCCTCGTCCGGCCGAACCCGGCTCCACTCGCCCCCAACCGCTCCTATGGAGAATGCATACCATGCTCAAGATCATCGCGATCGTCATCGTGGTCGCCATCGTTGTCGTGCTCGGTCTGGCCGCCACGCGACCGGACACCTTCCGCATCCAGCGTGAAGCCGACGTCAAGGCGCCGGCCGACAAGGTCTTCCCCTTCATCAGCGATTTCCACCGCTGGACGGCCTGGTCGCCGTGGGAAAAGCTCGACCCCAGCATGAAGCGCAGCTACGGCGGCGCCGCCAGCGGCAAAGGCGCGACCTATGCGTGGGAAGGCACCGGCAAGGTCGGTGCGGGTCAGATGGAGATCACCGATGCGGCGCCGAACCTCGTGAAGATCAAGCTCGACTTCCTCAAACCGTTCGAAGCCCACAACACGGCGGAATTCACACTGGAAGACCGCGGCGGCACCACGCACGTGACCTGGGCGATGTATGGCCCGAGCCCGTTCATGTCCAAGGTGATGGGCCTGTTCTTCAACATGGACGCGATGATCGGCAAGGACTTCGAGACCGGTCTCGCCAATCTGAAATCCGCTGCGGAGTCCTGAGGCACCGCTGCGCTTCATCGGAGCTTTCATGACGCATGGCATCGACGAACGCAAGCGCTGGCTTGCCCTCATCGTGCTCTGCCTGGGCGTGCTGATGATCGTGCTGGACACGACCATCGTGAACGTCGCGCTGCCGTCCATCCGGGCGGATCTGGGCTTTACCGAGACCGCGCTGGTGTGGGTGGTCAACGCCTACATGCTCACCTTCGGCGGCTTCCTGTTGCTGGGCGGACGGCTGGGTGACCTGTTCGGCCATCGGCGTCTGTTCCTGCTGGGGATCACGCTGTTCACGTTGGCATCGGCGGCTTGTGGGCTGGCGAACTCGCAAGGGTTGCTGATCGCCGCGCGCGCCGTGCAGGGGCTGGGCGGGGCGGTGGTCTCCGCCGTGTCGCTGTCGCTGATCATGAACCTGTTCACCTCGCCGGCCGACCGCGCGAAGGCGATGGGCATCTACGGCTTCGTGTGCGCGGGCGGCGGCAGCATCGGCGTGCTACTGGGCGGGCTGCTGACCAGCACGTTGAGCTGGCACTGGATCTTCCTGGTCAACCTGCCGATCGGGGTGGCGGTGTATGCGGCGTGCGTGGCGCTGCTGCCGGCGGGGCAGCCGCTGGCGGATCGCGCCAAGCTGGACGTCGCCGGCGCTATCGCCGTCACCGCCTCGCTGATGCTGGCGGTGTACGCCATCGTGCACGGCAACGAGGCGGGCTGGGCGTCGGCGCAAACGCTGGTCCAACTCGGCATCGCCATCGCGCTGATGATCGCCTTCCTCGTCATCGAGTCGCGCGTGTCGCATCCGCTCATGCCGCTGCACATGTTCGCGCTGCGCAATGTGGCGACGGCCAACGTGGTGGGCGTGCTGTGGGCGGCGGCGATGTTCGCGTGGTTCTTCATCTCTGCGCTGTATCTGCAGCGCGTGCTGAACTACAGCGCGATGGAAGTCGGCCTGGCCTTCCTGCCGGCCAACATCATCATGGCGGTGTTCTCGCTGGGGCTGTCGGCCAAGCTGGTGATGCGCTTCGGCATTCGCGCGCCACTGTCGATCGGGCTGCTGGTGGCGGCGGTCGGGCTGGTGCTGTTTGCGCGCGCACCAGCGGACGGCAGCTTCGTCATGCACGTGCTGCCCGGCATGGTGCTGCTGGGCTTGGGTGCCGGCGTGGCCTTCAACCCGGTGCTGCTGGCGGCGATGAGCGATGTCGCGCCGGATGAATCGGGGCTGGCTTCGGGCGTGGTCAACACGTCGTTCATGATGGGCGGCGCACTGGGGCTGGCCATCCTTGCCAGCCTGGCGGCGGCGCAGACCAACCGCCTTGCGGCCGCCGGTGCGGACGCCAATATCGCCCTCAACGGCGGCTATCGCCTCGCCTTCCTGCTGGGGGCGATTGCCGCCGCGCTGGCCGCAGTCTTGGCCGGGGTGTTCGTGCGCACGCGTGCGCATGATGCGACCCACGGGCATGCCGGCGCGGAGCAATCGCCCTCCGCGCCAATCTGAGCGCGCAGCGCCCCGCGAAGCAAAACGGCCACCCGAAGGTGGCCGTTTTTTTCTTGCGCGTTTCGCTTACATCGGCTTCGGTGCAATCACCATCCAGCCGACGCCAAAGCGATCGACCAGCATGCCGAACGCATTGGCAAAGAAGGTCTCCGTCAACGGCATCGTCACTTGACCGCCGTCGCCCAGCGCCTTGAACGTGCGCTCGGCCGCGGCCTTGTCGGCCACGTCGACGGACAGCGAGAAGCCCTTGAACTCGGACTTGCCCGAGACCATGCCGTCGGACGCCATCACGACGGCATCGCCGATGCGGAAGGCCGCGTGCATGACCTTGTCGGCCGGAGGCACCACACCGCCGCACTGCTCAGCCTTCGGTTCGGCTCCGGGGGGCGCGTCCTTGTAGCGCATCAGCATGTCGACTTTCGCGCCGAGCGTCTTCTTGTAGAACTCCAGCGCCTCTTCACAACGACCTTCAAAGAACAGATAGGGTTGAACAGACATCACAGCTCCTTGGTGGTGAACAACGCAGGCCGCGATCGGTCACGGCCTTGGGGGAAAACACAACATCGTGCAAAGCACGTCATGCGCCGACGGTTTCGGAAACCGGCATCGGCACCGAAGCGTGCTCATGCACGACCAGCCAGCGCCCGTCGATCTTGCGGAAGCACGCGGTGGCGCGCGTCTGCGCGTCGTGCCGGGTGCCGTCGCGATATCGCGCGCGCAGCCGGTTCACGCTAAAGCAATAGGCCAGATCGCCACCCACCGCCAGTTGCAATTCGACGAACTGGAAATCGACAGGGCCGTCGTCGAGCGCGTCGAACCAGTCCTGCCAATTGCAGCGATACGGCTCGGCACCCTTCACAAACAGCGGCGGCATCACATCGAACACCACGACGTTGGGTGCGTAGTGGCGCATCACCGCGTTCACGTCCTTGGCGCGCACGGCCGCGGCCCATTCCTGGATCAGCGCGCGAATCTGGGACTCGTCGTCTGCTGCAGTTAACACATCCGTCATGTCAGCCTCCTGAAAAAGCTTGGCAATTCACATCGCCAACGACTACGGTGTAATTGTGAACACTGTCCACAAACAATAGCAGAGATAATGGACAGTGTCCACATGGAGATGGCATGACCCAGGAGCCTCCTCGCCCGCCCACGCGGGCAACCTATCGCCACGGTGATCTGCGCCGCGCACTGCTCGACGCCGGCATCGAACTGGCGCGCGCCGGCGGGCCAGACGCAATCGTCTTGCGCGAAGCCACGCGGCGCGCCGGCGTGGTGCCCAATGCGGCCTACCGGCATTTCGAAGGGCGCCAGGATTTGCTCCAGGCCGTGCGCGCGGCCGCCCTCGCAGCCCTGGCGCGCGCGATGGAAACCGAGCTGGCACAGATCGACCCGACGCTCTCCGACGCCGATCAGGCGCGTGGCGCATTGCGCGCGGTCGGCGTGGGCTACCTGCGTTTTGCGCAAATGGAGACCGGCCTGTTCCGTACCGCATTTGCCGTGCCCGACGAGGTGGAACACGACGTCGACCCTGACAAGGCCGGCGACAGCGGCCTCAACCCGTTCCAGCTGCTCGGCTCGGCACTCGATCAGTTGACCGCCGCGGGCGTGCTACCGCTGGAGCGCCGCTTTGGCGCCGAATACCTCGCATGGTCTGCCGTGCACGGGCTCGCTCTGCTGATCATCGACGGCCCGTTGCGCGGCCGCCCGCCCGAGCAGACCGGCGCCATCGCGCTGCGGCTACTGGCCATGGTGGAGAACGGCCTGTAGCGCAAATCGGTGTCGGCGCCCCCTTCTAACGTCATGCGCAACGCTTCGTTTGCCTGCGCAAGGTTCGATGCAACGATGACGGCCTCTGTCGCGCAACGCCCACCCGGCGTAAGCGCGACGCATATCCATCGGAGCAACCTTCCGCCACGAGGCCATCACCGTGACCCAAGCCGATCTCGACATTGCCCCCGTGCGCTACTCCGGCGCGCTGGAGAAAGCCCTCTTCGACCGCGTCGCTGCCGTGCACGCGCCGCACCTGCCGCCCGCGCGCGTTGACCCGCCGCGCGACGCGCAAACATCGGAAGAGCTGGAAGGCGTGATCGACTACGCCGTGTGGAATGCCGCGCACGACCTTTTCATCGTGCAGCTGGCGAGCGCCGGGTTGGACCGCCTGTTCCGCGACGACCCCGATTTCCAGCTCGCCCTGTCGCGCCAGATCGGCGATGACGGCTTTCATGCCGTGGCCTCGCGCGAGCGCATCCGCGTACTGTCGGGCCACGACCAGATCGAGCGCATCGCGCAGGACGTGCGCCACCACTGGGACGTACTGGGCGACACCCCGCTCACGAGCTGGGCCGCCTTTCTCGCGTGGGAATTTCATTACGAGCACCACATCCTCGCGCGCCTGGCGGTGAACCGCCGCACCTCGCGCGTGCTCGACCTCGCCAATCGCGACTTTGCCGAGAACCGCATCATGCCGGACGAGGAGGTGCACCGCATCCTCATCACGGAATGGTGGCATCGCAAGCTCGATGGCGCCTCGCCGGCGCAACGCGAGCAATGGACGGGCGAGGTGCTGGAAGCGGACGAACACCTGCAGACACTGCTGGGCGACTACCTGCGTGAATCCTGGGCGCTCAACGCACGCGCGGCGGGCATCGACACGCGCAACCACGCGCCGCTCTATGACGCGTGGCGACGCGAGATCCTGGGCGTGCTGCTGCAGCGCCCCGCCGACAGCCTGCCCACCCTCACCAGCCTGGCCGCATAACCGGGCCACATGCGCACGATGGCGAAGAAACCGATCCTGCTCAACGCGTTCAACATGAACTGCGTCGGCCACATCAACCACGGCCTGTGGACGCATCCGCGTGACCGCTCCGTCGACTACCGCAAGCTCAGCTACTGGACCGACCTCGCCAAGCTGCTGGAGCGCGGCCTGTTCGACGGCCTGTTCATCGCCGACATCGTGGGCGTGTACGACGTGTATCAGCAGTCGGCCGACGTGACACTGCGCGAGTCGATCCAGTTGCCGGTGAACGATCCGCTGATGCTGGTCTCGGCCATGGCGGCCGCGACCGAGCATCTGAGCTTTGGCCTGACCGTCAACCTGACCTATGAACAGCCCTATCTGCTGGCGCGGCGGTTCTCCACGCTCGACCACCTGACGGACGGGCGCGTTGGCTGGAATATCGTCACCGGTTATCTGGAGAGCGCCGCGCGCGCGATGGGCCTCACCGGGCAGATCGCGCACGACGAGCGCTACGACCGCGCCGATGAGTTCCTCGATGTGGTCTATCAGCTCTGGGAAGGCAGCTGGGAAGACGATGCCGTGCTGCGCGACCGCGCCGCCCGCGTGTTCGCGCAACCGGACAAGGTGCACCGCATCCGCCACCATGGGCGCTACTACGACGTTGAGGGCTACCACCTGAGCGAGCCCTCGCCGCAGCGCACGCCGGTGCTGTTCCAGGCGGGGTCTTCCGCGCGCGGGCAGACCTTCGCAGGCGAGCATGCCGAGTGCGTGTTCCTGTCCGGCCAGAGCACCTCTGCCACGCGTGATCAAGTGGCGCAGTTGCGGCAAGCCGCCGTGCTAGCCGGACGCCGCCCCGGTGACGTGAAAGCGCTCATGGGCATCACGGTCGTGGTCGACAAGACGGAAAAGCTTGCCCGCGAAAAGCTGGCTGAGTACCAGCGCCACGCCAGTGCGGAAGCGGGCCTCGCCCATTTTTCAGCCGGTGCCGGGGTCGACTACTCGACGTATGCGCTGGACGACCCGCTGCGCGCGGTGAAGACGAATGCGATCGAATCGTCGGTCCGCCGTGCCACCGGTGGCGACGCGCAGTTCACCGTGCGGCACCTGCTCGGCCAGCTCGCGCTCGGCGGCCGCTACACGACCATCGTGGGCGACCCGCAGCAGGTGGCCGATGCCCTTCAGCACTGGATGGACGAGACCGACATCGACGGCTTCAACCTGGCACGCACCGTCACGCCGGAAAGCTATGCCGACTTCATCGACCTGGTCGTGCCGGAGTTGCAGAACCGTGGGGTCTACAAGACCGCGTACGCGCCGGGCACACTGCGTCGCAAGCTGTTCGGCGACAGTGATCGGCTCCCGGCTGCGCACCCGGGCGCGCAGCGCCGCAGGCACCCGTCGCCAGAACTCGCCGATCAGCCCTGAGGGCCGTTCGCGGCCAGGGGCCTCAGCATGCGCTGGAATAGCGGGAACAACGCCTCGTAGGTCGCCAGGTACGTCGTTGAACCCGCATGGCGGGACGCCCTGGCCGCGCAGAACAGCTCGTTGCGCAAGTCGGCAATCGATGCTCGCCTGCGTTCGCGCGCGGCGCTGGTGCAGGCCTCGAACGAGCCCAGCTCCTCATAGCCGTTGAACGACATGGCAAAGGCGAAGACGCCCGAGACATCTGCCGGGTCGGGCAGGTCCTGCCAAGAGATTTGCTTCTTCATGATGCTCCCCACTGCATGCCCTCGCCGATCCCCTCACGCGACCGGCACCTCCTGCACGCTGACCGCCACGTCCACCTGATGCTCGCCGCCGCCGAGGATCATGCCGCGCAGCAGCGAGACGTCGCTGTAGTCACGACCGATGGCGAGGGTGACGTGGTCCAGGTCGGCCAGCACGTCGTTAGTCGGGTCAAGATCGACCCAACCGCTTTCCGGGCAGAACACCGACACCCACGCATGCGAGGCATCGGCGCCGATCAGGCGCGGCTGCCCAGCGGGCGGCTCGGTGCGCAGGTAGCCGCTCACATAGCGCGCGGGCAAACCCAGCGCGCGCAGGCACCCGATCATCACCTGCGCGAAGTCCTGGCAGACGCCCCGGCGCAATGCAAAGGCACGCGCAGCGGGCGTGTCGAAGGCCGTGGCCGTCGGCGCATATTCGAAATCGGCATGGATGCGATGCATCAGATCGACCGCGCCCGCGACGACCGGCGTGCCCGGTGCGAAGCTCTGCCGCGCATAGGCATGCAGCTCCGGGGGCAATGCGATATTGGGCGAGGCAAAGCAAAACTCCGCCTCCGGATAGAACGCCGAGCCCACCTGATAGCGCAGGCGCTGCGCCACGGTTTCCCACGCGGGCGTGGTGTCGGGGTCCAGCCCGGCCCAGCGCGGCAGCAGCCGCACCGTGGTTTCGCTGGTCATGCGCAGGCTGTCGTGCGGCGTGTCGAGCGAGAAATACAGCACGTCATTGCCGAAACCGTCGACGCGGCTGGTGACGTACGACGGCGCCGGCTCGATCTGCTCCTGGTGGACGACGATCTCCTGCCAAGCGCACGCGCGTGGGCGGATGGTGGCCAGGTGCTGAGCCGTTTCAACCGGCGTCGCATAGCGGTACAGCGTGCTATGTGAAACCGACAGCAGCGTCGCTTGCGCTTGCCTGGTCATCAGGCCACCTGCGCGGTCGGGGTGCTGGCGTGGCTGAAATAGCGCGCGCTGATTTCGTTGGAGGCCGCCCCCACGTAGTCGCCGATCCGGTCGCACATGTCGATCAGGTTGGCGTGCTTGCCGTCGGCATCGGTCTCGCACAGGGCTTCGAGCGGCAGCAGCGTCTCGACCACCGGCATCATCTCGGCAAACGGCGTGCGCCGCGTATCGGTGGCGGCGCGTTCGATCTGCTCCAGCTTGGTCCGCAAGCGGGCATACACGCCATACAGGCCGCGTGGGTTGGTCTGCTCCACCACCAGCAGGTCCAGCAGTGCCGGCACCTCCAGGCGGCCGGGGTAGAGCGAGCGGTACGTGAGCGTGCTGTCGAACAGCTGCAGCAGCAGATCGAAGCCCTCCGGCGTGGCCAGCGTGCCTTGCTCGGCCACCACGCGCAGGAAGGTCGTCATGGCCCACACGCGCTCGATATGGCGGCCGGCGAACAGCAAGCGCCAGGCCTCGTCGCGGGTCATGCGATCGCCTTGCGCGCCGCTGACGGCGGACAGCTGGGTCGACAGGGTTTCGAGCAGCGCGACCAGCGCCACGCGATCATGCCCACTGCCTTCGGCGGCGAGGTCGCCCAGTCCATCGCGGAAGTCATTGCGCGCGGCCAGGATGGTGCGCCAGTGGTCGTTCGACAATCGGCCGCGCACTTCGCCCGAGGCGCGGGCCTGGGCGGCGAGGCAATAGCCGATGCCGGTGGTGCCGCTGTGCTCGCCCAAGCCGGCCACGAGCGCGCGCTCGAACGCATGCGGCGTGCTGCGTGCGAACACGTCGATGCTGTGGATCAGCCCGCACTGCGCCGCCAGCTCGACCAGCGTCGGGAACATGGTGCCGGCGTCGCCGCCCTCCAGCGAGCCGAGCAGGATGCGGCACAGCCGCACGTTGTTCTCAGCGCGCTCGCCATAGCGGCCGGACCAGAACAGGTTCTCGGCCGCGCGGCTGGAGATGGTGCGGTGCTTGCGCGCGAGGTCGCCCGGCTTCATCGGCGAGGGCAGCAGCGAGAACGTCGAACTCTGCTGGCTCGACAGCACCCAGGTGTCGACGCTGCTGCCGCCGAGCTGCATCGACGCGGTGGCCTGGCGCTCGCCGGCCAGACGCGTGAAACCGCCGGGCATGACGTGCCAGCCGCCGTTCATGTCGGCGATGGCATAGACGCGCAGGACCGAGGGCCGGCCGGTAAGCATGCCGGCTTCGTATCGGGGCGTGCAGGAATAGGGCAGCGGCGCCTGGATGGTGAAGGCGTCGGGCGCGCGCTCGATACGGTCGCGCCAGGCGGCCAGCGCTTGCGGGCCCTGTGCCATGCCGGGCGCGCCATCCGGCCGTTCGCCCGGCCAGGTCGGCAGTAGCAGCGCCGAATCAATCTGTGCATGCGCCTCGCTGAGCGCGGCCTCCTCGCCGCACCACCAGGTCGGCACGCTCGGCAGCGCGAGCGGCGTGCCCAGCAGTGCCTCGGCAATCCCCGGCAGGAAGCCCAGCATGGCCGGCGATTCAACAAACCCGGCGCCCGGCACGTTCGACACCATCACGTTGCCCGCGCGCATGACCTGCAGCAGGCCCGGCACGCCAATGGTGGAATCGGCGCGCAGCTCGACCGGGTCGCAGAACACGTCGTCGAGGCGGCGCAGCACGGCGTGCACGCGCTCGAGCCCGTTGAAGGTCTTGAGGTAGAGCTTGTCGCCGCGCACCGTCAGGTCCTTGCCTTCGACCAGCGTAACGCCCAGGTAGCGTGCCAGGAAGGCCTGCTCGAAATAGGTCTCGCTGAAGGGCCCGGGCGTGAGCAACACGATGTGCGGCGAGTCGTCGCCCTCGTCGCCATGCATGGTGGTGCGGGCGGCGGCGGCCAGCGTGCCGATCAGTTGCGAATAGGTCGGCGCCAGTCGGGCCACGTGCAGCTCGCGGAACGGATCGGCGAACAGGCTCGAGACGATCAGGCGGTTCTCCAGCGCGTAGCCGAGGCCGGACGGGGCCTCGGCCCGGTGCGACATGACCGTCCAGGTGCCATCCGGCGCGCACACCAGATCCGCTGCCACGATCTGCAGGTACTGCCCGCCTGGCGGGGTGAAGCCGCGCACGGCGCGCAGATAGCCGGGGTGGCCGAACACCAGCGCCGGCGGCAGCAGCCCGCGCGCCAGCAGCGTCTGCGGGCCGTAGACGTCGGCCACGATGGCGTTGAGCAACTGCGCGCGCTGGGCCACGCCGTGCTCGATGTCGGCCCACTGCGCCTCGTCGATCAGGAAGGGCAGCAGCTCGAGCGCCCAGGGGCGCGGCTCGCCCTTGTCGGCGTAGACGTTGTAGCTGATGTCGTTGTCGCGCACCTGCTGCGCCACTGAAGCGCGCGCATGATCCAGCCCGGCGACGCCGGGCTCGCCGAGCAGTTCGAAGAAGCGCCGCCACGGCGCGCGCAGCGCGCCCGACGCGGCGCGCAACTCATCCCAATGCCCCTCCCGTGCCGGCAGCGTACGCAGCAAGGCGAGGACATCCGCATGAACGCCAGCGGTGTCGAGCGGGAGGGTCGACTGGAAGGACAAGATCGGCTCGGTGGGTAATCAATAGCGACGCAGATCCAGTGTGAACGGAAACTCCAGACTGCGCTCGGCCGCCTGCACTTCGAGCGGCCCGGGCGTATGCCCTGTCGTGAAGAAACGCGCGCGGCGCCGGCTCTCGGCCTCGTACGCATTGACCGGAAAGGTCTGGTAGTTGCGTCCACCCGGATGCGCCACATGATACTGGCAACCGCCCAGCGAGCGGCCGGTCCAGGTGTCGGCCAGATCGAAGGTGAGCGGCGCGTGCACGCCGATGGTCGGGTGCAGCGCCGAGGACTGCGACCACGCCCGGAAGCGCACGCCCGCCACGTGCTCGCTCACGCGGCCGGTTGGTTGCAGCGGCAAGGGAATGCCGTTGACCGTCACCACATGGCGGTTGTCGTTCAGGCCCAGCACGCTCACCTCCAGCCGCTCGACCGACGAATCGACATAGCGCACCGTACCGCCCGCCCCACCCTCCTCGCCCATCACGTGCCAGGGCTCGAGCGCGCCGCGCAGCGTGAGCGAGATGCCGGCCGACTGCAGCTCGCCCACCAGCGGGAAGCGGAACGCAAAGTGCGGCGCAAACCAGTGGCGCTCGAAGGCGTAGCCCGCCTCGCGCAGGTCGTCCAGTACGTCGTCGAAATCCATCTGCACGAAGGTGCCGAGCAGGAAACGGTCGTGCAGCTCGGTGCCCCAGCGCGTCAGGCGCGTGGTGTACGGCGTTTGCCAGAAGCGGGCCACCAGCGCGCGCAGCAGCAGTTGCTGCACCAGGCTCATGCGCGCATGCGGCGGCATTTCGAAGCCGCGCAGCTCCAGCAGGCCCAGCCGGCCGGTGGGGCCGTCGGGCGAGTAGAGCTTATCGATACAGAACTCGGCGCGGTGCGTGTTGCCGGTCACGTCAATCAGGATGTTGCGCAGGATGCGGTCGATCAGCCAGGGCGGCACCTGTGCGCCGCCGTTGCCCTCGCTGCCGAATGCGCCCAGCCGATCGAGCTGGCGCTGCAGCTCGGCAAAGGCGATCTCCAGTTCGTAGACCTGGTCGTTGCGCGCCTCGTCCACGCGCGGCGCCTGGCTGGTCGGCCCGATGAACAGGCCGGAGAACAGGTACGACAGCGACGGATGGTTGTGCCAGTACGCGATCAGGCTCGCCAGCAAATCGGGCCGCCGCAGGAACGGACTGTCCGCCGGCGTGGCCCCGCCCAGCACGAAGTGGTTGCCGCCGCCAGTGCCGGTGTGGCGGCCGTCGAGCATGAATTTCTCGGTGCTCAGGTAGGTCTGGTGGGCCGATTCGTACAGGTACTCTGTGTGGTCGACCAGTTCGCCCCAGTTGGAGGCTGGGTGGATGTTGACCTCGATCACGCCGGGGTCGGGTGTGACCTGCAGCAGCTTCAGGCGCGGATCGCGCGGCGGCGGATAGCCCTCGATGACGACCTGCACGCGCAGCTCGGCGGCGGTGGCCTCCACGGCGGCCAGCAAGTCGAGGTAGTCGTCGAGCGCGGTCAGCGGCGGCATGAAGACGTGCAGCAGGCGCTTGCCGCTGCCAAAGGTCTCGGCCTCGACCTTGGGGCCGGCGGCGCGGGCGGGGTCGCGCGCTTCTACGCACAGCGCGGTGCGGCGCGTCCATGCGGCCGATTCGCCGCGCGCCGGCATGCGATCCATGACCGGTTGGCCGGTGCCCAGCGAGGCCGACGTTCCGGGCGTACCCCCGGCGGCCACGCCGGCGCCTCCGGCCTCCTCGCCCTGGTACTGCATGCGCAATGCTGCCGCCGTGCGTAGCGGCGCGGCCGGTCCGAACGGATCATGCGCGTGCTGGTATGGATAGTCCCCTTTGCTTACCCACGGCAGCGAGTCCAGCGGCAGGCGATAACCCATCGGCGAATCGCCCGGCATCAGATACATGCGCGCATCGCGGAAGAACCATGGGCCGGTCACCCAGCGCGGGCCGGAGAGCGCCACGTCATGCTCGCGGGCCAGCGGCAGCACGTAGCCCGTCACGGCAGACAAGCCGGCATCGAACACGCGGCGCAGGCGCACGCGCTCCAGCTCGTCGTCCAGACGCGCGTCGAACGGATCAACGTTGACGGGCAGCCGCCGCTCGCGCCACAGGTAGTACAGGGTGTCTTCATAGGCGGGCTGGATGCATTGCGCATCAACCGACAGCTTGCCTGCCAGACGGTGGAGGAAGCGCTGCGCATCCTCGGCGGTGTAGGAACCCGGGGTGCGCTCGTCGGCAAACAGCGTGGGGTCGCCCCAGCAGGGCTGGCCGTCGGCGCGCCAGTAGAGCGACAGCGCCCAGCGCGGCAGCTGCTCGCCGGGGTACCACTTGCCCTGGCCGATGTGCAGGAAGCCATTGGCGCCGTACTGCTGGCGCAGCTTGTCCATCAGCCCGACGGCGTAGCTGCGCTTGGTGGGCCCGAGGGCATCGGTGTTCCACTCGGCCGCATCGCGGTCGCGCACGGCCACGAAGGTGGGCTCGCCGCCCATGGTCAGCCGCACGTCCATGGCCGCGAGTTGGGCATCGACGTGCGCACCCATCTGCACCACGTCGGCCCAGTGTGCCTCGGTGTAGGGCTTGGTCACGCGCGGGGCTTCCAGCACGCGGGTGATCGACATGGTGTGGCCGAATTCCACCTCGCACTCGTCGACCGCGCCCGCGATGGGCGCCGCACTGCCCGGCTCCGGCGTGCAGGCCACGGGGATATGCCCTTCGCCAGCCAGCAGCCCGGAAGTCGGGTCCAGGCCGATCCAGCCCGCGCCCGGCAGGTAGACCTCGCACCAGGCATGCAGGTCGGTAAAGTCGACCTCGGCGCCGCTGGGGCCGTCGATGGCCTTGACGTCGGGCACGAGCTGCAGCAGGTAGCCGGACACGAAGCGCGCCGCCAGCCCCAACTGCCGCAGCGCCTGCACCAGCAGCCAGCCAGTGTCGCGGCACGAGCCGGAGCCAAGTTCGAGCGTCTGTTCCGGCGTCTGCACGCCGGGCTCCATGCGGATCAGGTAGCGGATCTCCTGCTGCAGCCGCTGGTTCAGCTCGACCAGGAAGTCGATCGTGCGCCGCGGCGTGCGGTCGATGCTGGCGACGAAGGCGGCAAAACGCGGCGTCATCTCGCGCTTGACGCGGTAGGGCGCCAGCTCTGCAGCCAGGTCGTCGGCGTAGGTAAACGGAAACTGCTCGGCTTCGGGCGTCAGGAAGAAATCGAACGGGTTGTAGACCGCCATCTCGGCGACCAGGTCGACCGTGACCTTGAACTCGCGCGTCTTCTCGGGAAAGACCAGCCGCGCCAGGTAGTTGGCAAAGGCGTCCTGCTGCCAGTTGATGAAGTGCTGGGCCGGCTCGACCCGCATCGAATACGCATGGATGGGCGTGCGGCAGTGCGGCGCCGGCCGCAGGCGGACCACCTGCGGACTCAGCTCGACGAGCCGGTCATAGCGATAATGGGTGACGTGGTTCAGCGCGACTCGGATCGACACACGGACTCCTCAATGGCTCGTTGTTCCGCGCCGGCTCAGGCAACGCCAGCGGGCGGGCGGTTCAAGCAAGGTTCGTGCCGTTGGCATGGCGGCGCCGGCCCGTGCTGCCCGCCATTGTCGGCACCGGCGTTGGACCTGTGTGTGACAAGAAGGTGAACAACCTCGCTTGCCCGCCGTCCAACCGCACAGACCCCAGCTTGCCCGGGGACCCCACCGTTTTCCATCCATGAAAACCTACCACTGCAACCGTTGCCAGCAACTGGTCTTCTTTGAAAACGTCCGCTGCGAGCGCTGCGAGGCGCTGCTGGGCTACCTGCCCGAGGTGGGCGAGATCAGCGCGTTCGAGGCGGCCGGCGACGGGCTCTGGCGCAGCCTGCATCCTGGTGCCAACGGCGGGCTCTACCGCCAATGCCACAACTACGCCGTCGAGAACGTCTGCAACTGGATGGTCCCGGCCGAGGCTCCCGATACGCTGTGCCGCGCGTGCCAGTTCACCGGCGCCATTCCGAACCTGGAGGTGCCGGGCAACCGCCTGTACTGGTATCGCCTGGAGACCGCCAAGCGCCGCCTGCTCTATACACTGACGGCGCTTGGGCTGCCGCTCGCCTCTCGGCGCGAGAACCCCGAAACGGGGCTGCAGTTTGATTTCCGGGAGACCACCGGCGACGGGGACGCCGTCATCACCGGCCACGACCGCGGCCTGATCACCCTCAACGTGGCCGAGGCCGACGACGCGGCGCGCGAGCAGGCCCGCACCGCACTGCATGAACCGTATCGCACGCTGCTGGGCCACTTCCGCCACGAGACCGGCCACTACTTCTTCGACCGCCTGATCGCGGGCACACGCTGGGAGGCGCCATTCCGCCAGCGCTTTGGCGACGAGCGCGCCGACTACGCCGAGGCCCTCAAGACGTACTACGACAACGGCCCGCCCGCCGACTGGGCGCAGTCAACCATCAGCGCCTACGCCACCATGCACCCGTGGGAAGACTGGGCCGAGACCTGGGCCCACTACCTGCACATGGTCGATACGTTGGATACGGCCGTGTCTTGCGGGCTCGCGCTGCTGCCCGGCCACCCGCAGGAACCCGAGCTGACCGACCAGACCCCGGTGGAGGAAGCCGGCTTCGACAGCCTGCTGGGGCGCTGGTTTCCACTTACCTACGCGCTCAACAGCCTGAACCGCAGCCTGGGGCTCGCCGACGGCTACCCGTTTACGCTGGCCACACCGGTGATCGACAAACTGCGCTTCGTGCACCGGGTCATCACAGCCTCGGCAACGAAAGCCAGCTGATGGCACCAATTCAGTGCGCATCACCGTGGCGGATGGAATATTTTCCCCACATGCAGTGTTTACTATCGAGGCGGGGCACACACGGCCCGCGTCGACATTGGAGGATGGCCATGCAGATACAACTGGGCAGATGGATCGGCGCGGCTGCGCTCGCGCTCTGCGCCTGTGCGTCGCTGGAGCCCGTCCAGACCGCACAACAGATGATCGGCAAACCCGAAAGCGCTGTGCGCGAGACCTTTGGCACCCCCACCGAGACCTATCAGCTTGCCGGCGGCACCCACCGTTGGATCTACTCGAGGCAGCCGATGGGGCACGAGGTCTACGCCGCGGATTTCGATGCCAGCGGCAAGCTCACCAACTTCCGCCAGATGCTGACCGAGCGCGAAATCTACGAGGCGCGCCCTGGCGTCTGGACCAAGCGTGACGTGGCCGAGCGCTTTGGCATGCCGCGCGAGCCGACGCAGTACTACCCGCTCATGAAGCGCGAGGCGTGGTCCTATCGGATGTTCGTCACCGGGTATCAGCAAGCCCATTTCAGCGCTTACTTTGACGACAGCGGCGTGCTGGATCGCACCATGATCATCGTCGACCCGCTAGGCGGCGATCATCACAGCCCCCACAAATGACACGGGGCAAAGCGTTGCAGCACAACGCTTTGCCCCGTCGCCACGGAAACCAGAACCCGCTGGTGTTCAGCCCAACGCCGAGGCAATCGCCTGGGCCAGCTCGTTGGCCTCAAACTTGGCCACGTAGCCGTTGGCGCCGACGCGACGCACGTGGTCTTCATTGGCCG